>CAYFFA010000046.1:0-2188 GCA_964342375.1 uncultured Dehalococcoidales bacterium | reverse complement strand
TGCAGCAGCTTCCTTAGCCGGGCTTATCAAGCTTTCCCGTAATGGTATGGACTTCTCGCGAAAGAAGATAGTTTGTGTGGTGACCGGCACGGGACTCAAAGATGCTGACCTAGCTCTGAAAAACGCTGAGTCCTTCGTGGAGCTTCCTGCTGATTTGTCGGCTGTAGAACAGGCTCTAGGCTGGGCTTAAGGAGGTCATCCAGTGGCTAAAGTGATCAGTGAGGACATAGGAAAGTTCTATCAGCACTACCCTAAAGTAGCGGCGGTAATTACCGCTCAAGCCGATGGGAGGTGCAATGCTATGGCAGCTGCCTGGCATACCGCCCTCTCTTTTGAGCCACCAATTTATGGGGTGTCAATTTCTTCTAAGAGGTTTACTTATCGACTTATTGCTGACAGCAAGGAGTTCGGAGTTAATTTCCTGCCCTTTGAGAAGGTAGAGCAAGTTGCATTGACAGGTGGTGTTAGTGGGCGGGAGATAGACAAAATTCAGAGCTTTAATATTCCTGCGGATAAGCCAGTAAAGATAGGTGCGCCAATCTTGAAAGACGCCTATACCGCCTATGAATGTCGGTTAATTGATGATTCGGAGTATGGCGACCACAGGTGGCTGGTGGGCGAGATTGTAGCTGTACATGTGTTGGAGGAGGCTTTCACTCCCGATGAAGCAATAGATTTGAACAGGATTACCCCCGTCCTGTATCTGGCACGCGATATTTACGTTGCCGCAGCGCAAGATACGGTAAGGCATATTGACCGCGAGGTCTGTGTGCGGCAGGCGTTAAAGGAGGACTAAGGTGTTTGATGAGGCTAAGATAAGCGAGGCAGTAGTTTCTATTATTGAGGCTATTGGGGAAAATCCACGGAGGGAAGGTTTAGTCGGCACCCCACAGCGTGTAGCTGAGATGTATGCAGAGCTTTTTGGGGGGATTGATATTGACCCTCGAGAAGAACTGATGGTGGGCTATGAACTGGGACACCGGGAAATGGTCATTGTGAGGGATATCCCCTTTTATTCTATGTGTGAGCATCATCTTTTACCATTTTATGGCACAGTCCATATCGGCTACATTCCTGATGTCAGGGGGCGCGTTGTCGGTATTAGCAAGTTGGCGAGAGTGGTAGAAATCATTGCCAGACGCCCCCAGATTCAGGAAAGAATGACTACAGAGATTGCTGATACTATTATGGACGGGCTAAACCCATCTGGGGTGGTGGTGGTTATTCGGGCCGAGCACTTATGTATGGTCATGCGAGGAGTAAAGAAACCGGGCAGCAATATTGTTACCTCAGCTATACGGGGTGCCTTTCATACTCATCCTGAAAGCAGGATGGAGTTTTTCTCTCTGCTAGAGGGGAAATAGGTTAATTGCCTACTATATTGGTAAGAACCCTTTTCCTAATCTGAGGAGGGGAGTGGTCTGGGTTCTTGGAGTTGCATTTCCTTATCGCAGCAGGTAATTCCACCCTCACCGGCTTTGGTGCATAGTATTTCGGTGCCACAGTCTTGGCATTGATATCTTTTTCCAAGTTGACTTGCCATTTGATAACTTCCTCCGGCTAAATGGTTTTACTATTGCTTCAGCTCCATGGGTTGGCCACAGCAGTTAATTGTGCCGTCACCACCTCTGGTAACAATAAATTCGGCGCCACACTTTGAACAGCGATACCTTTTGCCTACCTGGTTTGCCACTTTGTACCACCTTTCTATTGCAAATTTCACTCGCCTGTGCGGTTTAGTAACTAGCATATTATAAACTACGGGATAAACGGCTGTCAAAGCCATCCGACTTTAATCACCCATGATTTGAACTATAATTTGTCTTGAGCGAGGTCGGTTATCGAAATCTACCAGGATTATCTGCTGCCAGGTGCCAAGAATCAACCTTTTATCAGAGAAAGGAACTACAAGCGAGGCGCCCAGCAACGAGGCTCGCACATGGGAATGTCCGTTACCATCGCCCCAGCGGCGGTCATGATTATAGGTGATAAATTTGGGGACATTTCGCTCCCACATGCTCTGGAAGTCAGAGACCAAGCCGGATTCAAATTCAATGGTTGATAGCCCGGCGGTTGAACCGGCGACAAATAGCGTAACCGTACCGTTGTTTATGTCTGTCTCAGCGAGGTGCTGTTCTATTTGAGACGTGATATTGATAATATCACACTCTCCCTCAGTCTGAAGGCT
>CAYFFA010000045.1:0-3093 GCA_964342375.1 uncultured Dehalococcoidales bacterium | reverse complement strand
ATTGCGAACAGAGAATAAAGAAGGAGAACTAATGCTCGCCTCTGGGTTTATCGTTTGCCCAAATTCAGATTATAAAATGTCTGCTCTAGAGGTCAAACTTGGGAGGGCTGCTTGGTATTGAGGGAGGTGGCAGCTAATTACTCAGTCAAAAGCACAGTCCTTTCCCGACTAAATTCCGAAGGCGATTTTGGATGGCTATAATGAGGTATGTCTGATTAAAGACCGAAGCCCTAAGACATCAGCGGCTCGTGCTCGCAGATGTTTATAGGGAATAATACGAGACTTCTGGAAATGGACGGTTACGCCAGGTAAACAAGCTAAGGAAATCGAGCAAATAAAAGGCAAGGTAGAGTCATTGACTTGGCAAGCTATTGATGCTGTTCGCGAAGTAGGTAACATCGGGGCACATATGGGGGAAGATGTTAACCTTATTGTAGATATTGAGCCCAAACGAGGCTGAGCTACTAATTAATCTAATAGAAACTTTATTAAAAGATTGGTATATTGCACGACATGATAAAGGATCTCGTATTGAGGCACTAGTCAAGCACGGTGGTGATAAGAAAAAGGCTAGGAAACCAAAAACTACGTAGCTAACCAATTCAACCAATCTGAGCATCCAGAGGCAAGTAGGAGGAAACGGAGGAAGCTAGGTCATATCTCAGTGACTTCATCCCACACTATATCGCCTAACTTGAATACAGGGCCATCCTTGCACACCTGTTTCAGTCCATTATTTGTCTTAACCGTGCATCCGTAGCAGACTCCAAGCCCACACGCCATCAGCACTTCCAGAGAAATCTGGACGGGTTTATCTTTTAGTTCCGTCATTTGCGCCATTGTTTTATACATCGGGAGTGGCCCGCAAGCGAAAATCTGGTCTGCCCGGTCAATATGGTTTACTATCAAGTCAGTAGCCAAACCCCTAAAGCCTTCAGACCCATCATCGGTAACTTTCACAGTATTAATATTGAATGGTGACACGCCGTTGGTGAGCAATCCGTGGGGTGATTTTGCTGTTGGTAAAAGTTGTATTGATGAGCTTGCTCCATAGAGGAGTGTCACTGGTATTTCTTGGTTGATAGCTGCATCGGCAAGGAATCGTAGCGGCGCAATACCCATGCCGCCAGCAACCAGTAACAGGTTATGTGAGTTAGATTGAATAGCATAGCTGTTACCCAACGGCCCAACCAGGTCTATAGTCTCACTAGCTTGACGCTGGGACAGCCAGTAGGTGCCTTTCCCAGCCACGGTAAACAACAAAGCAAACTTATCCTCCCCGTCTAACTGGTGAATGCTCAACGGGCGGCGTAGCACAAAGTCTTCTCCACAGCGCACCATGACAAATTGGCCCGGCTGTGCCGTAGAAGCCATGTGAGGAGATTTCAGCCATGTAAGGTAGACCCCGGGCATGACTTCATGGTTAGAAACAATGGAAGAAAATATTTGCTTCAAGTTGACTCCTTCGTACGATAGTCCGGTAAGGGTTGAGCGCTATAAATCTGGCTCCCGTTGATCAGCGCTTCAACGGCGGCTCGAGCCGTATCAAGGGAGGTAAAGCAAGGAATACGTTTTTCGGCAGCCGCCCGGCGGATTTCGAAGCCATCCCGTAGCGGGATGCGATCTCCGGTAACGGTGTTGACAACGCCGCTTACAGTACCATCGTTAATGATATCAATGACATTGGGATGCCCTTCACTCAACTTTTTGCTAATAAGTGTTACCGGAAACCCAGCCGTCTCAATCATGGCTGCGGTGCCTTCGGTAGCGTAGAGTTTATGGCCTATCCGTGCGAGATTACCGATTATAGGCAGTGCTTCAGGTTTATCCCTGTCGGCGATGCTGAGAAGTATGGCTGCTTCGGGCAGGAGCATTAGCCCGGCAGCGTGGAGAGCTTTGGCTAAGGCGGCACCAAAGGTATAGTCGATTCCTATTACCTCACCGGTGGATTTCATTTCTGGGCCGAGGTGAGTATCCACACCAAGCAGTTTTGACATGGAGAAGACCGGGGCTTTGATACCGACCAGATTTTGCCTTGGCCACAGACCGCTTTTGTAACCCTGCTCTTTAAGACTCTTACCCAGCATAACTTTAATTGCCACTTTCACCATCGGCACTCCGGTAACCTTGGAGATAAACGGGATAGTGCGGCTGGCACGGGGGTTTACTTCTAATACGTAAACTTTTGATTCTTGAGCGGGACCGGCCGGCGTGATAACGAACTGGATATTCATCAAGCCCTTAATCTTCATGGCCAGTCCCATGCGCACTGTATAGTCGACAATCGTTTTTATCTCGGATTCAGTCAGGTTCACGCCGGGATAGACAGCCATAGAATCTCCGCTGTGGACTCCCGCCCGTTCAATGTGCTCCATTATGCCCGGGATGAGCACATCTTTATCGTCTCCTATAGCGTCAACCTCTACCTCTTTCCCCTCCATATATTTATCGATGAGGACAGGGTGTTTGGTATCCAGTTCTATAGCAACGCTCATGTACCGGACAAGCTCGTCGGCGTTATGGACTATCTCCATAGCCCTGCCGCCGAGGACGTAGCTGGGTCGCACCAGCACCGGGTAGCTGATGAGCTCAGCAATGCTGAGAGCTTCTTCTATTGAGGATACTCCGGCTCCCGGTGGTTGGGGAATACTCAGCCCACTGAGGAAGTTCTCAAACAGGCGCCTGTCCTCAGCCAGATCAATGGCTTCGGCACTGGAACCGAGGATAGGCATCCCGTTGCGGGACAAGGGCTCAGCCAGATTTATAGCTGTCTGGCCGCCGAACTGGACTATAGATGGCGGGGCATCGTTCGTTGCACCTTCATTTTCCAGAATATCGCGCAGGCTCTCTTCATCCAGAGCTTCAAAGTAGAGGCGGTCGCTGGTATCAAAATCAGTTGAGACCGTTTCCGGGTTGGAGTTGACCATAATGCTCTTGTAGCCGGATTCCTGCAGTGCCCAGGCGGAGTGGACGCTGCAGTAGTCGAATTCAATGCCCTGTCCGATGCGGATGGGACCGCTGCCGATGACTACCGCCTTCTTCCCCTCAGATAGCTCAGCCTCATTCTCCTGCTCATAGGTGCTGTAGAAATAG
>CAYFFA010000044.1:0-3662 GCA_964342375.1 uncultured Dehalococcoidales bacterium | reverse complement strand
CAAGCGACTATGCAAATAGAAAACGTCACCGGGGTAGGCCTCTCGTCCCGGAGGACGGCGCAGAAGCAGCGAAAGCTGCCTATAGGCCCAGGAGTGCTTGGAAAGATCGTCATAGATAACCAGGGCATCTTTGCCCTGCTCCATAATCTCCTCGCCTATGGCACATCCAGCGTAAGGCGCAAGGTACTGCAGGGCAAACGAATCTGAGGCATTAGCCGCAACTACAATCGTATGCTCCATAGCTCCTTGAGCTTCCAGGGTGGATACTACCCGTGCCACATTAGACACTTTCTGGCCGATAGCCACGTAGATACAGATTAAGTCCCCACCCCTCTGATTGACAATGGCATCAAGCGCAATAGCTGTCTTACCTGTAGAGCGGTCGCCAATAATAAGTTCCCGCTGCCCCCTGCCCAGCGGAATCATGCTATCTATAGCCTTAATCCCTGTTTGCACCGGTGTATCAACAGATGTACGCATTACAACGTTGGGAGCAACCCGCTCCAGAGGCCGGGTGTTATCGGCTTTTATAGCGCCCTTGCCGTCTATGGGACGACCCAGGGCATCCACCACCCTGCCGATAAGCGCCTCGCCTACGGGAACCTCAGCGATTCTACCCGTACACTTTACCTCGTCCCCCTCTTTAATCTCAGTGTAGTCGCCAAGAATAATAGCAGCCACACTATCTTCCTCCAGGTTGAGGGCAATGCCCATAACCTCATGAGGGAACTGAAGCAACTCGTTATACTTGGCCGCCGACAGCCCATGAACCCTGGCGATACCATCACCGACCCCAATCACCGTACCCACATCCACCATGGTGGCCGCTGTGCCAAATTGCTCAATCTGCTGTTTAATTACGGAAACTATATCTTGTCCTTTTGCTGCCATTTAACCTATCTCACCCCCTTTTACCACCCGGAGTAATATCCATTTCTCCGGGAATCTGCTGTTATTCCCCTTTTTCAAGGGAGAACAATATCTGATTCATAGAGGGGCTTCGCCCCCCTCGCATTCTCCTTTTATTTATAGTATGTAATTACCTCGCCGCCCCACCAAGCTCCTTCTTTAAAGCCAGTAACGTGCTGCGAGTGCTGCCATCAAGCAGCTTACCACCAACCCTAACCACTATCCCACCTACTAAGCTGGCATCAACCTCAGATTCAACCATTACTTTCTTGCCGACCATAGCACTAAGCCGCTCGGCCAGTGTTTGCCTGTCTTCATCACCGATGGGAATAGCCGCAGTAACCTCAGCATGCTCTATACCGCGATGTTTATCCAGCAGCCGCTGGTACTCATCGGCAATGTCACCGGCCATGCTCAGCCTGCCCCTGGCGACCAACATATTAGCCAGGTTCGACGCCAGAGGGTCAATATCCCCAAGCCGTTCAGTTAACAGCTTAGCCTTAATACCAAAGTCTAGCTTCGGATTATGGAGCAGAGCCATAATATTGGAATCATCAGATATACCGGCAATCTTCCTCAGGTATGACTGCCACATATCCAGTTCATTCTTTTCCAGAGCAATCTCAAAGACTGCCCGGGTAAAGCGCCTGCCATAAATCGTTATAGCCACACTATTTCCCCTGAATAAGAAGACTAACCCTTCTTAAGGGTGGCACCTTCCTCCAGCACCTTGTCGATAATCTGGCGATGTGCCTTCCTATCTAACGACCGGTCGATTACCTTCTCTGCTGCCAGTATCGTCAGGTCAGCAAACTCTTTACGTAGCTCATCGTTAGCCTCATCCCGCTCTCGCTGAATCTCCGTGCGTGCCCTGGCGATAAGGATTTCAGATTCCTGTTTTGCTTCCTCCTGTGCCTTCTGTCTGACCTCATCCCCGGTCTTTAGTGACCGGGCTACCATTTCCTGCCCCTCCCTGCTTGCAGCCGCAATCCGTTTTTCAGCCTCTTCCTCGGCACGTGCTGCCTGTTCCCGGATATGTTCCGTCTGCTCTATGCTTTCCTTAATTTTTCTGGAGCGCTCGTCAAACATTTTCATAAGAGGCTTGTAGGCAACCAGATACAGTAGACCCAGCAGGATTACAAAGTTAATAATTTGCGCCAGCAGCGTTGGCATGTTTATACCCAGACTCGCCAGACCTCCCATTTTAACCCCCTAAATACCCAGCAAATAACCGCTCATTTACCATCCCCGAAAGCGATTATTTAAGCTGATATTCTCCAATATAAGACAGGCTTACTCAAGCAGACAATATCGCCAGCAGCACCATACCACCAACAATCAATGCTCCCAATATTGCTGCCGCGATGATAACACCGATAAATAAAGGTAGACCTTGCTCTTCCATTTTAACCGCCTTGCTAGTTATTACTGTGAATTCTACTAAACAACAAAGACCAGGATAATAGCCACTATAAGGACATAAATGCTAATTGCTTCAGCAAAGGCGGTGACCAGAATCATATTAGTCATGATTGGACCTCTGGCCTCTGGATTACGGGCTAGTCCCTGCAGCGCCGAATAGCCAATCAGCCCGATGGCAAGTGCCGGTCCCAGCATTCCTAGCCCAACCGCCAAGCCTATCGCCAGCATCTTCATCACTTCTGGTGTCATTGTCTTCCTCCCTTTTTGTAATGATTGGTGATGTATTTATGTTAAGTCGCCTCTTCCCCGTGATGGGCCGTGGCAACGGTAAGAAACACCAAGGTCAACCCAGCGAAAATAAGTGCCTGGACGAAGCCGACGAGCAATTCAAGCGCGTAGAAAGGCAAAACCACCAACCACGGAACAAGAAACATTACTATCAGGAGTAATATCTCGCCGGCCGTCATGTTGCCAAAAAGACGGAATGTAAAGCTCACGAGCCGGATGAACACGCTGAGTAGCTCCAGGAAACCGATGAAGGCATCGATCACCCCGTTGAAGGCGGTACCAAGCCCGGCCCGGGGTTTGCCCCTGAGCATATAGCGAAAGCCGGCTGCAATTCGCCCCACTTTTATATATTCCTTGAGGAAACCCAGGCCCCGTGACCGCAGACCGAAGTATCCCACAAAGATAAAAGACATTAGAGCTAGGGCAAGAGGCAAATTGATATCGGTATTGGCTGCCCGGAACAAATGCACGTGGTGACCCTCGGCATTTGTAATGTTTATTGAGCCGAACCCGGGGAGCAGTGCCAACCAGGCATTGGTTATGACAAAGAGAAAGATGGTGGTTACTATGGGAAAGAACCTGCGGCCATTTTCCTCACCGGCTACCTCTTTACACAGATCATAGACCCATCCGAGGGCGGACTCAAAAAAAGTTTGAAACCTAGTCGGGATGAGTTTCATCCGGCGGGTGGCAGCATATGATATAACTATCAGTACTATCATGCTAATCCACGCGGCAATAACGCTATTTGTGATACTAAGACCGGGGAGGGGGAAGACCTCTTCCGCCGGCAGTTTGGGTTCCGGCTCAGGGACACTTAGCCAGCTCGGCAACCCGACATCACCGAACATTTTTTCGCCTATAGGACCACTGAGAAAGCCGACAACAAAGAGTGCAATGAAGACAACCAGAAGCCCGACTATAATCGGGAATGAACAACCAAGACAGCCCCGTCTAGGCACTAGCCATTCTCCTTGTCTGGTTTGTCGCTTATGAGGGGTAGAAGCATTCGGAAAACACCATAAGCAGCTACTACCAGACCC
>CAYFFA010000043.1:0-3879 GCA_964342375.1 uncultured Dehalococcoidales bacterium | reverse complement strand
GCAACCGTTGCCGGCTGTGGCTGAAGCGGCTGTTCTAATCTGCCTATTATAGGCTCACCCCCCATTGGAATCCACGCCCTATCCAGGTCGGGACAAATCAGGCGGATGGATGCTTCCTCAGACGAAAGGTAGAGCATATCACCTTTCACTCCAACAGTAAGGGGGCGCAATCTAATGCGGTCGGTAAGCCCTATCATCTCGCCCTGGTGGGCAATAATTATGGTGAAGGGCCCATTTAAGAGTAGGCTGCCGTATACCTGACGCAGGGTTCGGAGCAGCTTCTGCTCCCCATCAGAGCGGCGCCCAATATCATCCCAGAAGGGGGGAGCCAGTATCCTGGCCACTATCTCGATAGGGAGATTATGCTTCCGCATCAGGAGGTCAACGGCATAGGCTATCACTTCAGTATCAGTCTGCATTGTGCAGTGGTAGCCGAATTGCTCCACATAACGCTGGTTTATTCCGTAGGATGAAATCTCACCATTGTGGACTACCGTCCAGTCCAGGATGCTGAACGGGTGAGCTCCACCCCACCACCCGGGGGTATTGGTGGGGAATCTACCGTGGGCCGTCCACAGGTAACCCTCATATTGCTCGAGGCAGAAATATTCAGATATCTCCTCAGGGTAGCCCACTCCCTTAAATACCCCCATATCCTTGCCGCTGGAAAAGACGAAGGTGTCACTCAACTGGGTGTTCATTTCCATTACCCTGTCAACAACATAGTCATCCTCTGGTTGCTCATCAAGCTGGTGCTTGCCAACCCCCAAGAAATAGCGCCATACCAGAGGGGGGTCTACAATTCCTGGGGATGGTCGTGTCGGCACTTCCTCATCGAAGACCGGGACAAACTTTTCTTTGAGAAATGCCTCTGTCTCATTTTTCCCCTCCCGGCTCAGGTACATTATGTGGAAGGCGTAACAATCGGCATGTTTTGGATACAATCCGTAGACAGCAAGTCCTCCACCCAGGCCGTTGCCGCGGACATGCATGTTGGCAATAGCTCTGGTGATGCCTTCCCCTGAGAACCTTCTGCCTGAAGTATCCATCATTCCGAAGATGGAACAGGCATCAATCGCCTTATCATCGTGATAGGGGTTATTTACCTGACAGAGTTCTTTCAATTTTATACTCCTGTAATAAGGCTTCGAAAAGCCTAATCTCTTGCGACCATCTTCTTAGGTTGCTCAGCAGTGATGGCTGAATAAACCAGCCCGGTCGGCGCTTCCAGCCGTGGCCGCCATATTTCCTCGGGAAGAGAGGCGAAACCGAAATCGTCAGCGATGAGCACTTCCTTAAAACTGCCGGCATCCACCTTGTCCTTCATCAAGCTGAAGACTATACCGGCTCTCTCAATACCGCCGGCGAAGACCATCCCTACTACAAGCCCATCTTTCAATACCACCTTGTGATAGCTATGGTCATCTTTTCTGCTCAGTGCCTCGTAACTATCATCGGGCGGGTTCACCATTCCAGCGGAGACAACATCTACCCCAAAATATTTCAGGGAATTCATTGCCGTTCCGCCCTGATATTCAGTTGGGACGCCAGCCATATTAAATCCGGCAACCCTGCCTCCAATGTAGGCGTTGGGCCATATAGGGGTAAGCCGATTTTCGCCGTAAGTGAAATCATAAGCTTCAACCACATCCCCGCAAGCAAAGACATCGGGATTGGATGTAGCCATGTGGCTGTCAACCGCTATACCACGCTTGATCTTTATTCCGGTGCCAGATACAAGCTCGGTGCGAGGCAGGATGCCGATAGCCGCTATTACAAGGTCGCAGGGAATCCGGCTCCCATCGTCCAGTGTCACGCTGCTGACGGGTGCCTCTGCTGAGGAACCTCCGCTGACCTCAGCAACGGTGTGACCGGTTATAATTCTGACTCCTGCCTGCCTGAGGGCTTCTTCCTCCAGATCTGACACCTCCTCATCAAGGATGGTGTTTAGAATCCATTCTTTCATCTCCACAACTGCGACTTCAACACCTCGCTTTACCAGTGCCTCGGTCACGCTGACCCCGATGAGTCCGCCACCGATGACCACCGCCCGGGCTGCGCCGTTGAGGTACTGGTCAATTGCCTTGGCGTTATCAATAGTGATGAAGGTAAAGACCCCTTTCCTCTCAATACCCTTTATCTGAGGCACGATAGGTGAACCGCCAGTGGCTAACAAGAGCTTCTCCCCGGTGATTCTCTTTCCATCCCCTAGCTTGATGGTGTGGTTATTTATATCAAGTCGCTCCACCTTACTGCCTAGGAGAATGCGGATATCGTTCTTCTCGTAGAAATCAGCTGGGCGATATAGCATCTTGTCTAAGGGGCGTCCCTCACTGAGATACTCAGAGATAAGCGGCCGTGAATAGGCGGGATAGGGCTCATCAGAGATTATGGTGATTGAGCCGACTTTATCTGCCTCGCGTATGGCTTCGGCAGCACCGATGCCACCGGCGGAGTTTCCTATAATCAGGTATTTAGCTTTCATTATTTTCGCTCTTCCCAACTCAAGATTGCTTTCCGGCAAGCGCCATCTTCAAAAAGTTGGCATAAAATTTCAACCCGAGCTCGCCACTCTTTTCCGGGTGAAATTGCGTCCCAATCAGGTTACCTCCGGCAACCACGCTGCATATGGGAATGCCGTATTCAGTCTCACCGGCTATTAAAGATTTATCGTCCGAGTCTACATAATAACTGTGCACGAAGTAGAAGCTGGCTTCATCCGGTATGCCGTCAAAAATTGGGTGAGAAATCCGCTGTTTTACCTGGTTCCATCCCATGTGTGGAACCTTTGGTCCCGGTGGCAGCTTTCGCACCTGTCCTGGAATGACATTGAGGCACTTATGCCCGCCGCCCTCTTCAGTGCCGGTACATAAGATTTGTAACCCGATACAAACACCGAAGAAGGGACGCTCCTCAGCGATGAGTTGAACAATAGAGTCAACCATACCCAGCTTCTTTAGATTCTCCATGGTGTCGGCGGCAGCACCAACTCCGGGCAGGATAACTGCCTGGGCATCGAGCACCTCATCGGGGCTGCTGGTTACCTTCGGTTGATAGCCCAGCTTGGCGATGGCGTTAGTTACGCTACGCAGATTGCCGGCACCATAATCAACTATTGCAATCATTTTGTCATCACCCATCCAACGCTTTAGCTTGGAGTATCGTCTTCAGTCTCTGCGTATACCAGTGCCTCATTAGGGCAATTGGTGACGCACGCTGGCATATCTTTTCCTATGCAGAGGTCGCATTTAGCTATCTTACCCTGGTTTGTATCCTGCCGTATAGCCCCAAATGGACAAGCCAATATGCACGTCCAGCAACCGACGCACCTCTCAGTGTCCACGGTAACGATACTGCTCTCGGGGTCTTTCTGGATGGCCCCGGTAAGGCAGGCGTAAATACAGGAAGGGTCAGCACAGTGACGGCACTGCACGGAAAAGGAGACAGGCTTCTTTGACTCAACCCACAAACGTGGCAGAGGGCGGGGAGACTCTCTCTTGAACGCTTTGACTAAGTCCTTCGATTGTGAGTGCGCCACCTGACAGTGCACCTCACAAAGATGACAGTCGATGCAAGCCTGTTCGTTAATGTAAATCCTCTTCATCTTGAGAAGCCATCCTTTTTATAGACAAGACTCGTCTACGTATTTCCTGTCTTGAGCTATCGGCAACTAACAGCCGCATATTATACTACCACAGTATCTGCACCATGTCAATACCCTTAGAGATTGATTTGTTGAATTCAGAAGGCAGCAAATAGTTTCAGTTGAGGTGTGGGATCTATAGCTCTCTGGTGGTGCAATATACAGTAGCTGGATAGTCATTATGCGGAAAAAATATGGATAAATTTGCCGTATTGATTGTTATTGCTGAGGCATGT
>CAYFFA010000042.1:0-4449 GCA_964342375.1 uncultured Dehalococcoidales bacterium | reverse complement strand
AAAAACTTAAACTGGCAGCGGGTGGATTCGAACCGCCGACCAAGGGCTTATGAGTCCCCTGCTCTGCCACTGAGCTACGCTGCCAGGCAAGATAGAATATACCACCAACCAAATTAAGCTGTCAATTTCCGTTTGGGTCAGTTTTACTCGACATATTTCTTTAGCTGCTCGGGCAGTTTATTCCTATCACTGGTGATTGCTGGCTTTATCGGGAGCTGTCCGTTAGCCTTCATAATTGCCATTCCCCTATCGCTCAGCAGAAAATCCACCCACCTGATAGCCAGTTCCTGATTGGGGAAATTCTCTGGTATGGTCACGGCGTAAGAGATAGGCGCACCGGTCAGGGTTATGGTTTGCCCGGGTTCTCTGCCGCGGATTTCTATGCGGGCTTTGGCGTAGAAGTCCTTGAACTTCTCGCTGGAGAGGTTAATCTCCGTGGGTAATGTCACATATCTTAACCCATGCTGTGTTGCTATTGAGGCATACTCAAAGGCATAGTCCAAATCGCCGGATTCCAGCAGGGCAATCAGGTCCACCTCCTTTGGTCTCACCGTGTCGCCGGCGCCGCTGTAAAGCTTGTCAAGTAGCCCGGGCAAACTGTAGTGGGCTTCAGCCAGTTGCCACACCATCAGGGTCCGGTAGCCACCGGGGTCTCGGTCAGGGTCACTCCGACCGTATTTCACGCCGTCCCGCTGTAAAATTTCATACCAGTTGCTGGCATCAATTTCTTTCTCAAACTGTGACCTATCAGTATAGGCGATAACCATCTGGTTTGAGGCAAAGGTAATGTACCAGTCGGCATATTCGGGGAACATTAATTCGGGGATAAGGGTATAATCGGACGAGCCAATTACGCCACCCTCCCTACCCAGCTCAGTAACTTTGCGGATAGTAATGGCACTGCCCGCAGATTCAGCCAGTGTCTCGACATCAGGGTAGAGCCGGTTGAATTCCTCGCTGATTTCAGCCCAGGGTATGGTCAGGCTACCGGCGTGGAATATGGGCAATTTCGGTGAGGGATTGGCGCAGCCGGGCAACAGGCTTATCGCCAATAAACAGGCTAGGGAAAGTGCAACTATCTTGATAGCCAGGTTTTTCATAAGACTTTCTTCAAATCTGGCAAAATTCTAAAAAACATGCATAGCTGATGCCTTAAAGGTAATATATACCTTCTGACCTTCTGCCAGCCCCATTTCTTCAAAAGAATGGCGGGTAACCATGCAAACGAAATCTGGTGGCAGATTCACCGTGATATAGAGGGTAGAACCCCTGTCTGCAACACGGGTGATGGTGCCGCAAAAGGAGTTGCGGGCACTGGAGCGGAGCATCTCGGGGGAAACAAGAATGTCCTCAGGGCGGAGAGAGGCATGCAGGTTGCCCCGGAGGTTGGTAACAACCGCCAACTCGGCATTCCCAGTACGAAAGATAGTAGTGCCATCATCTCGGTCAACTGCCTCGCCGGCAAAGATGTTTCGTGTCATGGCAAAGCGGGCGACAAACTCGGAGTTTGGCTGGTGGAATACCTCTTCTGGAGTCCCTACCTGCTTTATGTGTCCCTCGCCTAAAACGGCAATGCGGTCGCCTAAGGCTATTGCCTCCTCAAAATCATGTGTAACATGGATGGTGGTTATTTTCAATCGGTCATGTATTCGGCGGAGCTCCAGTTGCACATCCTCTCTGGTTTCGGGGTCAAGAGCGCTGAGCGGCTCATCGAGGAGTAGGACCTGGGGCTTGACGCTCAGTGCCCTGGCCAGAGATACTTTCTGCCGCTCACCTCCACTCAAGGTGTCAGGCTTTCGGTCAAGAAGATGAGATATGTCCAGCAATTCGGCTAACCATTCCAGATTCGCTTCAGTCTCCTGCCCGGACTGCTTGCGAAGCCTCAGACCGAAGCCGATATTATCCCTCACCGAAAGATGGGGGAATAGAGCGTGGTCTTGATAGACAATACTGATGCCTCGTTTCTCCGGGCTGAGCTGTGTTACAGCCCTTCCTGCAAGCCATATCTCTCCACCATTTATCGGGTAGAGACCGGCGATGGATTCAAGAAGCACCGTCTTGCCAGCACCGGTGGGACCCAGGATAATGAAATACTCGCCCTCTTTTACAGTCAGCTCGATATCATGAATTCGGAAATCGCCCAGAGCGACGTGCAGATTTCTTACTCGTATCACGCCTTCTCACCTCGGTAAGCTATTGTTCTGAGAGTAACGAATACCACCAGACTCATTATGACGAGGAGCACTGCCACTGGCTGTGAATAGGCTAAGCCGTACGACTCGAACCTCTCCAGGATTAAGGTAGGAGCTATCATGGGATGATAGGTCAGGATAATGACAGCGCCGAATTCGCTTATTCCTCTTGCCCACATCATTATACCGCCGGTAAAAATACTTCTCCAGGCTAAGGGGAGGGAAATTCTGAGGAAGGTTTGCCATGATGAAGCCCCAAGGGTGCGGGATACCTTCTCCAGTCTGACGTCTACTTTTCTAAACCCCTCTTTAGCCCCGTTTATCAGGAATGGGACGCTGACGAAGAGCATGGCAATAACAATGCCGGCGCTGGTATCAACGAAATCAATTCCCAGGAGATGGAAGACTTTACCGCCGAAGAACTCGCGGCCGAAGACGAAGAGTAAAGCGATGCCAGCCGCAGTGTGAGGCACTACAATAGGCACATCAATGAGTCCTTCAACCAGTTTTTTGCCCGGGAATTCCACGCGGGCTAATACGTAAGCCAGGGGAATGCCAAGGACACATCCGACTGCAGTAGCGATAAGAGCTGCGTAAAGGCTGAGCCAGATAGCCTGCCTAACCTCAGATTCAAATATGGTATCCAGCAGTATCCCGGGGTCCGAGGCGGCTATCATCTTAATCAAAGGCACAACGATAAACAGAAAAATAATCAGTCCAAGGAGAATGAAGGTGGTTGTCGTCTTATTTGTGATAAACCATCTTCTGTTCAAAAGGTCACCTCCTGCCGTTGCTATTTACCATGTTAAGCCTAAAACAAAGAGGCACCTCGGAAGGAGACGCCATAAAAAAAGACACTATAGTTGCTCAGTGGTCGACTCTCCTTTCCAAACACGGTAGGTGCCGCCGTTTCCAGTGGCGCCCTATCGACCCAATCTCCATAAGCATGCCTACAGGAGAAAAGGCTCGGAGAGGTTTTTAAACCGTGTCAACATTATACCATGCTCTTCTATGCGGTGTAACCCTTGCTTCGCCTTGACGGTAGTCCAGTCGTTTGATAAGATTGGCAACGGTGCCCCCTGTTTGGGGACAGCCTTGGCAACAATCGCTTGAGCGGAGGTGTTGTCCTCTAAACCGGTAGCGACTTAGCTGGGCGTCTTCAAATTGTTAAAATATATAAATTCTGTAAGGAGGTTTATTGTGGCTATTGATTATGAGAGGGAAGGTAGAATTGCCACCCTTACTATCAACCGCCCGGAAGCGCTGAATGCAATGAATGTACAGGCATTACAGGAGTTACATGCAGGACTAGTGAAGCTCCGTGATGACAATGAAGTGTGGGTTGGTATCATTACTGCCACTGGTGAAAAAGCTTTCTGCGCTGGTGCGGATATAAAAGACATGCTACCTTTTATAAAGGGGAATCAGGATACTCCGTGGTTGGTGCCAGCTACCCATATGCGCGGGCTTGATCTGTGGAAACCGCTTATTGCAGCTGTCAATGGG
Source organism: uncultured Dehalococcoidales bacterium (assembly GCA_964342375.1). Classification (GTDB taxonomy): domain Bacteria; phylum Chloroflexota; class Dehalococcoidia; order Dehalococcoidales; family CAYFFA01; genus CAYFFA01. The sequence goes on along the minus strand of CAYFFA010000042.1, from coordinate 751 downwards.
CTGGCGCTGGGCGGTGGTCTGGAGATAGCTCTGGGTTGTGATATAAGGATAGCATCAGAGAACGCTCGCTTCGGTGTGCCGGAGGTGATGCTGGGCATAATACCCGGCTGGGGAGGTACGCAGAGGCTGCCCAGAATGATTCCGTGGTGCAGGGCAGCTGAGTTATTGCTTACAGGAAGACCTATAGACGCTCAGGAAGCATATCGTATTGGACTGGTAAATCAGGTTGTTCCTCAGCAGGAGCTTATGTCTACGGCTAAAGAGTGGGCGGATGCCATCTGCCGTCCGGGGCCTCTGGCAGTCAGGGCAGCTAAAGAGGCGATGGTTAGAGGCGCCAGCATGCCTCTGGAAGAGGGATTGCGGCTGGAGAATACGCTGTTCTTCCGTCTCTTTGGCACAGAGGACTACATTGAGGGAACTAACGCCTTTGTAGAGAGAAGAAAGCCTGATTTCAAGGTAAAGTAATGCGGATAAGAATGGAGGGATTCTATGGAGATTAAGAAAGTCGGTGTGGTTGGCTGCGGGGCGATGGGCTCGGGCATAGTGATAACATGTTCTCAGGCTGGTTATCAGGTGGTGGTCTCGGAAATAAATGACGAGCTTCTGAAGAAAGGGTTAGCCTCGGTCAATAAATTTCTCAGTAAAAGCGTGGAAAGGGGAAAACTATCACAGCAGGACAGGGATGCCGCACTTTCACGGGTCATTGGTACAACCGATATGAAGGACTTCGGTAATTGTGACCTGATTATAG
>CAYFFA010000041.1:0-5014 GCA_964342375.1 uncultured Dehalococcoidales bacterium | reverse complement strand
TTCCCATCTTCCCGATTTTGCCTGCAATCTGGAGCGTTTCCGCAAAGAAGATGGCGTCCAATATGATTTAGTATTCAGCCATTACTGGCTTTCGGGCTGGGTGGGGGAATATCTGCAGCGCTGGTGGGACGTTCCTCATGTTATAACATTTCATACGCTGGGTGCCGTTAAGAATGCCACCGATATCGGAGAAGCTGAGCCCGAACTCCGCCTTGAGACTGAGAGAGATCTGGCTGGAAATTGCCACCACATTATTGCCACCACCCAGAAAGAAAAACGGGAGCTCATTCTGCGCTACGGCGTCCCGCCGGATAGAATCGGTGTAATCCCCTGTGGTGTGAATCTGGAGCTATTCCAACCCGTGAACAAAGAGATTGCAAGGAAGCAGCTAGGCTTCGGCGATGACAAGGTTATCCTCTTTGTGGGTAGAATTGAGCCATTAAAGGGCATAGACCGGTTACTACAGGCTATGCCCCTCCTGCAAAACGGGCAGAAGCCGAGACTGGTAATAATCGGGGGCGATGAACATAGCCAGCGCGAGATGAAAAGGCTACAGAAACTGTCCCGTGACCTCCGCATAGAGGATTCAGTTACCTTCACAGGGGTGATAAAGCACGATAAACTATCTTATTTTTATAGCGCCGCCGATGTTTGCGCGGTTCCTTCTTATTATGAAAGCTTCGGGATGGTAGCTCTGGAATCCATCGCCTGCGGCACGCCGGTAGTGGCTGCCGATGTAGGAGGACTCAAAAGTGTTATCCATCAAGGAGAGACAGGATATATAGTACCGGATAACGCTCCCCACCGCCTCGCCGATAAAATATCTTTACTCCTGTCAGAACCAAAGCCTGACACCAATTCGGAAACTTCAATTCGGGCATCGGTAACCGGGTTCGGCTGGTCAAATATCGCCCAGAGGGTCGGCGAGGCATTCAGAGAGGTGCTAGCCGACTACTTTGTCCATGTTGGCTAATCTACCACCTTTTCATACCACAAACTGCTTGTCCGAATTTTGAAACCAACAGACCGGTATAGAGCACAAGCGGCGCGGTTCTCACTGTCCGCGGTCAATTCCACAATTTGCACACCTTTACTTGTGAGATAAGACACCCCCACCACCAGGACTCTTTTGCCTATTCCACTGCCCCGGTAATCCGGGTCTACTCCAAGCATATAGACACGCCCCTGCTCCTTGCTCAGGTGGTCGTCTGCTCTGCTTTCTAACTTCGTCCAGCAATAGCCAACGGTCTTATCACCATCACAGACTAGAATTATATCCTCCGGAGAACAATCGCTCAGATTAGTCAAGTAGATTATTTCTTCCACCGTGTTGGGGTTGTATCCCCAGGTATCAGCAAAGGAGCGATTCTGAATCCCAGCCAGCTCATCTTCCTCACCGCGCTGCAGATGGCGACAGGGAAAACCGTTCTTATCAATATCCTGCCAGCGACCCCCGGAAACGTCCAGGCTCAACTCAAGGAATCGGCGGATAAATTTGAAATCCAACCTGGGCAGCACACTATTAGCGACTACATCATCCTTCGGCACATTGACATGGGCTACTTTTGCCCCCAATTCTTTAGACCGCTGCATGACCAAGCCAAGGAGCCTCGAAGCTAATCCCTGTTTACGGTGGGCCGGATGTATAAAGCAATCGAGAATTACCCGCCTAATTTTCAGATTTGACGTGATATCCATGTAGCCAACTATACTTTCGCCCATTTCGACAACGAACAGGTCTTGCTCGGGGGAATAATTTGGTCGGCCCAAGTTCTCGACACCGACTTGCGGTGAAGCATGACGCCCGGTCAGCTCCGGTTTTTCGGCTTCAACATTTAACCGGACGTACTGATCAAAATCTGCAGGCTGATAATTCCTGATGGTATAAGACGTGCTCATCTGGATGATAAATATCCTCAGGCTCTCATTGTATCAGCTTCATTGATGTGATACAATCTTTATTTAGTATCTCTGATGGGAGAGGCTCGACTTTTATGACAACGCAGGCTGATGTGATGGTGATTACACCGCACCCGGACGATGCCGAATTTGGTGTCGCTGGAAGTGTAGTCTGCTGGGTGCGTAAAGGCAAGAATGTCATATACGTGGTGTGCACCAATGGAGACAAGGGCACCAGCGATACCAGTATGAATCCAGGAAAACTTGCGGAAATTCGAGAGCAAGAACAACTGGCGGCAGCCGAGCTACTGGGTGTAAGGGAGGTTATATTCCTGCGCCATTCAGACCAGACTCTGGAAGATACGCCTGAATTCAGAAAAGAACTCGTACGCCTGATAAGAATGTATAAGCCTGAGACGGTAGTAACTGCCGACCCTTACCGGCGCTATATCTGGCATCGAGACCACCGAATCACCGGACAGGTCGTGTTAGATGCCGTCTTCCCCTATGCCAGGGATTTCCTTGCCTATCCGGACTTGCTGAAAGAAGGGCTTCAACCCCACAAGGTTAAAGAAGTACTGCTCTGGGCTTCAGAGGAACCTGATTACCTGTCCGACATCACGGATACCTTTGATATCAAGATGGCCGCCCTGCACTGCCATAAGAGTCAGGTAGGAAATAGCCTAGTTCCTGATATGGGAAACATGTTGAGACAGCGGGCTGAGGATATGGCCGAGGGAGAGGATTTCGAACTCGCCGAGGCTTTCCACCTTGCAGATATGCAATGGCGACTAGCTCGCCCTCCGAAGAAATGAGCTAAGCTGAAAGCCAGAGTATGTCTCCGCAAAGGTTCGGGTCATGGGGCCGCGAGGAGAATATAGCAAATTCATCCTTCTCCTTTTTCAATGTTGTCGAATCACCATGACCGGGATATATCTGAGTATCTCCTGATAATATAATAATCTTGCCGGTTATGGACTCGATTATCTGCCGCAAATCGGCCGGCGTCCTTGTCTTACCCGGGCCCCCGGGGAAGATGGTATCTCCCGATATAAGGTAGTGACCAGCCCTGAAGCATAAACTGCCGGGCGTATGCCCTGGTGTATGAAGCACTTCAAGTTTTATGTCGCCAAATGAGACAGTATCACCATCATCAAGCAGTATATCCGCTGGCGAAAGCAAGCCATGGATGTCAGCGGGATGGGCAGCCACGGGAACCTTCAGCTCGGACCTTAATTCAGAAAAGGCTCCCAGATGGTCCATATGGTTGTGAGTCATCAATATATACCTGGGGTTAGTACCTTCCAGCCTCTTCATAATTGTGCCCGCATCGGCAGGGGTATCTATCAATACACTATCCCCTGTTTGCTGACATATCACAATATAGGCGTTAGTACCGAAGGGGCCCAACTCAAGTTTTTCTATCCGGATATTAGCATCTTTTACCGTGACGACCACTCCTTCCTCACCCTCTGATATTATTTAAGTGGTTCACCTATGGCTCCCATTATATCATGTCCCCGTTCACCATTCACCTCTTGAAACCACCTTAATTTGAGCCTCATAATCGGAGAAATAAGCGAATACCGCATCCGGTGGGGCATCCCTTAAAATGCCTTCCTTCACCTCTTCATACTGACCCTGATATTTAGGAAGTTGCCTCACCCTCCCGTCAAATACCATAACCACGTTGTCTTGAAACTTGATAGCGGGTCTAATCATTTTATCACCTCGTCTTTAGTGCGTGTTTCGCTTTTATATGCCTCGGAACTATTACTGAGAGGTATGAATAAGGCTAAGCCATAGGATAGAGCCACATAAAGACGATTTCAAATGCGGCATCAGCGGCTAAACCCCAATTAGCTATTACCCGAGTTAACTCTACCGGTGCGTACACAGTTAAAAGGCAGACTAGTAATACCAATAAACCCATCATTGTATTTTCCTCCGACATTGCTCGCTTTCATCTATTTCATTTTATGATGGCAATATTAATTACACATAAAATCGGTGTTTAAATTTCGTTAAGAAATATTACGATGCGGGGAATATTCGTTTATCAACCTCATCCCCCTCAATGAATAATCTTACACACGGAGTTTCTATTACCCATATGACCTACCCTAATTTTATGCTATACTAAGAACACCAGCGCAGCTCATAAGTGATTGGAGCTTTGCTTCGAGGTGAAAGGATGAGCAAGCTTATAGATAAATTAAACCAGGCTTCGCAGTCTGCACCCCAGCCTATAGGATTCAGAGCAGTACAGCCGGCCTCATCAAAACCGAAAATGCTGCTCATCGCTAAGCCGACCAAGTCTGATGCTGACAACCTGGCAGAATATATATCCGGAGCGGATGGCGTATTGCTGCATATCCCCCAAAATCCAACGGCCAAAACCCTTCAAAAAGTGTCCCGGACTATACCTGAAATTCCCTGGGGCTGGTGGTTGGAGGGCAACGGTCAGAGAAAGATAGAGCGAATAGCGAAGGCTGGTTATGATTTCATAGCTTTTCCGGCAACGAGTACATCGCTGGCAATTCCTAAAGGCGATAAAGTAGGCAGGATTTTACAGGTAGAGGCATCAATAAGCGAAGGTCTACTGCGAACGGTTGGCGACCTGCCCGTAGATGCTGTACTGGTTACCAGCGAACGGGAGGGAGAGTATCCTCTTACCTGGCATCACCTCATGCTTTTTCAGCGCTTTGCCAATTTGCTGACTAAACCCCTACTGGTCTCTATACCATCAAATATAACAACCGGCGAGCTTCAGGCGCTATGGGATGCCGGAGTGAGCGGTGTAATAGTCGAAGCGGAGACCGGACAGCCGGCAGGGAAATTGAACGGGCTGCGCCAGGCAATTGATAAGCTAACCGTCCCTTCATCACACAAGGAAAGAACGGGCAAAGCTTTAATACCACACATCACCGCAGAGACAGCCCTATCGGAAGAAGAGGGAGAGGAATAATCATGCGTTATAATCGCGAGAAGGAAGCTAGTCCTGTACCAGACTCTTTATCAAAGCGTTATGCAATCCTTTAGTGATAGTAAAAAAAGTCGTGGCCGCCACGGATAATCTGCCAGTCAGCGTGAATTCCCAGGGCACGCATCAGGG
>CAYFFA010000040.1:0-5476 GCA_964342375.1 uncultured Dehalococcoidales bacterium | reverse complement strand
GGGTAATTAACTTTTTGAATAGCTGGAGATTCATCATGCCAGGCCTTATGAACAAATACCGTGTCAGTGCTTACACTCATTATTTCGACACCCAACTTCTTGAATTCTTCATAATAATTAGCCGCTTCCTCCAATTCCGTAGGGCAAATAAAAGTAAAGTCAGCCGGGTAGAATATTAAAACCAGCCACTTACCCTTATAGTCAGAAAGCTTGATTGTCTTTGTTTCCTCGTTATGAAATATTGCCAGCTCAAAGTCTGGAATCTCCTCATTGATTTGTATCATTTTTGTCGTGTCAGTCATTTATTTTTACCTCCTTCATTTATCTTTGCGCCATATCGATTGTTACAGGAAGCGGGGGGAGCATCACCAGAAGTTGTATTGTTTATAGATAATGCAGTCACTAATCCCACTTACTTCTCGAGAGGACACATATTGTAATGCACCGATGCTTTCTCCTCTGGTGTCATCTTCTCCTTTCTCCTCCTTTCCTCTCCTTTTCTACTTCCAGCGCATCTTCCAACCCCTCTATTCTATCTGTACTCACTTCAGCCTCCTAATATTTGGGATTATATATCAAGAAATACGCCTCAGTATGTGACTTTAGTCACACTCTCAAGTGATAACGGAGCTGTGCCTCGGTGACCTGCCCCCATAAAGGGTACCACCTCTTAAGTTTGAGTTACCGATGACCTGCCCCCCTATGTTACAATGTTGGTAATGAGATATCTTTTTGGATTGCTCGCCATGGGACTATTCATCTTTTCAGCTGATGCAGAAAGCTATTGAAAAATACCTCAGCAATCAATAGTATTGCAGCGATTACGGAATCAACTTTGGTCGATGGCCCAGATACAATAAGTAGAGGTACCCAAGTCCAATTTTGTAATTGCATTCTGCAGGGATATCCCTGTAGCATACCTATGCCATTTTTTTATTTGTTATGGACATACACCGTGGATATCGTTGTAAAATAGGGGGGGTTCAAATGGATATTCAGAGGTTACCGCTTGTAGTCGCCGGTAAAAACTTGCCATGCGCTAAAGGTACTAAGGTGGTGGGAGGCAGTGGATTTGTCTGGCTGAGCGGCGCTGTGGGTGAAGATATAGATACAGGAAACATCCCGGAGGAGGCAGGAGCACAAGCCGAGCTGGCAATGGAAAATATTAAAGCCCGGTTGGAAGAGTACGGCTCGTCCATGCAAAATATCGTGCATGTCTGGCTCTATGTGAAAGGGCAATTTCCGAAAGGGATGGTCAATGATTCAAGATACCTAGATGTGGTAAAAGCGATAGAAGGGTTTTGGAGTATAAATCACCCGGAATTTCTCAGGGGAAATAACCCGCCGGCGTCTACGCACCTAGGGGTGACATCACTAGCGCGGCCAACGTTTCATGTGGAAATATTGGTGGTGGCAGCAATTGAATAGCCGGTCTGGCTGATTTGGTATGAGCTAACATGTATTCCGATGTCATATACTACTAACAGTGCCCTGCCCCGATAATTTGGTTCACTTTTCAAGCCTGAGTTACTTGCATTTTCCCCTTCAGTCGAACTCTCCCTGAAACAAGGTTGTTGTATTGTATTGTATTGTGTTTTGTTTTGTTTAGCCTAAGTCGAAGCCAGATGTTGACTATTCTGAACGTCTAGCTTTCCTCAATGGTTATTCCTATTAGAGTATCGCCACTCTTGAGTAACTTAAGAGCTTCAGCCCCTCGCGCTAGCTGGCCAAATACGGAGTGCTTATGGTCAAGGTGTGGTTGTGGCTCATAGGTAATGAAAAACTGGGAGCCATTCGTATTGGGGCCGGCATTAGCCATTGACAGCGCCCCGGTTGTATGGGTATGTTTGGTGAATTCATCAGCAAATTTATAACCGGGACCACCCGTTCCGGTTCCAGTGGGGTCTCCTCCCTGAGCCATAAAATCAGGGATAATACGATGGAATGTTGTGTTATCATAGAATCCTTCACGGGCAAGAAACACGAAATTGTTCACCGTTACTGGAACATCATCAGCAAATAGTTCTAGTACTAAGTTTCCCTTCTCAGTTTCGATGGTGGCAGTGTATTTCTTACTGGTATCAATTGTCATCGATGGTGGTTCTGAGTAACTCATCAGATAGCATAACCTCACTTTAGCATTTGCTGTTTGATATTCAATTTACCAGTATATCTGTACCATTGGCAAATAGTCAAAGGCTATTCCGCACAAACAGTCCAGTTTGCAAGTTTGCAGGTATTAACATAGAATCACTGGAGAAGAGAGACGGGGGGCAAAATGTTTTTGGGAGGCTTTTCCTCTGCTAACGACCGATAACTATAACGAAAACGCCACACCTTCCCGGCGCAACCTCTATTATGGCTGGGTCATTGTCGCCGCCTCGGTTGTAATCACGGTTACGATTGCTGGAATATGGTACAGCTATGGCATTTTCTTCAAGCATTTAATCGCTGACTTCGGGTGGAGTCGTGCTGCTACGGCAGGGGTCTATTCCCTGTTCATGCTTTTCCACGGTGGTTTGGCCATAGTTATGGGGCGGTTAGTAGACAGGTCTGGCCCGTCCAGGATAATGGTGTTTTGTGGTGCCCTCATCGGTCTCGGGCTGGTTCTGACCAGCCAGATTACCGAGTTGTGGCAGCTTTATGTTACTTACGGAATTATCGTCGGCAGCGGGGTCAGCGGTGGCTTCGTCACCGTTACCGCTACTACCGCCCGCTGGTTCACCCGGCGCCGCGGGCTGGCCCTGGGTATCGTCTCCAGCGGGATAGGCCTGGGCACCATGATTCTAGTACCTCTCTCCGCACGTCTTATCATCGCCTATGGCTGGTCAACGACATATTTTATCTTCGGAGTGGCCGCTTCGGTACTAATAATTCCGAGTGCGCTTTTGCTACGACGCGACCCGGGAGCAAAACAGCTCATGGCCTCTGGTGAGATCGAGCCCACATCGAACTTAACCGCCGATGACGGAGAAAAGGCCGAGCACACCGCTCTGGAGTCCGGTTTGCCCCTAAAGGTGGCCATTCGCCACAGGCCGATATGGGTGATCTTCTCCATTTTCTTTCTCTTCGTTTTCTGCCTGCAAATGGTGATGGCGCACCTCGTCAATTATGCTACCGACATGGGGACTGCTCCATTCATCGCAGCTACTTTCATCAGTATTATTGGCATCAGTAGTATTGCCGGGCGGATGTTAATGGGCGCCGCTGCTGATAGGATTGGCAGCAACAATGCCCTACTGATTTGCTGCATCATATTCACGGCCACACTGCTCCTGCTCATCTTCAGCCGTGAACTGTGGACATTCTATCTCTTTGCCATCGCCTTCGGGTTTGCCTATGGCGGAGAAATACCGCAGATACCAGCACTGGTCAGTCACTTTTTCGGGTTGCGGGCAGTAGCCGCATTGGTCGGGTTTATTTTGTTGGGTTCTAACATAGGAGGCGCCATCGGCGCCTGGGCAGCCGGGCAAATATTCGACGTGACCCTGAGCTATCAGGTCGCCTTTATGATTGCGATTATAGTTAGCTTTTTCGCCGCCATTATGACGCTGAGGCTCAAGAAGGTCCAGACGATCGTCTCAGACTAACCATTATCGCAAATGATTTGCCTCCAGTATTTGAACCATTAAAAGCCCTTGAAATACGAGAATGGAAGCTAACCAAGTTGATTCCCTACACGAGCGACTAGAGCAGATACAAGTCCAGCTAGAAAATCGCCAGAAGCAGAAAGAGCGTATCTAGATAGCCTTTGAATTGACGGGGCGATGAGAGGGCTTTCAAGCAGGACATAGAAAGACTAACGCGAGAAATGACGGGACTGGAGAATGAGGAGTTGGAACTTGAACGAAAAATGGTAAATATCTTCTTCACAGCTTCAACCCCAAACCCTTATATCTAACAACCAGCCCCAGTCCGACGAGAAGTCCAGCCGCTACAGCAAATATGCCGGTTTGAGCCGTATACACTCCCTCCCGTGCCACCGACTGGCCTGCCCCCCGGTAACAGAATCTCGCCACATATCATCCAGACCATCCATATCAAATCCATACACATTCTCTAAGGCACCATCGTAGCCGCTGCCCTGTTCGAAGGTATTGAGCAGCTCAAGCATCTTACCCTGCCCATAATTATCAATGAGGAATTCAACCAGACTATAACTCTGGGCATAGGCAAGCAAGGACTGCTCCGCATAAGCTGAAAAGGGGCTGGACAGGCTACGCACCGAGATGAGAGCCTCCTCGGCTATTGCCTTATCGAGTAATCCTGCATACCCCGGCTCGAGCGCACCTTCAGCATACATGGCCAGACCCTCATTGAGCCAGCTAGGTAAGTCGCCATAAGGATTAAAAGTCATTTGATGTATAACTAAATGTGTCAGCTCATGAACAATTGCCCGCTTGCCCCAATCGAGGGCGTTCCAAGCTATGCCAATGGATACTATGCCGTATCTGGTAAAGGCTACCCCACCCGTCCATTCCTGAGGGAAAATCATAGCCTCCTGCAAATCCCGTGTACTAGCATAGACAAATATCTTAACCGGCCTCTCCAGATAAGCGCCGGTATCTTCAGCTAATCGAGCCAGTGCCTGCTGGGCGGAAGCCATCAACTCCTGTACAAAGGATTCCCCCCTATCATACCAGTAAATAGTTACTTTACCTTCGGTCAAGTTTTGCCATGAATAGCGTTTATCATCAAACTGGATTCGAACCGGTGCTGTTTCAACCCTGCTACCGCTGGCATCTTCTAACACCCACCAATAATCGAGGCTAGACCCGGGGGGCAACCCGCCTATTCTCACCATTTCCAGAGTCCAGCCGATATCAACCGTAGTCGCCGGCACAAATTCAATATAAGTTTCACTGGTTACTCGGGCAAAGCTTTCACGGTCAACGGTGTAACGAAGCCGGATATCGGTAATATTGACATCACTCTCGGCTGACAAAGCGAAGTGCAGCCGCAGAGGAAACTCTGGCCGAGCCGAGCTTTCCACTACAGCCAATCCACCATGGGCATGAACTAGACCAGGACTCAACAAGGTTAAAAGTAGGTAAACAGCTAAAGCCATTAGGCCGGCTTTCTTAATCATCTTTCTCTCCCCAGACTGGAGCGGAGATAGGCGATAATAAAGCCGTCCAAATCTCCATCCAGCACAGCTTCGGTATCGCCTATTTGATAATCATTCCTGTGGTCTTTCACCATCTTATACGGATGCAGGACGTAACTCCTTATCTGATTACCCCAGCCAGCAACTACGTGCTTCCCCTTAAGCCGTGCTCTCTCCTCGGATTGCTTCTTCAATGCCATCTCCAGCAGGCGCGACTGAAGTATTTTTAAGGCAATCTCCTTATTCTGGTGCTGGGAACGTTCACTCTGGGAGGTAACCACCAGACCCGTAGGCACATGAGTCAACCTGACCGCACTGCTTGTCTTCTGCATATGCTGTCCACCCGGGCCACTGGACCTGAACACATCA
>CAYFFA010000039.1:0-5628 GCA_964342375.1 uncultured Dehalococcoidales bacterium | reverse complement strand
TTAATATCCGACCATGTGTACAGGTCTTGAGTCATTTCCAGATCATATATTGCCGCCTTCAGGTCCACTTCTTCCTGGATCACGACTACCTCTGCCTGAGTTACAGCTACCTCCTGCTGAGATATAGCTACCTCCTGCTGAGATATAGCTACCTCCTGCTGAGATATAGCTACCTCCTGCTGAGATATAGCTACCTCCTGCTGAGATACAGCTACCTCCTGCTTGGCTAACGCCACCTGCTGCTTGGTTATAGCTACCTCCTGCTGAGATACAGCCAGCTGCTGTTTGGCAAGGGTCACTTTCGATTGAGTCAAAGCCAACTCCAAATCACCGGTATCAAGCTCGGCCAGCACGTCACCCATGCTTACCCTGTCACCCTCCTCGACATATATTTTTTCTATCCTGCCACCGACACCAAAGGACGACTTCGCCTCTTCAGCCACCTCTATACTGCCACTGCCACTGATGCTAACGGTTAAATCACCCCGCACCACCTCAACCAGTTGCGGACCAGTTTCCTCCTGGTCACCGCCGCCAAAAGGATTACAAGCCGCAGCCCCAACCAGAACCAGAACTAATAAGACAGATACAATTTGCCAAGCCTTCACCTTAAAACCTCCGTATCAAAAAGAACGATTGCATATAAGCTCATTCCCGCCGTGTCATCTCGCTTGTTGCTTGCTTTTCTTTATGCTTTTGTTCCCAGCGTTCCACCAAGACAGGCAGTTCCTGCTCAAAAAAGGCATACATGTCGCGCACCTCCTCCAACCACTCTCGAGTCAGGACAGCCTTGCCCTCCACTAGCTCCAGCGCACGTTCTGCGAGTTGCCTCCACGCTTTGAGATGGTCTAATCTCTGCGCTAACAAGTGGTGCCAGGCACCAGGCCTGATGCGGAAGTAGTCGCGCCGCACGCCCGGCAGGCTGAACCGCTCAATCAGGCCAATCTCAGTGAGGAGCCGAGTCATGGTGCTGATGGAACCCTTGCTGACCAAGAGGGCTTCGGCTAATCCGCTTGGGGATTGATGTGGCGGGTCGGAGATAATAAGCCGGCCGAGAATGCGGCCAGCCATTCGGGGCAGCCCGGTTTGCTCAAAGTACATGCCGACTTCTTCCACAAAGTACCTCTCTTCCATTTGCCGCTTGTGGTTCATCCTTATCCTCCGGAGAAGTCGTTCTAACTTGTATTTTACTATATAATATATCAGTATGTTTTGTCAATACTGAATATACTTAATATTCTAAACAGTTTTTAAACTTTATAGGGCAACTCAGCAGATTAAGGTAATAAGTGGGCCGTCAGTTGAAATATGACGATAGCCGCCAGTGGAGTAAAATCAGGTAAAACCGCTCTTACTTCCCCAGCTTCTTAGCCTTATCATAGGCGGCAACAACCGCCCGCAAGATGAGGTCGGAGAATTTCCCCTTCTCCAGCTGGAGCAAAGCCTCGGCGGTGGTGCCGCCGGGAGAGGTAACCATTCTTCGTAACTCGGCAAGGGACTTGCTCGATTTCTGAGCAAAATAGCCTGAACCCAGCACTGTTCGCAGCACTAACTCCTGCGCCATCTCGCGGGGTAGGCCAATATCCACGGCAGCATCAACCAGCGACTCCATGAAGAGAAAGACATAAGCCGGGCCACTGCCACTCACCGCAGTAGCCATGTCAAGATAACCCTCATCATCAACATAAATCTCTGCGCCCATAGACCCGAGGATAGCGCCTGCCCACTTCTTCTGCGGCGCAGTTACCTCTGCGGTGGCTGTCCATACGCTTATCCCCTCGCCAATCTGAGCTGGAGTATTAGGCATAGCCCGAACTATGCAACTGTGGTCCAACCCGCTACACAGAGTATCGAGCTTTGCCCCGGCAATGATGGATAAAACCAGTTGAGAGGGTTTGAGATGCCCTTCGAGCTCAGCCATTACCGCAGCCAGATTCTGCGGCTTGACGGCGAGGAGTATCACGTCGCCACTCTCCACCGCCCGCCAATTGTCGCATACCGCTTCCACGCCGTATTTCTGCTTAAGGCGCTGGCAGCAAACCTCACTAACATCGCTAACAAGGATAGAGTCCGGCGTGCTCAATCCTTTATCCAGAACGGCCGAGAGCATCGCCTCCCCCATATTCCCTCCACCTATAAATGATATCTTCACGTTAGCTCCCTCCTCTAGTTCGCCTCACCATTACCGCACCACCAGATTTACCAGCCTGCCGGGGACATATATTGTTTTCAAGACATCTTTGCCCTCAAGATGGGGCGTCAATCGCTTGCTTTCCACGGCCAACTGTCTGGCTTCGGCCTCAGTGATGGAGGCCGGTACAGTAATCCGGTCACGCAACTTGCCATTGATCTGGACTACCAGGGTAATCTCCTCATCCTCGGCCAGTTCTGCATCCCACCTAGGCCAGCTCTGATTATGAATGCTATAACCATGCCCCATCCTCTGCCACAATTCCTCAGCCAGATGGGGAACCACGGGCGCCATCAGCAGGAGCAAAGTATCCATAGCCTCTCTCCATTCTGAATCGGCGACATATCCGGCTTCCTTCACTTTAGCTAGATAATTGGCAAACCCCATAAGCGCCGCTATCAACGTATTGAACCGAAGCCCTTCCATGTCCCCGGTTGCCTTCCTGATGGCCTGATGTGCGACATGAGATAGCTCTCGTTCCGCTTTCTGCCCGGCATCCGAGCCACCCTCCCCGGTCTGTCTATACTCCCCCACCACCAGTTCCCACACCCGATTAAGCCAGCGGCTTACACCACTGATGCCACTGTCATCCCACTCACCACCCTGCTCCCAGGGAGCAACAAACATAAGGTAAGCACGCACCACATCAGCCCCCAGCTCAGAAACATACTCGTCAGGATTAATCACATTGCCTCGTGATTTGCTCATTTTCTGCTTCTCAGCAATAATGATGCCCTGATTAAATAATCGGGTGAATGGCTCGTCAAAATCAACCAGTCCCATATCCCTGAGAGCCTTGATGAAGAAGCGAGCATAAAATAAATGCATAACCGCATGCTCAGCGCCACCAGTATACAGGTCTACCGGCAGCCAGTATTTCATCTTGCCGGCATCAAAGGGAGCCGTATCACAATTCGGACTAGCGTAACGCAGAAAATACCACGAAGAGCACATAAAGGTATCCATGGTATCAGTCTCGCGCTTGGCTGGAGACGAGCAACGCGGACAGGCAGTATTGACAAACTGTTCATTATATTTTAAGGGTGATTCGCCGGTAGGTTTGAATGCGGCATCTTCGGGCAGTAATACCGGCAATCCCGACTCCGGAACCGGTACAATACCACAGTGAGGGCAATAAATCATAGGTATAGGCGCCCCCCAATATCGCTGACGAGAAATAAGCCAGTCACGAAGCCTGTAGCTTGTGGCTCGCTTCCCGTAGCCCTTCTCCTCCAGAAAATCAGAGGCCGCCTCTATGCCCTGCTGACTGGGCAGTCCATCGAACTGCCCCGAGTTCACCATAACCCCCGGTTCAATATATGCCTCCTCCAACTCCTCGCTCTGCCACTCCGGTGGGGCTATCACCACCCGTATTGGCAGGCCGTATTTCATGGCAAAGGCAAAATCTCTCTCATCATGGGCCGGCACCCCCATTACCGCCCCCGTGCCATAGCTCATCAACACATAGTCGGCAATCCAGACAGGCACCAGCTCCCCATTGAGCCTGTTTGTCACATAAGCCCCAATAAACACACCGTCTTTTTCCTTCTCCGCTGATAGCCGTTCTATCTCAGTCTGTCTCCGAGACCAAGCCACATACTCCTCAACCTCAGCCTTTTTCACCGGCGTGGTCAACCCAGCCACCAGTGGGTGCTCGGGAGCCAAAACCATGAAGGTAACACCAAAGGTAGTATCGGGACGGGTGGTAAATACCCTGATTTCCTTTTCATCCACCCCAGGATGGTCGAGTGCAAAAGAAATCTCGGTGCCTACCCTCTTACCCACCCAGTTCTTCTGCATTATCTTTATCCGGTCCGGCCAGTCGATACCATTATGCTCCATAAGCTCATCGGCATACCTGGTGATGCGAAAGAACCACTGTTCCAAATCCCGCCGCATAACTGCCGCCCCACAGCGCTCACAGAACCCCTCCACCACCTGCTCATTAGCCAGCACTGTCTGGCAACGAGGACACCAGTTAACTGGAGCCTTATCCCGATAAGCCAGTCCATTCTCGTACAGCTTCAAGAAGAACCACTGCGTCCACTTATAATAATCGGGAAGGCAGGTAATCACCTCTCGACTCCAGTCGTAAATAGCGCCTATGCTCTTAAGCTGCCGGCGCATATTATTTATGTTCCGCATCGTCCAAGTAAAGGGGTGAATACCACGTTTGATAGCCGCGTTCTCAGCCGGCAGGCCAAAGGCATCAAACCCCATCGGATGAAGCACATTATAGCCCTGCATTCGCTTAAATCGGGCGTGAACATCAGAGGGAGCCGTAGCATACCAGTGCCCGATATGCAGATCACCCGAGGTATAGGGAAACATGGTCAGGGCATACCACTTGGGCTTGGCATCACCCTCACCAACCTCATACAGTCTGCCATCAGCCCACCGCTGCTGCCACTTCTTTTCTATTTCCTGTGGGTTATATTTAGCTGCCATCTATCCTGCCTGTCTAGTCAAAAGCCGCATCATTAACATTACCGAGGTTATAATAGACGAACCCTTCAGGGTTTCCGTCCATCTTTATATTTAGAACAGAAGGGCTCATCGAAGGTAATTGTAGCAAGAGGAAGCCCAATCTGCAACCGACCACCTTATCAGGACACCCGGCGGCTGATAGCAGGGAACCAAAACCTTCTCCATCTCCTGTAATGCCTCACCCAGTACTACGTTGCCCGGAACAGTCATCATGATTGCCAGCAAGGCAACAACCAGAATACTGCTCCTTCTCTGCATGGCTAGCCTTATCCCCGTTCAACAAATCATGTCATACATAATGACCTATTTCCCCGGAATGTCAACCGTTTAATGATATACCAGTGGTCAATACAGCAATCATCCGATGACCGTGCCGCCCATTTAGGGCACCGTTTACGAGTACTCTTTGCAAATTCGGCGTCGATGCTGTATTCTAGCTTAAAATATCACCAACAATTGCAGGGGGAATCCAGATTGTATCGGGCACCACGCGGCACCTCAGATATCCTACCCAAGGAGCAAACCCACTGGCGGTATGTAGAGCAAAAAGCGGCTGATATCTCCCAGCTCTACGGCTATGAGCGTATTGATAGCCCCGCCTTTGAGGATACCCGTCTTTTTGCCCGCAGCGTGGGGGAGGGAACAGACATTGTAGAAAAGCAAATGTACACCTTTGAAGATAAGGGCGGCAGCCAAGTAACCCTGAGGCCGGAGGGCACGGCGTCGGTGTGCCGAGCCTATCTGGAACACGGACTGCACAATTTGCCCCAGCCGGTTAAGCTCTATTATCTGGCCTCGATTTTCAGATACGAAAGGCCCCAGGCAGGGAGATACCGCCAGCACTATCAGTTTGGCTATGAGTCTATAGGTGATGACGACCCCGCCCTTGATGCCGAAGTCATTGATATGGCATGGCAATTCTTCCTGTCCTTAGGTCTGCACCGCCTATC
>CAYFFA010000038.1:0-6597 GCA_964342375.1 uncultured Dehalococcoidales bacterium | reverse complement strand
TTATCAGCGCTGCAGACCAGGGAGGGATCGCATAGTGGCCTAGTGCGGGCGCCTGCTAAGCGCTTACCCTAGGAAACTGGGGTCGTGGGTTCGAATCCCACTCCCTCCGCCATGAGCCGGATAACTCAGCAATCGAGAAGGAGTATATCCCTTGAATAAGGGGCGTATTTTCAACATCGCCCCCCGTGCAGAATGCAGTTACAACATCGGAACATTGCGTGAAAAGCTGAATGTTAATTACCTCTCAGCTTGAAGTGACGTGACCACCTCAGCCGATTTCTCGGGCATTCTAGCAGCTATCCTGCTTATACATTTCTCTTTCTTTCGCTTATTTCCTCGCCAAGCGCGCCGGCCTCCCAGTCTTACTGCATAGTACATGAGCAGAGTCTTAAACTTAGACACCCCCAGCACTTTCATACCTTCGCGGAATATCACGTCCGACTCTTTCCTGAAAAATCTCCGCTCCCAGTAGCAATAATCATGGATTACCGAGGCATTCCCGTATTTCCCCCACCTTGATACCAACCACCAGAGGGGCCTGGGTACACTGGCAAAGTCAATCATGAATCCTATTGGCACATCAATTGAATTACCACTGCCTTCTTCACCAATATCATATCCGAACTCTTTTCTTGTAACCTACGTTCTCTCATCAACGAGAGGGGACACTATTAATACGTCAGTGAATCTGATCATGACTATATTAACTCACAGTATCTTGTCCATCTGGACGATATCCTCTGTGGTCAGCTTCCAGCCAGCCGCGGCCACGTTGGCTGATAGCTGCTCTGGATCCATAGCTCCAGCGATAACCGAACTCAACTGGGGGCGGGAAAGTAGCCAGGCTATGGCGAGTTCTCCCACGCTGTGGCCGCGTTCTTCCGCAAAGGATTCTATTTTGGCTAACTTATCGAAGCTTTCATCTGTCAAGTAACCACTATAAATCGGTGGTGGGCTTGCAAGACGCGCGCCTGCGGATAGCTTCTGGCCGCGGCGATACTTACCAGTAAGGAAGCCACTAGCCAGTGGGCCCCACGGTATGACGCCGACCCCATAAGTCTGACAGCACGGAATCAGCTCCAGTTCGATATCGCGCTCAAGTAGATTATATCTCGATTGCACCGCGATGAAGGACCCTAGGTTCTTAAGCTCAGAAGTCCAGAGTGCCTCACAGAGTTGCCAGGCAACAAAGTTTGAGCACCCAATATAACGTACCTTCCCGGTTCGAACCAGGTCATCCAGAGCGCGCAGGGTCTCCTCGATAGGGGTTTCTGTATCAGGAGAATGAATATAATAAAGGTCAATATAATCAGTTTTAAGACGCCTCAAGCTAGCGTCCACTGCCTGCATTATATAGTTCCGTGAGCCACTCTGTTCACTGATGCCTACGCTTGGCCGGTAGCCAAACTTAGTAGCGATGATAACCTGCGAGCGTTTTTCCTTTATTGCTTCGCCCACCAGTCCCTCGGAGCGCCCTTGGGCGTAAAGTTCGGCGGTATCGATGAAATTGATGCCCATTCCCAATGCATGGTCGATGACGGCGAGGGAGGTTGGCTTGTCAGCCCTTCCACCGAAGTTATTTCCTCCCAGGCCAATCTCCGAAACCTTGAGCCCTGAGTTTCCAATCCTGCGATATTCCATAAAATCCTCCTTCCTTCGATGTCAGAAAAACCAATATATTATTCTAACCGCATATCACATTTTAGGATTTAATATAATCATCTCTTGTAGATGTTGTCAATGCGAGTCTGTCAGGTATTTTCCTTTTACCTATCGACCTCTTTCTGCTATCATATTTTTATCATCATCAAATTTGCATTATTTTAATATACCCAAAGGAACGGAGGAGCATGCCTAAGTATCATATCTGGACAATAGGCTGCCAGATGAATAAGTCTGAATCGGAGCGGCTCCGCAGCTACCTGGAAGACTTGGGCTATCAGGCCGCAGCCGCCGCGGATGAAGCCGATTCTATTGTGCTCAATAGCTGCGTGGTGCGCCAGAGTGCCGAGAATCGTGTCATTAACAAACTCAATGCCCTCAAGGCGCTGAAGAGCACAAACCCCAGCCTGACCATTTCCGTAACCGGTTGTCTGGTAAACTCTGAAGTTGACCAGCTCGAGAAAAGCTTTCCCTACGTTGACTACTTCTTTAAGCCCGGAGACCGTCCTCAGTGGCTGGAGAAGCAAAGCATATCCATGCCGTACCCAAGCTTACCCCCACACCCTTCACCCAGCACCTTTGTTCCCATCATTCAGGGCTGCGATAACTTCTGCTCCTACTGTATCGTCCCCTACCGCCGCGGCCGGGAAAGGAGCCGCCCGATGGCAGAAATAGTCGGTGAGGTCGAAGAGCTGGTGTGCCGTGGGGTAAAAGAGGTTATCCTGCTTGGGCAAAATGTGGATTCATACGGACATGGCCTGCCTGATAAGCCTGACCTGGCCGACCTGCTCAATGAGCTGAATACGATAGATGAATTAGCCCGTATTCGCTTCCTGACCAGCCACCCCAAGGACATGAGCCCCGGGCTCATTGAAGCCATAGCTCGTCTGAACAAGGTTTGTGAGCACATAAGCCTGCCGGTTCAGTCAGGCGATAACGATATTCTAAATACGATGAGGCGAGATTATACAGTAGAACATTATCGCCATCTCATCACTGACATACGCAGTAGGATACCGGGGATAGCCCTGAGCACTGATGTCATCGTTGGCTTCCCCTCGGAGAGCGAGCAGCAGTTCCAGCATACCGTCAACCTGCTCAACGAGATAAGGTTTGATACCATCCATATAGCCGCCTATTCACCCCGCTCTGGGACTTTCGCCGCCAGGAAACTCGAAGATAATATCCCCCCGGCTGAGAAAAAGGAGCGGTTAAACACGGTTGAACAGCTACAGGAAAGAATCGCCGCTGACATTAACTCCCAACTCTCGGGCAAAACAGTCGAAGTCTTAGTAGAAAGAAGTGAAAAGGGCAAGTGGCAAGGTCGCACGAGAACTGATAAACTGGTATTCTTTAACGGCAGCGATGATTATCGAGGGCAACTGGTAAAAGTCAGGATAGAGAAAACGAGTCCCTGGTCACTACAGGGCGAAGTTGTATCCAGCACCAACTAAAATCAAGGAGGAAAAGTGGAAAAGAAGAAAGTGCTGATTTTAATAGCGGGATTGCTTATTACCCTCGCCTTCACAGGCGGATGTATTCCAACCACGACGCCTGAAGGGGGGAGTGGGGGAAGCATGGTTCCCCTGATTATCTTTCTGGTACTGATTTTCGGGATGTTCTATCTCCTCATGGTAAGACCACAGCGCCGGAAACAGAAGGAACACCAAGACCTGATGGCAGAGCTAAGGAGAGGAGACAAAGTGATAACTGCCGGCGGTATCTACGGAGTTATTGAAAGCACCAGCGATGATAGTGTGGTAATAAAGGTTGAAGACGGAACAATGATGAGGATAGCCAGAAGCAGCGTAGCCGGCAGACGAGAGAGATAGAAGACTATCGAACGAATACCGGCTTTTAATTAAGAAACCTCAGTTAATAGCAGTAGCAGACCAATGAAGGAATACGACTACATTATAGTGGGCAGTGGTATTGCCGGACTTTATACTGCCCTGCTAGCCAAAGAGCAGGGCAGTGTGCTCATCATAACCAAGGGCAGTATTGATGACTGCAATACCAAATATGCCCAGGGAGGTATCGCTGCCGCCATAGGCAGAAGTGACTCAGCCGAGCTTCACTTTCAGGATACGATAGGTGCTGGTGATGGCCTGTCCGATGAAGAGACGGTGCGCATCTTGGTAGATGAAGCGCCGGACCGCATTACCGACCTTGTCAATCTGGGCGTGCCCTTTGACACCCTTGACGGAGAGATTGCCCTCGCTTTGGAGGCAGCTCACAGCGTGCCTCGTATCCTCCACGCTGGAGGCGACGCTACCGGTGCACACATTGAAGTCACTCTAAGCAGAAGGGTACGTGATTCCAGGATACAGGTGCTTGAAGACTGTCTGGCCACCAAGATTCTGGCGGAAAAGGGAACAGTCAGGGGCATAAAAACCCTTGACTGCCACACTGGCTCCATTGAGGAATTTGAGTGCCGCTCCCTGATTCTAGCCACCGGCGGGGCCGGACAGCTATACAAGTTCAATACCAACGCTGACGTAGCCACCGGCGATGGCATAGCTCTAGCCTTCAATGCCGGAGCAGAGATAGTCGACATGGAATTTTTCCAGTTCCATCCCACTGCCCTACGCCTGCCGGGAGTAACCCCGTTTCTTATCTCTGAAGCGGTCAGGGGCGAGGGTGGGGTACTGCGCAATATAAACGGCAAGCAATTCATGCTCGATTATACCGGAGAGGGTGACCTGGCATCACGGGATATAGTAGCTCGGAGCATACTATACGAGATGAAGAAAACCGGCTCAGACAGGGTCTTTATTGATGTTCGCCATCTGCCCCACTATGTCACTACCACTCGCTTCCCTCATATATACCGCTTCTGCCTGGACCATGGCTTGGATATAACCAGAGGCCCCGTCCCAGTAGCACCGGCTGCCCACTACATGATGGGGGGCATCAAGGTCAACAGCTGGGGAGAAACCACTATAGCCGGATTATTTGCCGCCGGTGAAACCGCCCGCACCGGAGTCCACGGAGCAAATCGGCTAGCCTCAAACTCAATGCTTGAGGTACTCGTGTTCAGTAAGAGAATTGTGGAAAAAACCGGAAAAGGAGCCGGGACAGGAGCGCCTGCAAATCACGCCACAGAAGCGCACCGCTCGCTGAGCCAGCGGCAATCGACCATGGCTGTACCTGCACCCAGCCTTTCCGCTTTGCAACAACTGCACTGGGACAAAGTAGGAATTATCCGCAACGAGGAAGACCTGACCAAAGCCGCCGATATCTTGGGCGCCTGGCAAAAGTCCCTGCCCCAGCCCACAGACCGCCCTTCCTATGAGCTAAACAACCTGGTGCTAACCGGTCGATTGGTAACCGAAGCCGCCCTGCTCAGAGAGGAGAGCCGCGGCGCACATTTCCGCTCCGATTTCCCGCAGAGTTCAACCCAATGGCAACGCCATACCGTGTTTACGGAAAAATGATTATGCAATCACCTGAAGAACAAATTGATGCCATTATTGACCTCGCCATGACTGAGGATATAAGCCACGGTGATGTGACCAGCAAGGCATTGATACCACCTGAGCTCCAGGGCAAGGCATCCATACTGGTCAAGGAAAAGGGGATATCGGCCGGCGGTGACGTAGCCGAAAGAGTCTTTCACAAAGTGGACCCGTTACTTCAGGTTGAGGTGTTAATCAAAGATGGGACAAAGGTAAAACCCGGAGATACAATCGCCTCCATTTCCGGCAGGGTAGCCAGCATCCTCAAAGCCGAGAGGACGGCTTTAAATTTCCTGCAAAGGCTCAGTGGTACTGCATCACAGACCGCCCAATATGTAGCCGAAACACGTGGAACCACTGCCACTATTGTAGATACCCGCAAAACCACCCCCGGTCTCAGACTGCTGGAAAAGTACGCGGTGCGCATGGGTGGCGGGCAAAACCACCGCTTTCACCTGGGTGATGGCATCCTGATTAAAGACACCCATCTGGCTGCGCTACGTGCCTTGGGCATGAGCCTGAAAGATATTGTCGCCAGGGCTAAACAGAACGCTCCCCGGGGGTTAAAAGTCGAGGTAGAGGTCAGCACTCCCGATGAAGCCATGGATGCCGTTGAGGCTGGTGCTGATATAATTATGCTTGATAACATGAGCCCCGATGAGATGCGCCATGCAGTGAGCTTGATTACAGGTCGAGCTAAGACCGAAGCCTCAGGTGGCATCACACTGGCAAACGTTCGCGCCGTAGCTAATTCTGGGGTTGATATCATCTCTATCGGTGCCCTTACCCACTCCCCCAGAGCTCTGGACATCAACCTTGAGCTTGAACCGCAGACCCTCAAGCTGCTCTGAGTTAGGCAGGGGAATGCCTAGTTTTCAAGGTTTGCCTGCCGCCGACGTGAGACCTGCTTGAATATCATAAAGGGCACGGTAACCGTCAAAACCAGCAAGCAAATCCATTGCGGCTGATTCAGGGATAATAGGACGGTATTGCTGTCCAGTCGCAGGAAGGAAAGAAAGAAGCGACCTGTAGAATAAAAGATGAAATAAAGCAGGAAGAGCGAGCCAGCAGGCTTGATACGTCCCCGCAGTTTCCACAGTATGCCAAAGATAAAGAGGTCCATTAACAGCTCGTATGCCACTGCCGGGTGTGTTGGCGGCAAACCGTAGCTGGGGCTACTGGGATGGGTATAGACCACACCCCACGGCAGCCCGGTGGGAGTGCTGATATGCTCCCCGTTGATAATGTCCCCAATCCGCCCTATCGCCTGAGCCAGAAGAATGCCAAAAGCTGCTAAGTCCCCGTAAAGGGGAAGAGAAACGCCTTTAACCCTAGCGAATATTATTGCGGTAATCACGCCCCCCAGGATAGCCCCCCAGATAGCCACCCCACCCATCCAGAAGGCGGGGATAGCCCCCGGATTAGATGAGTAGTAGCCCCAGTAGTCTACTACATGCACCAGGCGAGCGACGATGAT
>CAYFFA010000037.1:5775-7020 GCA_964342375.1 uncultured Dehalococcoidales bacterium | reverse complement strand
GTGACTGATTGCTATACGTTACTAAGTCACGAAGATACGGCTAAGGTTCTGGACAACCTCAAATACATGGGCTTTCGTTATGCCACCAAGTCGGGGACTACTATCGCTATGGCGGATATCGCAGTCCCCGAAAGTAAACCCAAGCTACTAGAGGAGGCAGAAGAAAGGGTTGCTATTATTGACAACCAGTTCCATCGTGGCTTAATCACTGAGGATGAGAGGTATAATGGTGCCGTAGGTATATGGATGGAAACCGCTGACAAGGTTAGCGATATCCTCTCCCAGACCCTTGACCGCCATGGTGGCATTTACATGATGGCAACATCAGGGGCAAAAGGAAATATGACGCAGATCAGACAGATGGCAGGCATGCGTGGTTTAATGACCGACCCCTCTGGCAGAATAATTGACTTCCCTATAAAGTCGAGTCTTCGTGAGGGGCTCAGCGTCATGGAATATTTTATCTCAACCCATGGTGCCCGCAAGGGCTTAGCCGATACTGCCCTGAGGACATCGGATAGCGGTTACCTCACTCGACGCCTTATTGATATCGCACAGGATGTTGTCGTTACAGAGGAGGACTGTGGAACTACGGATGGCATATGGCTATCCGAACCACAAGAAGGGGAACTATTACCACCATTCGCGGAGCGAATAATGGGTCGGTTGGCAGCTCGCAAGCTAGACAACCCCGATACAGGAGAAACCATTGTCGACCGAAATGAGGAAATTGACGAGCAGAAGGTAAACGAAATTCTTGCCGCTGGGATAACCAAGGTTCATGTCAGGTCCCCTCTCAGCTGTCAATCCAAGCAAGGTTGTTGCCAGAAGTGCTATAACAGAGACTTGGCACGTGGGCTTCCGGTTAATCTTAACACAGCGGTAGGGATAATTGCCGCCCAGAGTATCGGTGAGCCGGGTACACAGCTCACCTTACGCACCTTCCATACCGGTGGCGTAGTAGGACTTGATATAACCACTGGCTTGCCCCGGGTAGGAGAACTCTTCGAGGCAAGGATACCCAGAGTTCAAGCCATTATCTCAGAAATAAGCGGGATAGCCGAGGTGGTTCAAAGTAAGGCGGGGAGAAAGATTAAGATTACCAGCTCTGAGGTATACCGCGATGAGTATCCAGTGCCTCCTGGCTGGAAAGTTAGTGTAAAGAAGGGTCAACGGGTAGATATAGGAGCCATATTAGCCGGCCCAACCCCCAAGAAGGCGAAGGTTAAACCAAAATCAGCAGAC
>CAYFFA010000037.1:0-5675 GCA_964342375.1 uncultured Dehalococcoidales bacterium | reverse complement strand
CCCAAGAAGGCGAAGGTTAAACCAAAATCAGCAGACTTAACTGCTGAAGCTCAGCCTCTCCAGGCTCGCGTATCCGGTAAAGTAGCTATTGAAAAAGGACAACTATTTATCGATTATGAGGAATACGAGGAGCGCGAGTACGCTATCCTGCTCCCCGTCACTATTCGCGTTCAAACCGGAGACCAGGTAAAGGCAGGACAGCCAATTACTGATGGTTCTATCAACCCACAAGATATACTGCATATTTTAGGCAGGGAGGCAGTTCAGCGGTACCTGGTCGATGAGGTGCAGAAGGTGTACCGCTCTCAGGGAGTGAATATAAACGACAAGCATATTGAAGTTATTGTCCACCGGATGCTAGCCAAGGTTCGTATTGATACCTCAGGCGACACCGAGCTGGTATCTGGAGAGCTGATAGATAGGTTCCGTTACGAAGACATGAATGCCAAGGTGCTAGCTGAAGGGGGTGAGCCAGCTACTGCCCATACAGTACTGCTGGGTATAACCAGAGCTTCATTGAATACCGAGAGCTGGTTGTCCGCGGCCTCCTTCCAGGAAACTACCAGAGTGCTTGCCGAAGCCGCAGTCTACGGTAAGACAGATAGGCTGGTTGGACTTAAAGAAAACGTAATTATTGGCAAGCTAATCCCGGCTCGTTCCGAACTTCCCGAGGAGGTGACACAGCCGGAGGAGGCACAGCAACTCGAAGATATAACACAGTTATTGGCTGGTGGAGTAGGAGAGGAACAACCACAATTAGCAACTGAAGAAGCGTCAGAACCGCCGCAGATGGCAGCGGACGAAGAAGCACCAGAACATCCGCAGCTAGAAGCCAGTAAAGAAGGGGAAGGAAACGAGAACAAGGAGTTAACGACCTAGAGCTCTCCTGGCAATATGATTCGGTTGCTTCAGTGATGGGAAGCCGCCCACCCAGACGGGCGGCTTTACTTTATGATCGTTTTATCTGTTTTAGAAACTTTATCCTGACTGGAGCAAAGATATGGTATAATAAGGTTGTTTATCAAGGGGGTGAGGTGAAATAGTTCGCACCGTATCAGGTAAACCCAGCGCTGAGGACTTGTCACTGGATACCAGCCTTCGACCCCGTTGTTTCGATGACTTCATCGGACAGAACAAGATTAAGGATAACCTTCAAATAGCTATAACCGCCGCCAAAGGCAGGGACGAAGCGCTAGACCATGTATTACTCTATGGCCCACCTGGTCTGGGCAAGACTACCTTAGCCTATATTATTGCGGCTGAGATGGGCGTCAATATCAGAATTACCTCTGGCCCAGCAATAGAGCGCACCGGAGACCTGGCAGCTATCTTAACCAATCTCCGCAGTCAGGATGTGCTCTTTATTGATGAAATTCACCGCCTCAATCGGGCAATAGAGGAAGTGCTATACCCGGCTATGGAAGACTTTGCCCTGGATATCATTATAGGCAAGGGGCCTGGTGCTAAAAGCTTGCGACTAAACCTGCCTCCTTTTACCCTGATTGGCGCCACTACCCGCTTTGCCCTGCTGAGCCCACCCCTCCGTGACCGATTTGGGGCTGTATACCGCCTTGATTTTTACGAGCAGACATCCCTGGAGGAAATCATCAAACGGTCAGCCCACATCCTCCAGATAAAAGCTGACACCAGCGGACTGAAGGAAATAGCCTGTCGTGCCAGAGGCACACCTCGCGTGGCTAACCGATTGCTCAAACGAGTCAGAGATTATGCACAAGTCAAGGCGGACGGTATAGCCACCCAAACAGTAGCAGTTGAGGCGCTCTCCAAGCTTGAGGTCGACCCTATAGGACTGGATGAAATAGACCACAAGTTGCTGCACACTATCATTGAGAAGTTTAATGGCGGTCCGGTGGGACTGGATACCATTGCCGCCTCTATCAGTGAGGAGGCAGATACTATCATGGATGTTTATGAGCCTTATCTTCTGCAACTGGGTTTTGTGGAGCGAACTCCCCGTGGAAGATTAGCTACCCAGCTAGCCTATCAGCACCTCGGCTTACCCTACAATAAAGAAAAAACAGCTCAGCCATCCCTGTGGCAAAGCAACCCCAACAGTGACGAGAAAAACAGTCTTGGTTCATAGTTGCTGTACCCACTGCGCCGCCTATACTGTTGACTACTGGCGGAAGCAGGGGTATAAGGTTGGCGTCCTGTGGTACAACCCAAATATTCACCCATATACGGAGCACCAGCACCGCCTGGAGGCTATGCAATCCCTGGCTCAAGAGATGAAGTTCCCTTTAATAGTAGATGATGGCTATGATATAGTCGACTACTTTCGCCAGGTGGTGGGGCATGAAGCTGAGCGGTGCCGGTATTGCTTCAGGCTTCGCCTGTCAAAAACGGCTGAAACGGCTCGCCAGAAAGGCTTCGGAGCCTTCACTACCACCCTGCTCATCAGCCCTCACCAAAAACATGAATTGCTTAGGGATATCGGCAACGAGATGGTCATGGAAAAGGGAATTGATTTCCTGTATGCTGACCTCAGGAAACACTACTCAGATAGTCGCCGCATGACCAAGGGCCTGAATCTCTACCGTCAGCAGTACTGCGGCTGTGTTTATAGCGAGTGGGAACGCTTCGCCAATATCGAGATAGAATGAGCAACAAAGCCAAGTTCTTAGCTCTCCTCCCATTTCTGCTCTTGCTGATATATAGTTGCACATCGTCATCCGATACAGTGCTGGTTACCCGGATAATTGATGGCGATACTATTATTATTGAATGTGGCCACCGGGTAAGATACATTGGCATTGATACCCCGGAAATTTACCCCAGGAATGGAAGCCTATGGTATGGAGGCTTTGCTGGCTAATCGCGAGATGGTGGAAGGCAAGATGGTTCGCTTGGAACGTGATATCTCCGAGACAGATAAATATGGCCGGTTGCTGCGGTATGTTTTTCTAGGTGAAGTGTTTGTCAATGCCGAGTTGGTGAAGGAAGGTTTAGCCTATGCTAATGCCTAGCCCCTGGATACCGAATACCAAACTTATCTGGAGGAACTGGAGGCAGAGGCCAAAGAAGCAGGCAGAGGAGTGTGGGCAAAATGAGAGGGGAACCTTGCAGCAAGATTCCTCCCACGGCGAACATCAGACCCGGAGTCTATACCGATACTCCGGCTATTTTAAGGACTTTATATTCTTACCCTGACCTTCTGTAATTTAGCCCTTGTTCTGGGGGTTAATATAACCCAGATAAGTGTCAACAACCTATTCATCTTTGGACCTCCTGCTTAAAGATTAGTTACTGAATAGAATAAGTTACCTGAACGGTGAGGGTAATCTCCATCTCCCCGGGGCTGATTGGCGTTTCCACTGCTGGTGCTGCTGCCACTCTCTCATACATTGGGCCAAGGACTAATAGTGGAAAATACGCGCTCTCTGATATATAAGTTGGCTTACCTCCTCCCACTCCAGCCAGCTCAGCCAGTTGCTCAGCTTTAACTTCAGCATCGGCCATTGCCTTTTGCCTTGCCTCCTCATAATAGACTGATAGGTCATCCACGGAAAAGCTTATGCTACTTATGCGGGTGAGGTATCCTCCAGCCACAGCTACAGCGTCAATGATGGAACTCGGAGTTGGGCAAAGCTTTTATTCCTAACTGCTAAGGTTTTTCCTTATTGAGACTCAGGGGAGAAGTGTTTATGCTCCCCCCTTTTTTTGTATATATGAGTCCTTATTTACCCCGTGACAGGCACCCAGAGTATGCCTTCAAAAACAGAATGTGCTACAATAATTTTGAGGTTAAAACTTTGATGGCAACGGGCTTGGTTCACTGTATGCGCCTGATGTGCAAGGAGGATATTGCCCAGGTCACTGACATTGACCGTGAAGCCTTCCCCACCCAGTGGCCCCCGGCTGACTACAAGCATGAGCTACAAAACCGGTTAGCCTACTACATCGTAGCCTGTGACGAAGAGGAAAGGGTTGAAGAGCCCGAGGTGAAAATTATCCCGCCAAGAGGCTTCTCCGGTCTGGTATGCAGGCTAACTCAGCTCTTTTCCCATAACCATCTCTGGAATAATGAATCGCCACCAGTCTGGAAGCAATACGTTTTCGGTTTCGCTGGTTTCTGGCTGATGGCTGACGAAGCCCATATCATCAGCATCGCTGTACGGGAGAAACATCATCGCTGGGGGATAGGAGAGCTACTATTAATATCCCTCGTAGACATGGCTGCAGAGCTAAATGCCCGGGTTATTATCCTAGAGGTACGTGCCGCCAATATTACCGCCCAGAAGCTCTATTCTAAGTATGGCTTCATCCATGCGGGCCTACGCCAGGGCTACTATACAGACAATAGAGAAGATGCGATATTGATGTCCCTGGAAAACATTACGTCAGCCCCTGTACTGGCAAACCTCTTGCGGTTAAAACAAGAACACTCACAAAAATGGGGGGTGGATACCTACCGGGTTGCCAGGAGGCGTTAGGCTTTCTCCATCTCAGCCAGGCAGGCAATAATCCTGGGTATAGTATATGTCGCTCCGGCTCGACTGGAGCCACCACACAGGATAGCGACCAACCTGCCGTGACAAAGCTTATCCGCCACCCCTTTGATAAGCTTCGCCAGCTTGAGGTGGCAGTCCATAGTCAAGCCTTTATCTCCATACTCCCCTTGAGTGGCATCATAGCCGAATTCCCAGAAGATATACTCCGGCTGGAACGCCATCGCTCTGGGAACAAATCCATGGCTTATTCTGGCAAGATACTCCTCGTCCGAGATGCGGTATGGAATCATGATATCCGCATTGCTATGCTCATCAGTGTAATCCTGGTGGCAAAGACATACGTGAAGCACGTCATCATCACCACCGAAGATATCTCTGGTACCGTCGGCGTGATGGCTATCGGTATCCACAATGGCAAACCGCTTCGCTCCCTTCCCCCTAAGAGCGGCTATAGCTAGGGCAGCGCCATTGAAATAACACATCCCGCCGTAGAAGTCCCTGCCGGCATGATGATCGCCGAAGCTTGTGAAAACGAAGGCATTATCAATTTCACCCCGCTGTATTTTCTCAGCCGCCTGAACCGTGCCCCCGGCTGAATACAGTGCCGCCTCATAATCGCCGGTAAGCTCCACCCTATCCACCAGGTCCCAGGAGTGCCCCTTGAAAAGCAGTTCTTCAGATGCCGGAGACAGGTAGTAAAGTCCGTTTCGGGAACTGTAAACGGCGTCATAATATGCCACATTTCCCTTATCTAGGATGCCAGCCAGCGCCCCGGGGAAATCCCTCAGCCTTTCCCCCTGAAAATAGGTAAAGAATATTCCTGTCCGCATCTTTAAGGTTCAATTAAAGCATAGTCGCTTGAGGTGTGTCTATATTCTACTCCTGGTAAGATTTATCACTCCCTAAAACCAAACAAACTATTGACAATGCTTACTTGATATGATATATTGTTTCAATAAGAGATTGGAGGGTTAAAATATATAGAATGAAGATGCTGGGTACATAAGCAGCAACACTGGTGATTGATAATCAGGCGAACGGCTTGGTGGTTCCTCATCGAGCCGTTTCTTTATGCATATCGCACTTTAACAGTTGAATATAAAACCTAATGTCAAATCTGAAGCAGGTCAAGCGGGTAAGGGCGCATGGTGGATGCCTTGGTATCAAGGGCCGAAGAAGGGCGCGGCAAGGCTGCGATAAGCC
>CAYFFA010000036.1:0-7235 GCA_964342375.1 uncultured Dehalococcoidales bacterium | reverse complement strand
CCACCCATGATGTCGAGTTGGTGCCTTTATTCTGTGACCGGGTCGCTATTATGGAGGAGGGTAAGATAGTTGGAGCGGGAACGCCCGGGGAAATATTCGCCGACACCGCCCTGCTCAGGGAGGCCGAGCTAAGGCTGCCACGGATGAGTCATCTGGTCGAGATTCTCGTGAAGAGAGACGGGTTAGATTTTCCGGAGATGCCACTGACCATCGGCCAGGCTAGACGGGAACTATTGAAATTACTTAAAAGCGGTTATGCGGCTGGAAGAACCACTCGCACAGCATTATCTCTATCTGACTCTTATCCGTCGCATACAGATGGCAAGGAGGCTGGTGCATGACAACCGGGCGGGGAAAAGGCAAATCATTGCGCTCAGGTTATACTACCGGGGCTTGTGCCGCCGCCGCCGCACAGGCTGCCGCCGCTACCCTGTTCAAGCAGGT
This sequence comes from uncultured Dehalococcoidales bacterium, assembly GCA_964342375.1. Lineage (GTDB taxonomy): Bacteria > Chloroflexota > Dehalococcoidia > Dehalococcoidales > CAYFFA01 > CAYFFA01. Next base: position 6,791 of record CAYFFA010000036.1, on the reverse strand, counting down.
GATGGCCGACCAGGTTAGACTTGAATTGCCTGACGGAAGCGAAGTCAGTTTTAAAATCAGCAACTGCGCATTTGACAGCATCAAGGCATCGTGCTCGGTGATAAAAGACGCCGGCGATGACCCTGACGTTACCAACGGAGCTGAAATCCGGGCATCGGTTTCGTGGAAGGATGCGCCGGGTATCAGCATTGATGGTGGCGAAGGAGTAGGAATGGTAACCAAGCCTGGGCTGGAAATACCAGTTGGCATGCCCGCCATTAACCCGGTGCCAAGGCAGATGATTACAGATTCGGTAAAGAAAGCAACCGCAAACAGCCTGAATGGCAAGGGTATTAAGGTAACCATCTCGGTGTCACGGGGCGAGGAATTGGCCAGAAGAACCCTGAACCCGCGCCTGGGTATAGTAGGTGGCATTTCAATTCTGGGCACTACCGGTATCGTTATTCCATATTCAATTCATGCTTATACTGCTTGTATCTCACAGGCGCTGGATGTAGCCGTGGCCTGCGGTTGCCGGGAGGTGGTATTGACCACTGGCAGGCGAAGTGAAAAGTTTGCCCAGAATGAGCTTGCCCTGGCTGAAGAGTGCTTTGTTCAGGCGGGAGACTTCATTGACTATTCTCTGGATGAATGTGCCCGCAAGGGGCTGGCTCAAGTAATTATCTGGGGCATGATAGGTAAGATAAGCAAGCTTGCCATTGGTCACCTCTACACCAATACCAGCGATTCTAAGGTGGATATCGGGTTTCTCACTACGCTGGCGATAGGCTGTGGTGTATCGGATGAAACGGCCAAAATATTGCGAGGGGCGGTTACCGCCAACCATTTCCGCCGCATGCTGCCGCCAGAACACAGCCGAGATTTTTCTAATCGGCTCTGCTGCCTGGCTACCAGCAAGTGCCGGGAACTTACCGGGGGGAAGCTTGAAATAGAGTGCATAATGAGCGATTATGAAGGTGTTATTCTGGGGAGGGGCAATGCCAGAGGATAAAGTTTTCATTATCGGTGTTGGGGCTGATGGAGTTTCCAGCTTGCCCCCCGGAGCACACCAACTGGTGCATGAGGCAGAGATAGTCTTCGGCGGCAAACGACTGCTTAATATGTTCCCATCTATAAACGGACAAACGGTTATCATCAAGAACAACCTTGATGAAGTTGCTGACTTAATCGAAGTAAACCTGAGACATAAGCGAATGGTCATCCTGACCTCCGGTGACCCTGGGTTTTTTGGCATAGCCAAGTATCTAACCGGCAAACTGGGCAATGATGCTTTTGAGATCATACCCAACGTGAGTGCAATGCAGTTGGCTTTTGCCCGGATTAAGGAAAACTGGGATGATGCCATTCTTGCCAGCGTGCACTCCAGGCCGATTGAGGATATTATTGGCATGGTGCGTTCCAGCCATAAAATCGGCATATTTACCGATGATAAACATACCCCTGGCAAAATCGCTGGGGTCTTGCACGAGCATGGGATTGATAACTGCCAGGCTTATGTCTGCCAGGACCTGGGCAGTGAGCAGGAAAACATCATAGCCACCGACCTGTACAGTCTGAAAGGGCTGGGGTTCTCACCACTGAATATCTTGATATTAATCAGGGATGTCCAGAATGCCAAAGGGAATGTCCCGACTCGACAGATGCTGGGTATTCCCGATGAGAAGCTTCATCGATTAGAAGAGGGGCTTATCACAAAGATGGAGGTGAGAGCGGTCAGTCTGGCCAGGCTGTGCCTCGCCGAAAATAGTATTGTCTGGGACATTGGTGCTGGCTCTGGGGGTGTCTCTGTTGAATCCTCACTTCTTGCCAGCAAGGGAAGCGTCTTCGCTATCGAGAGGAATAGTGCAGCGGTGGCTGTTATAAAAGAAAACATCCAGAGGTTCGGCCGACATAATATCGAGGTTATTCAGGCTTTAGCTCCGGAGCACCTTGATAGGCTGCCCGACCCTGGCGCAATTTTTATTGGCGGTAGTGGTGGGCGAATGAGTGAAATATTGCGCCTTGCCTGTAGCCGACTGCAGCCGGGAGGGCGAATTGTAATCAACGCTGCTACTCTGGAGACCCTGCACACCGCGGTTGAGAGCTTGAAAGCCAATGGATTCGCTGTTGAGGTAACTCTGGTCAATGTAGCTCACAGCAAAGACATACTAAACCTTACCCGTCTTGAAGCATTAAACCCGGTATTTGTTATCGGTGGGGAGCGGGAAACGAAAAGAGCCAATGGAGAATAACGCTGGAAAGCAAGAAGTGGGATGTCTTTATGGAATCGGGGTGGGTCCGGGCGACCCGGAACTTCTCACCGTGCAGGCGGCTCGCATTCTGTCTAGAGTACCGGTTATCTTCGCGCCACAAAAAGACGGTAAAAGCAAAAGCTACGCCCGACGTATTATTGCCGACATGATAAACAAGTCAGAGCAAAGGGTAATTGAGCTGGTATTTCCCATGAGAAAGGATGCCGGCAGGCTGACGGATTACTGGGATAAGGCAGCCGAGACTATCTGGCAGTATCTTGGCAGCGGCGAGGACTGTGCCTTTATCGCCGAAGGTGACCCATTTCTTTACGGAACTTTTATTTATGTCTTTGAAATATTGCAAAATAATCATCCTGAGGCAAGAATCGAAGTCGTCCCTGGCATTTCATCAATCAATGCTGCCGCCGCCCGGGCTTTATTTCCTCTCGCCACTGGCGGTGAGCGAGTCGCTATCCTGCCGGCTACCTATGAAGACAAGGCTATTAGAAAAACTCTCAATGACTTTGACACGGTAATTTTTCTCAAGATAAATACTGTATTTGATAAGGTTCTTAGTATTCTGGAAGAGCTGGATCTGATTGAAAAGTGCATTTATGTGAGCCGATGCACCACGGAGGAAGAGAAGATAATCAAGGATATACGCGAGCTGAAAGGGCAAAAGCTAGATTATCTCTCTCTGCTCATAGTACGGAGGTAAGATGGCGATTCAGGTATATTTTATCGGTGCCGGTCCGGGTAACCCCGAGCTGCTGACCATCAAGGCAAAAAATATCATTGAACAGGTAGATGTTATTATCTACGCTGATTCGCTGATAAATCCTGAGGTCTGTTCCTTCGCCAGGGAGGGAGCCAAGGTTTACCGTAGCGCCTCGCTCACACTGGAGGAGACGACCGAAATCATCCGGCGTGCCGTAAGGCAGGGAAAGGTGGTAGCCCGGCTGCAAAGCGGGGACCCCAGTATCTATGGCGCTATACAGGAACAGATGGCAGCCCTGAACGAGAATGGTATAGAGTATGAAGTTATCCCTGGTATAAGCTCGCTGTTTGCCGCTGCAGCTTCCTTAAAGACAGAGTTGACTGTCCCTGAGCTTTCCCAGACGGTTATCATCACCCGAATGGGAGGTAGGGCACCGGTCCCCGCTTTGGAAAATCTGAAGAGCCTAGCGGCACATCAATCCAGCATGGCAATTTTCCTGAGCGCATCCTTGATAGAAAGTGTAGTAGCCGAACTTATTGCCGGAGGCTACCGTCCTGATACTCCAACGGCAATAGTTTACCGAGCCAGCTGGGAAGATGAAATTGTGATGCGGACTACCCTGAATAACCTGGCGGAGAAGATGAAGACATCTGGCATCAAAAAACAGGCATTAATACTGGTAGGCGCTTTTTTGAACTCGAAGGACAAAGACCTGCGCTCCAGGCTCTACGACAAGGATTTCAAGCATGAGTATCGATAGTCTCAGTGATAATGAGGCAGCAATCGTGGCACTAACCAGGAGAGGCGCGGAGTTAGGTCGACGCTTGCGGCCACTACTTCCCGGGAGCCACCTTTACCTGCCCGAAAAATTTGTCGTGGAGGGGAAATCAGGCGAGCATTCTTTCCTGCCACCGGCGGAAGAAGTGGTGCGGGAGGTTTTCCACCAATACAAATATCTGGTACTTATCATGGCAGTTGGCATTGCCGTTAGATTGATAGCTTCTGAGCTTAGAGACAAGCATCAAGATCCCGGAGTAGTAGCGGTTGACGATGCCGGCACCTTCTCCATCAGTCTGCTATCAGGTCACATCGGCGGAGCTAATGATCTGAGCAAGAAGCTTGCTTCTTTTATTGGTGCTCATTCGGTTGTCACCACCGCTTCAGAAGTCGGTGAGACAATCTCAGTAGACCTGCTGGGTGAAGAGTTCGGTTGGGAACTTGAGGATAATGGCAATGTCACTGGGGCTAGTGCATCCCTGGTCAACGGAGAAAGTGTTGGTATTTACCAGGACGCCGGGGAGAAGAACTGGTGGCCAGAGACAAGACCGCTGCCGGATAACGTACGTATCTTTACCAGTATCGAGGCTTTGGTTGAGGCCGATTGTTCGGCAGCACTGATTATCACCGACCGAATTATAGATAAAGAGCTCCAAGCATTATTACCTCGCCATACCGTAATATACCGACCCAAAAGTCTGGTGATTGGGATTGGCTGTAATCGTGGGACAATGAGCGCCGAGATAGAAGCAGCAGTAGCTGGCGTTTTTTCAGAGCACGGCCTTTCTCTTAAAAGCATCAGGAATATAGCCACTATTGACCTCAAAAAAAGCGAGGCGGGACTTATAGAATTTGCCCGGAAATACCGCCTGCCGATAGAATATTTTGATAAAGAAAGCTTGAGCGATGCCGATTTTCCCTCTCCTGCTTCGGATATCGCTCTAAAATATGTGGGGACGCCGGCGGTGTGCGAGTCAGCGGCGGTACTAAGCAGTGGCACTCCCCTCTTTGTGCCCAAGGCAAGTTTTAGAGGCGCGGTGACCGTCGCCGTTGCCCGGTTATCGTTCAATAGCGGCAAACAAAAAAGCGGGAAACTTTTCCTGGTCGGCATCGGTCCCGGCGACCTTAAGCATATGACTGTCGGCGCCAGCGAGGCTATCAGCGATAGCGAAGTGGTGGTTGGCTATAAGACCTATATAAAGCTAATTGAGCCTCTGCTCCGCCAGAAAGAGGTCATCGCTACCGGCATGGGAGACGAAATAGAACGGGCGAGAATAGCTATCAATCTAGTGAAGGAAGGCAGGACAGTGTCTATTGTTTGTAGCGGAGATGCCGGTATTTACGGCATGGCCGGACTGGTAAGCGAAATTCTTTGTGAACAGGGTGAAGACTTAGCTGTAGAGGTGGTACCGGGAGTACCGGCTATAGTGGCGGTGGCTGCCCTGCTCGGGGCTCCGGTGATGAACGATTTTGCGGCGATAAGCCTCAGCGATTACCTGGTATCATGGGCGGAGATTAGCCAGAGATTAAAGCTGGCGGCACAGGGAAACTTTGTTATCGCCCTCTATAATCCCAGCAGTAAAAGCCGCAAGCACCAACTCGCCGAGGCGAGGAAAATTATATTGCAGTATCGCTCGCCATCGACTCCGGTAGGCATAGCCACCAATGCTTATCGTCAGAAGCAACGGGTAGTTATAACTGATTTAGAACATATGCCGGACTATGAAGTCGGTATGAATACCACCATCATCATCGGAAATTCAACCACATTTACCTTTAATAGCCGGATGGTGACCCCTCGCGGATACCAGACGAAATACAACCTGAAGAATGAGGCTTTACCATAAGCTGCCCCATGGGTCTGATTATGGTAAACACCGGCAATGGCAAGGGTAAGACCACGGCTGCCCTGGGTCTGCTGCTCAGAGCCTGTGGCCATAATATGAAGGTGGTAATGCTGCAGTTTGTTAAGAGTTCAACTGCGGATTATGGTGAGCACCGCGCCGCACGGCGGATAGGTATAGAAATTGTGACACGAGGCGCTGGCTTCACCCGGCGAGGCAAAAATGCGGAGGCGAACAAACGTCTGGCCACCGGATTGTGGGACCTGGCGAAGGCTAAGATTAACTCAGGAGCCTACCATATGGTAATTCTGGACGAATTCACCTACCCACTGCAATATGGCTGGATCTCACTTGAAGAAGCAATTGATGTTCTCAGGCATCGTCCGGGAGAAGTGCATGTAGTTATCACCGGGCGTGATGCACCCCGGAAACTTATTGACTTTGCTGATGTGGTAACGGAATGCAAGGAGGTAAAGCATCATCTCCGCAAGGGGGTTAAGGCGCAGGCGGGGGTCGAATTCTAGTGAGGAGCCTGGATTAGTGAGAGCAATAGTTGTGGCAGGCACCACCAGCGGTGTGGGCAAAACCACGGTAGCTATCGGGTTGATGGGCACCTTGCTCCGCCAGGAACTAAAGGTGCAGCCTTTTAAGACCGGGCCGGATTACATTGACCCCAGCTATCACACCTGGGTAACCGACGAGACTTCTCGTAACCTGGACACATGGCTTCTACCTCGTAATGCTGTGGTCGAACTATTCACCCGCGCCATGACAGGGAAAGACATCGCCGTTATCGAAGGGGTAATGGGGCTTTATGATGGGCGCTCATCACTAAGCGATGCAGGCAGCACCGCGGAACTGGCTAAGCTTCTCGGGGCGCCGGTGCTGCTGGTGCTTGACAGCCGAAAAGGAGCGCGCAGCATGGCAGCTATGGTGGCCGGCTACCAGACTTTTGATTCCTCCCTTCGCCTTGGTGGTGTTATCCTTAACGGCATCGGAAGCGATACACATCTTAGATTATGTCGGGAGGCTATAGAGCACTATACCGGGATCAAGGTGCTGGGGCATATCCCCCGACGCGATAACTTATCTCTCCCGGAGCGACACCTGGGCTTAATTCCTACGGTGGAAGGCTCAGTTGACAAAGGATTCTTAAAGCATCTCGTGGCACAATGCGAAGCTAACTTCGATATCCCCCAGATTTTACGCCTGTCAGAACAG
>CAYFFA010000035.1:0-7301 GCA_964342375.1 uncultured Dehalococcoidales bacterium | reverse complement strand
ATTTGAGATCTACTAAGTAGCGGTGGGCCAACCCGTCCAGAGGGTCATCGGTAAGCTCGACATCAGCGAAATAGGGCCGGCTGCCCACCAAGATATCATCCATCACCACGTTGGCTCCAGTGCTCTCTATCATCTCGATAAGGGCGGTAGTATCTATCGTACTGCCCCAGACCAGCAGCCTGGCTGGTTTCTTCACCGGTGCGTTATTGCCTTGCTCGACATCATTTATAACCTGCCTCAGCAGAGCAGTTCCTTCCTCTATGGGGAGACTCATCAAAGCCATTATTACCCGGATGGTTTCCGTTCCCGAGATAAGGGGTGGTGATTGCTTTTTCAAGTCATATAGTTCCCTCACCAGAGCACGCTGCTCATTATGTAATATTATGGCTTCCTTGAGCCTCTCTGGAGAAAGCTCCTTCCCCGTAAACTCCTCCAGTGACTTCTTAAATTCCTTCAGTTGCTCCTTATGATGTTTCAGGGCAGCCTGCTGCGTGGTATGGGGCGTGTCAATAAAGTAGTTGTAAGGAAGATCTATATAGGTGCGCCAGACGTGAGCGAGCTTCTCCCCGACTTCACACATATGAGCCATGACCACACCATCCAGAAAGCCATACTTACCTTTCAAGCCCTGGTCTAACAGGCTGCGGAGAAGCCGACAAACTATAGAAGGCAGAGCAGCATCTGCCCTGGTTATTGGCTCTCTCATATCACCGAACATGCTGTAGGGGACAAGGCCAAGAGCCGTCAGCATCTCCAAGACCGGGTAGATGTGGAGATAGCCTATAACCTGTTTTCCTTCCGCTCTAAGCTCCCTGACTCTTTGAGTCCGGTCTTGATAAATCTCTTCTACCCTATCGAGTCCTCGGCTTTCTACTTTCGCCACGGTAAATTCTCCTTGTCGATGAATTTGCCCATCATTACCATGCCATCCCCGCTTCCTTTCTGAGTTGCTTGTAATTGTCCATTATCTCCTCAAACGCCTCTGCTTTCCTCAAGGCACCGTCATGGTCAAAGGCATTGAGGTCGACAATATCACCCTCCACCACCATAGAGGGAATCTTCAATTTCCCCAGTAGTCGGTCTTGAACCATCATCAGGTGGTTGGTGGCGGTGCGGCAGCTAAGAAGGGGATGGAGAAATGCGCCGTCAACCTGGTAATCCCTGGCGAATTCCAGATAGGGATAGGCGAAATATCCCATATACTCTCTGCTCTCCCAGGCATCCTTGTAGTAGCCGGTGAACCATTGATAGGTCTGCCTGGCGATACGCTCCACCGGGTCACTGACATTGCTCAGGTCTATAGGTTTAGGCGGGTGATAAGCCCAGCTCTCAGTGACGAAGTTCCAGCCCCTCTCCGCAAGTTCATCGAAGATTTTCAGGTCGTGCCATGGGGGAAGTTCAGCGAATACCAGTCTATATTTCTCCGGCTCAACAGCGCCTATTTTCTTCCCCACCCTGTCTTTCATCTCCACCAACATATCCTGGTACAGTTGCAGCGACTCTTTGAGGTCTCCGCCCGGATATAGGGAGGCGGTCATACACGTCCAGAAGTCCCGGGAGTGCATGGGGCCAGGCCTCGCCTTACGCAACTCATTAACCTCGTACCACACCAGGTTGAGCGCTATGAAATCGTTTGCCGTCTCATCCAATTTGTCCCAGTCCATTTTCTTGTTCAACAGGTTTTCCAGAAAGGTAACGAACTCCCTTAATCCGTTGACCATAAACCTGATATCCTCCTCGTAGGCGCCATCCTGCTGTCTCTCTTTTACTCCGGGGTGAGGCAGCTCTACCGTCCACAGGGGAGCATCCAGATAGCGCCCCAAGGCTTCAACCCACTTATATCTGGCATCACACAAAGCGCCTGAGCCAACGATTAGCATCGGTTTGTCCATGCCGCCTAAAGGAGCGCCAGGCGGCACTTCCCCTAGCTCCTTCATCATTGCCGCATAACCGAGGCTATTTCGGGCGTAACCACACAGGTAGTTGGGAAAGCCCTCCACATCAGAACGCTCCAGGTAAACCTGGGAAATCCCGTCAGCGGCACAAACAGCCCCGTAGTTTTCCGGGTATATCGCCTCTACACCCATAGCACAGAGGATAGGGTCAGCTTCCCACCAGTTGACCATGCACCAGGCAGTGGGTTTTCCTGCCTTACTGGCTTCCACCACCCTAGTATAGGTTTTGTCTATATTAGCCCGAAGCGGACGCATCGATTGCAATCGGTTTATTGCTCTCTTCTTCTGTTCGGTAGTCATAACCAATTCATCTCCTCTTATCCAGACAGATAATCCGCCCGGGAGGCACCTGTATCTAACTTATTGTTTGACAGAATAAGATGGTGAGGGAGATTTCCGCAGCGCAGCCACAGCTTTTCTTAAAAATATCCGCCTGCAGTTCAAACATCGAAGCTGAAAAGTGGTCTGACTCCTTCACCGGCAGAATATTTATCTCCAGGGAACACTTTATGCCCCATCCTTACTTTTTTGCCGATTAATTCCATGGTTGCTTCATCAGGGTCAATACTGATTAGATTACCCATTACCCAGGGACCTTCATCAAGCTCAACCAGCACTACAACATAAGGGGCTTCACCCTCACGACCCTCTGCGGCTACAAAAATAGTGGTAAAGGTCTTAATCTTACCTTTGCCCTCCAGTTGAACAATCTCCATATTTGTGCTGGTGCAACTCCGACAAGCCATCTTAGGCGGTACAGTAATTGCACTACAGTCCTGACACTTTAACCCCAGTAACTTATTCTGTTTCAGCGCCTCATTAAAGTCTTTGAAGGTGAGCTTATATTCCACGTTCGCTTCCTCCCTTAAATTTTGAACACCATAACCATAACAATACCAACCTACTCCAGCCACCCGTTACCAGCTTCGCTGAAGTATTATGTTGCAAATCGTGCCCCCATTACCACCCAGCGTATCGGTCATACCTGTTTTAGCTCCCTCTACCTGCCTTTCCGGTTCCACTTCACCCCTTAACTGCTTTACCGTTTCATATACCTGTCCGGCACCGGTAGCCCCTATAGGATGCCCCTTAGCCTTTAGCCCACCGGATGGATTTATGGCTACCTTGCCACCGATATCAGCCTCGCCTTTCTCCCAGGCATCGCCTGATGTGCCGAATTCAAAGAAGCCCAGGCTTTCAGCAGCAATCAGGCTGGCGGTACTGAAGCAATCATGGAGTTCGCAGACATCTATATCATCAGGCGTGAGCCCAGCCATTTTATAAGCGTGTTCAGAAGATATCTCTCTGGCTCTAATCCGGGGTAAATAGTCCTGTTGATTGACCAGTGGGCCGGAAGAAGCTTGACCAATACCTGTGATATAGACGGGCTTGTCAGTCAGCTTCTTTGCCATCTCTTCTGAAGCCAGAACAAGAGCAGCAGCACCGTCTGAAAACGGGCAGCAGTCGTGCAAAGTGAGTGGGGAGGCTACCACAAAGCCTCCAAGCACTTTATCTACAGCTAGGCCCCCGTATTTCCCATAGAAATGCGCTTTGGGATTAATGCTGCCGTGTTTATATGATTGGATTGATACTTTGGCCAATTGTTCCCGAAGCTTTTCCAGAGGTATGCCATAATGAGCAGAATAAAGATGGGTTAGTATGGCAAACAGACCCGGAAAGGTAAGCCCCGACGGATATTCATAGCGGCTGTCACTAAACATGGCAAAGGTGCGTGTGGCTAATGCTGTACCCAGGGTGGCAGCTCTTTCCACGCCGCCGGCTAAGACTATATCATAGAAACCTGAGGCAACCCACATAAAGGCATCCCTTACTGCCATACTGCCTGAGGCACAGGCGCCCTCATATTTATTAGCAGGAATGTTATGGGCCCCGATATTCTCAGCAATAAAGGCCTGAACCATACCCTGTCCCTCAGAAAAGTCTCCCAGTACATTGCCCAGAAATAGAGCCTGAATATCCTTCGCCTTCAAATTTGACTCGCCGATAGCATCCATGGCGGCTTCAGCGAACAACTCTACTTCTGTGTTTTCCTGGGCGGCACCGAACTGCGTCTCCCCAACACCGATTACAGCTACTTTTCTCACTTTTTCCCTCCTTTAGGTCTTGAGCCTCTTACGGCAATGCCGACAATAAATCTACACATCATCAAGAGACAAGGTTACTATAATATTATAATCACTGTCAATTGCCGCAAGTGTGTCACAACCACGGTAAAGGTATCAGAATGGCTGGATAATTTATCAGTAATATACCTAAGCAGAATAGGGATGATATATGGCTGACTCCGCTACCAGTTCAACAACGTCCATAACCTTAAGCGATTCCTCGGCATCCTTCGCTTTTATGCCATCTTCAAACATTTGAAGGCAGTAAGGACAGGCAGTGGCTACAATCCGGGCTTTGGCATCAATCGCCTGCTCGGTGCGCATTTCATTGATTCTGCGGCCGGTACTTTCTTCAAGCCACATATGACCACCACCGGCACCACAGCAAAAGCCCCGCTCTTGATTCCGCTCCATCTCAACCAGTGTAATATCAGGCATGCTACGGAGTATCTGCCTTGGTGGTGTAAAAATATCATTATATCTCCCCAGATAACAGGCATCATGGTAGGTTACCACGCCTCTATCGCTTTTGATAATCCTTAGCCTGTTTTCTTGTAGCAGATCGGCAACAAACTCGGTGTGGTGGATAACCTCAAATTCCCCACCAAACTGTGGATATTCGTTCTTTATAGTATTATAGCAGTGAGGGCAATTGGTAACTATTTTCTTTACTCCGTAATTCTTCATCAACTCAATATTGCTCTGGGCCTGCATCTGGAACAGGTACTCATTACCCATGCGACGAGCCGGGTCACCACAACAGCTCTCCTCAGCACCCAAGATGCCAAAGTCAACTCCAGCTAGCTCAAGCAGCTTGCCCATAGCTTGAGCCACCTTGATGCTTCTATCTTCAAGAGCTGAGGTGCAGCCCACCCAGTACAGTATTTCTACATCACTATCATCAGATATAACCTTAATATCAAGCCCTTCAACCCAATCAGTCCTTGTTGCCGTAGTGCCCCGCCAGGGATGTCCCCTGGCTTCAATGCTCCTTAACGCTCCCTCTCCCGTCTCAGGTATAGTAGCCCGCTCCAGCACCAGATTTCGCCTCATGTCAACGATCTTATCAACATGCTCAATATATATCGGGCATGCCTCGCTGCAAGCACGACAGGTAGTGCAATTCCATATCTCCTCCTCCCCCACGACCTCGGAGATAAGGTCACGTCCCGGGTTCGCCACCATGCCCTTTAGCAAATAAGGGGCTTCCTCTACTAGCTGTCCTTTTATATCCTGAAGCACCTTTTTGGGGTTAAGCGGTTTCTCACTGGCATAGGCCGGGCAGGCATCCTGGCATCGGCCACAGCGAGTACAGGCATCCACATCCATTAGCTGCTTCCAGGTAAGATCCTGAACTTTAGTGGCGCCAAAGTTCTCAGTTGCCTCCAAATCTATGGGTACCAGGGCTCCCCTAGGCTCAGGCGGCCTGAAGAACACGTTCAGCGTGGAAACAATTATATGCCATAGACGGTTCCAGTAGAGAGCGGCATAAGCTATAGCACCGAAGCTAATGAGCATATGTATCCACCATGTAATCCGGTGCCAGGTCAGCAAGGCGCCTTGACTTAACCCGCTAAAAGCTCGAGCCAGAATATAGCCGCCTGGTGACCACAGTGCCCACTCCGGAGTGGTCTGTAGCTCGGTAGCGGCAATGCGAAATCCCTCAACAACGAAGCCAGTAACCACTACCACGATGATTAAAAGGAGAGCAATTAAATCTTCCGGTTTATTATCCAGTCTATCCGGTTTCTGAACATAGCGCCTGACTATAAAAATAATTGCCCCTATCAATACTAATATACCAAAGACATCGACCACTACTGAGTAGCCCAGATAGAAACTGCCCTGCATGAAGTGAAAGAAGTAGTGGCTAATAAAATCCAGAAAAGTTGCCAGCAACAATATAAGACACCCGGCGAAAATAAGGAGATGAGCTATTCCAGGGGAAAACTCCCTGGGGTTCAGTCCCGCAGGTACGAAATCTTTGAGGGAAGGGAGCTTGCTCCCCAGATTAGGGGTCACCTCAGGCGTGAAATCCTTGAGGGAAGGGCGTCTGTAGTCCAAGCTGGGGGCTACGCCAAAAAATTTTCGGTGGAATATTCCATCAACCACACTGGTAGTTATAAATGCCCGAATCCTCTTGCCCAGAGGAACAGACCTGTTGTCCGGTCCGCCCAGTCGCCATAACCTGCACCTCTGATATAACGCGTATAAGAAGATGCCAATTACGATGGTGCCGATAATGTAGAGAATTTGCCCGAACTCAATATTCCAGTAGATTTCCCGAGTTGGATCCATATAGCTACCTCCTTATCGGTCGGTATTCATTTTAGCGCAAACGGGTAACGGCGACAAAAATACCCAGCGCTATAGACAACAGGTCAAATAGATGAAAGGGAACCCCCCAGAAAAGATTAGTAATCAGATAGCTTATTACTACGGCAACACCAGCAATAATGGCTAGCCCTTTACCCCGCTTACGGTTAACCGAGCGGCCGATGACCTCCCCGATGACATACCCCACACCGGCGGCCAGCAGAAGAGTGATAAAAAAGAAGGGCATGAAAACCATCACCACCCCCCACACAACACCACAAACAACAGCCATACCTGCTCCTGTTCCCACAGCTCTCAGGTAATGTTGGCCGGAAACATGGTAGGTAGGCAACCTGCCCAGACGGGCACACTCCATGCATCGGGCTCCGATCGGAGTCTGCACCATACACTTAGGACATATTGTCTTCCCGCACTTAGAACACCTCAGGCAGGTTTCAACCTGAGGATGAGCAACGCATCTCATTTATTAAAACATGCCTTTCTTTTGCTTTTGCTCTCGTGTTGAACTCGCCATGGGAGAAGCCTGATGCAACCACTCTTCTCTATCCCTCATATCCCTGTCGAAAAACAGTCGATTAAATAGAAGCTGCTTTCTGCTAAGGGAGATAGCATTAGCCAATCGTGGTGCGGTTAGCCGCCTGATAACTGTTATCAGAAATATAGCCACAAAACCAAGGGTAACCGGAAGCGGCTCCCCCAGCCCCCAACTAACTAAGGGAAGAATAATCATTCCACCAAGTGTCGGCAACGGTGAAGTCTTAATCAGCAGAGAGAGTGAAGCTCCAGCCAGGATTACGACTATCCCCCACGGCATCAGAAGAAAGACTACCCCCATGGTAGTTAGAACCCCCCTACCCCCGTTAAAACGGAGAAAAACTGGCCA
>CAYFFA010000034.1:0-7320 GCA_964342375.1 uncultured Dehalococcoidales bacterium | reverse complement strand
CTTTCGCTTGGGCGCTGTACCTATCTCTACAGAGTTTCTCAAGCTCTTCCTCACCGAAGCGGGCAAGATGGGTGGCAACCATTCCAACAAATGATGCCAGACTATGCTTGCTGCAACGTGGCCATATCAAGTCCTTGTTCTAACAATCTCAGTGCCTCGTCAGTTCTCCCGCTATCAATTGCCTTGCGTACCAAGTCCCAGGTAAATCTTGAATCCTCCGAACTACTCATTATTGTCCTCCTACAGCACAGAGTTTCACCTCAGTCAGACACCATAGCTCAGACGAGCCGCCAGACGAACGGGTAAATTACTTTCCACCATTCTGTCCTGAGTAGCGCCGATATCATAATCAATACGGCGGAGTTTAACCAACCCGGCATCGCTATCATAGATAGCATAGCTGGCACGCGGGTCGCCATCCCTGGGTTGCCCAACCCCACCGGGATTAACAATCATTCGACTTTTGCCCAGTACAAGCTTAATATCGGGGGAGAACCGACTGAAGGAACAAACATCATTTTCATCATATACAAACGCCAGAGGCACATGAGAATGACCCACCAGGCAAAACTGCGACTGGAAATACGCAAAATTTTCCTCGGCATCACTGGCCGATAAAAGATATTCCCAAATAGGCTCTCTGGAGCTGCCATGAACTAGAGTAAAGTCATCACGTTCAATAACCGACGGCAAATTCTCAAGATAGTCTATGTCCTCCGGGCTCAATTGCTGCGTTGTCCAGCGACAGGAAGCAGCAGCATCGGGATTAAATTCCGAGGCATCTATCTTGCCTGTTGCCGCCAAATCATGATTCCCAGCGACGCAGATATTCTTGTTCTGGCGCAAACGCTCAAGACACTGGTGCGGGTCCGGACCGTAGCCGACAACATCGCCCAAACACCATATCTCCCCTACCCCTCCCCCCTGCTCAATATCATCCAGCACGGCATCGAAAGCAGCCAGATTAGCATGAATATCAGCAATAATGGCATAACGCATCTTTGGTGAAAACTATAACAGTTTTCACCAAGTATGACCACCCAAGAGTTGTAGCTCAAGTACAAGCCTGTTATGATTTCACCACCGGATGATAGAGCACGATTATGCCAAGCTTATGGAAAAAGTTATTCATCATAGCCGCGGTGCTGCCGGTTGTCTCACTTGTCATCGGCGGCAGCCTGTAGCAGCAGCTAAGAGCCATCCAAGCACAGTTAGCCAACACAACCGCACGGTTAGGGGTGGCTGAAACCCGCATAGAGCAAATACAGGGCGCGGGGAACTGGCTGGTCAAACATTACCCCGATTTCAGGAAGCAAATCGGTATGCGACTGGGTGAAGGGCAAGATGCCCAGCGCTTCATCACCCCGGATAACCTGGCAGTCTCCGCTAAAGTGCAAGATATCTCCGGTGGTTATGCCGAAGATGATAAGGAGTGGGGGAGGGGGAAGGGGGGATTACAAACACATGTATTTCTGGATAGTAACGAATATCGAATACACTCTAGACAGTTACCTCCCAATTCTCCCTGAACCCATGAATGAAACTGTGAAATGGCAAGATGGGTTCTTGCGCATGCCTGCCGAAACCCTTAGAGATAGAGCCGGCGACTGCGAGGACATGTCAGCGCTGCTGCCGAGCATGCTCTTGAATTACAATGGGGGGCAGCACCCCGTCTGGATGATAGGAATTGAGATCTCCAGGCCTGAACCAGCGCGACACATTGCCATCGCTTTCCCGGTTGCGGAAAACAGACTTACCATGCTCGACCCCACAGCTAGGTAGTATCTCAGGTTACCCTATCAGGGCGGAGTTTACTGCTTATGAACCTGCGATAGCCATAGGCGACTGGCTGTCGCGCTGGGCAGAAAAGATACATAATGCCCATGTATGCATGGTATTCTCCGAGGATGTCTACCAGGAATGCAATAGCACAGAAGAATTCATAGAGTGGGTGAACAATCTCGAATTATGGAGTTCATCATCACCAAAAGGCGCCTCAGAGAGCTCCCCTTAATAACCCCCGTATCAACGCTTATTCGGCGGTCACTTCAGTCACTTCAGGTTGTCGCCCAAATACAGGGGTGTTATAATTTCAGCCATGAAGGTTTCGGAGTTGGGGGAATTCGGACTGATTGACCTCCTATCTAAAATGGTTTACGCTTCTCGAGACAATCAGGTATCGTCATGGCAACAGCTTCTAATCGGTATTGGTGATGATGCTGCTGCCTGGCACGGCGATGCCTCAACTCAACTGACCACCGTTGATTTCCTTATTCAGGATGTCCATTTCTCCCTGGATATTACCCCCTGGAATGAACTGGGGTGGAAAGCACTGGCAACCAACCTGAGCGATATTGCGGCTATGGGTGGCACACCCGGATACGCACTGGTAGCCCTAGCCCTGCCCGGCCACACCGATGTGGAAGATGTCACCGCACTCTACCAGGGCATGACTGAGCTAGCACAGCGGGCAGGGGTAGTCATAATCGGCGGAGACATGAGCAGTGCTCCCGTCGTCATAATCACCATCACCGTCTTTGGCAGCACCGGGAGCAGTGATAGACACATACTCACCCGCTCAGCCGCCAAGCCCGGTGAGCAAGTAGCGGTTACCGGCGAACTAGGTGCCGCTGCCGCCGGCCTGGAGATGCTATCCAAACAACTCAAGTTCGACTCGGAAGCCACCGCCTGTCTAAAAGGGTCTTTCCTTCGCCCCAATCCCAGAATAGCTGAAGGAGCGCTACTGGCGGAGCAGGGGATAAAAACGGCTATAGACATCAGTGATGGTCTGGTCTCAGACCTGAACCATATATGTAAAGCAAGCCGGGTAGGCGCCCGAATAGAAATTGACCACATACCCGTTCAACCTGCGGTCAGAGACAACTTTGGCGATAAAGCACTCGAACTGGCGCTATCAGGCGGAGAGGATTATGGATTGCTCTTTACCGGGAGTACTGAAGCCATCGCTGCGGTAAACAAAGCAGCCTCTTGCCCGATAACAATAATAGGTGAAATTATAGCTGATAAGAATAGCAAAGTAACCCTTGTCGACAGCAAAGGCGATGCCATCGACATAAATAAGGCAGGATGGGAACACTTTAAATGAAGTCTGGTCAATCCTTGAGTTCATCACATAAAACAGGGTCAAGTCACATCGAGATAATTAGCCACGGACCTGAACAAACCCAAAGGCTCGGAGCCCGTATCGGCGAGTTAGCCCTAGCCGGTGATATTTTCCTCCTTGCCGGCGGCCTGGGAGCAGGCAAGACATGCCTCACTCAGGGTATTGCCCATGGATTAAATATTGAAGAATATGCAGCCAGCCCATCATTTGTTTTGGTCAGAGAACTTTATGGCAGACTACCTCTGTATCACATAGACCTGTATCGACTCGACCGCATAGAAGAGATTATCGAATTAGGTCTGGATGATTATCTGTATGGCAACGGCATCTGCGTGGTGGAATGGATGGAAAAGGGATTAAGCGTGCTGCCAGCGGAGCACCTGCTAATCCAGATAAGCTTTCTTTCCGATACCGATCGTAGTTTTCAGCTCGAACCCAGAGGCAAACGCTACCTCAAACTAATGGAACAACTGAAGCGGGTCTCCCATAACCCGTAGAAAAGGCTACAGATGAAATTAGCTATAGATACTTCGACAGATACTGCCAGCATCGCTCTCGTGCAGGACAGCGGAGTGCTGGCTGAACTAACTTGGCGCTGCGGGCAGCACCATTCCACCCAGCTGTTACCTTCCCTCGTTTACCTGCTGGAGAGGACGGGGGGAAGCCTTCAATCTACCCGTTGCATCATCGTAGCCAGAGGACCGGGGAGCTTCAACGGCTTGCGGGTAGGAATTGGCACTGCCAAGGGATTAGCCCTGAGCCTCGGAGTCCCGATAATAGGCATCAGCACCTTGGAAGCGGAAGCCTACCAGCATGCCGAAACCGGCCTGCCCACATGCCCGATATTCAACGCCGGCAGAGGAGAGATTTCCACCGCTTTATATCATAGTAAAGGTAGCCAGTGGCTTCAGCTTACCCCCGAGCATATAACCACGGTTGACGCCTTATGCGCACAGATAACAACAAAGACGGTATTTTGCGGAGAATTCATACCATCTATTGCCACCCAACTGAAAGAGCACCTCAAGCAAAAAGCCATAATACCACCACCAGCCACCAGATTGCGTCGAGCCGGCTTCCTAGCTGAACTGGGGCAACAACGGCTGGAGGCAGGCAATTCTGATAACCCGAGCACTCTGCAACCGCTATATCTCAGGCAACCACCGATTACCAAACCCAAACGCCGATAATAAACTGGGATGGAGGCAAAATGGCAAACTGGCCTCAAGTATCAATCGATACCGAAAAAGATATTGACATGTGCTTCGGCTGCGGGCGGAATAACCCCATCGGATTAAAGTTAAAGTTTAAACGGGATGGCAACGCAGTTAAAGCTGAATTCACCCCAACCAACCTCTACCAGGGTTGGGCAGATATCGTCCACGGTGGTATTATCTACTGTATCCTTGATGAGGCTGTAAACTATGCTGCTGTATTCGAAGGTTTCAATTGCGCCACCGCCAAAATGGAGGCCAGATTGAAGACCCCGGCGCCTATTGACAAACCGCTCGTCATCACCTCCCATATTACTAAGAATACGAGACGATTACTTGAGGCTGATGTAAGCATATCACTAAAGGACGGCACCCTAATCGCTGAAGGTGCAGCCACAATGTTTGTCATCAGCAAAAGAGAGGATGAACCAAAAACAATACCTAAAAGCAAAACCAAAGCAGTTATTTGGGATATGGACGGGGTAATTGCCGATACTGGCCCCTACCACTTCAAGGCATGGCAAATGATCTTCCAAGAAAGAGACGTGAACTTCACCCGAAAGGATTTCAACCGCCAGTTTGGGCAAAGGAATGACACTATAATCAGACATACCTTAGGGGAACAACTACTTCAAAATGAAGTAGACGCTATCGCCCATGAAAAAGAGGAGGCTTTTCGCAAACTAATAAGACAGAACGTGCAATCATTGCCCGGAGCAATCAGTCTGATGAAGGCGCTTGCAGACTACGAGTTCAAGATAGCCTTAGCCTCATCAGCACCAATGGAGAATATCCACTTGGTTACCGAAAGCCTAGGCATAAATGATTGCTTCCAGGCCATAGTCTACGGACGAGAAGTAACCGAGGGCAAACCCAGCCCGCAGGCTTTCTTGCTAGCCGCCGAAAAACTGGGGGTTGAGCCCGAGCACTGCATTGTGATTGAGGACGCCATTGCCGGCGTTACTGCGTGTAAAAGCGCCGGAATGCGATGCATCGCCGTAACCAATACCCACCCCGAGGAGAAGTTAGCAGAAGCCGACCTTATAGTCGACACGCTTGAAACTGTAAGCCCAAACGATTTAGTGAGGCTTATCAATCACATATAAAACAGGAGTACAAAATGGAAAAGTCTCTGGTTCTTATCAAGCCTGATGGCGTGCAAAGAGAGTTAACCGTCGCTATCCTTGCTCGCTTAGAAAAACAAGGGCTCAAGCTGGTGGCACTCAAGATGCTCCATCTGGATAAAACAATGGCCCAAAAACACTACGCTATCCACAAGGATAAACCATTTTTCAGCGAATTGGTAAACTATATCAGCTCAGCCCCGATAGTTGCTGCCGTCTTTGAGGGTGAGCAGGCGGTGGAGAGGAGCAGAAAAGCAATGGGGGCAACCGACCCGGCCAAAGCAGAGGCTGGCACCATCAGGCGCGACTTCGGCCTGGACATTGAACGCAATACAGTTCACGGCTCAGATTCAACGCAGAATGCTGAAGAGGAAATCGAACTATTCTTCGCCGGGGACGAAATTTTCGATTAAGGTGAAGAGGTCAACAGCCGGACTATAGAATCCTGACCACTGTGCTCGCCTGGCTCCATAGCTTGTCCAGTTGATAGTACTCCCGCTCAAAGGCAGCAAAGATGTGCACGATAACGTCGCCAAAATCAATGAGGAGCCAGCCTGAGTCCAGAGTACCCTCGCGATGGCGCGGTAAAATACCCTCTCTCTTTAACACATGCTCAACTTCATCATGAATAGCCTGAATCTGCCTGTCAGAATCACCGCTACATATCACAAAATAATCGGCAAAGCTGCATACCTTGCGGGTATCAAGCAGCACGATATCGCTCGCCTGCTTATCACCCGCCACCCCTACCGCCTTATGCGCCAATTCTATTGTGTCCAGAAGTTAATCCCTCAAGATATTTATACCGACCAGAGAACTTTCCTCGCTTAAATCGCTCCTGATTCTGAAATGCCATCCGCCGGCAAATCCTAATCCTTATAATATAATATCATTGAGGGAAAAGAAATGAAACAGGGGTTACCACTATCACCCTCTATGCTATACTATGAAGCAACAATCATTTGAATAAACTGGCAGGAAAAACAAATGGCAGAGTTACTTTTCGGGACTGCGGGCGCTCCCCACAGCGCCGCAACAAAGACCACTATTGACGGCATCAGGCGCATAGCTGAGCTTGGGCTAGGGTGCATGGAGATTGAGTTTGTCCAAGGGGCCAGGATGGGGGAAGCGGGGGCTCATCTGGTGGCTGAAGCGGCAGACGAGGAAGGGGTAAAGCTGACAGCTCACGCCCCTTACTACATAAACTTTAACGCACATGAACCGGAAAAGATAAGGGCAAGCCAGAACCGGTTACTCCAGACTGCCCACATAGGTTCGATATGCGGGGCAGGAAGCATCGTCTTTCATCCCGCCTTCTACCTTGGTGACCCGCCGGAAAAAGCCTATGATACCGTAAAGAAATACCTGACAGAAGTGCTGGTTCAGCTCGAGCGGGAAAATAATCGGGTGTGGATGAGGCCGGAAATTATGGGCAAGCCCAGTCAGTTCGGCACAATAGAAGAAGCCCTTAACCTGAGTGCCGAGCTAGAGAGAGTAGCGCCATGCATAGACTTTGCTCACTGGCACGCCCGTACTGGAGAGTACAATTCCTACCCTGAGTTTGCTTCCATTCTTGAGCAGGTCAAACAGCGGCTGGGCAGAGCCGCCCTAGATGACATGCACATACATTTATCCGGTATTTATTACGGCAAAAAGGGAGAACTAAGGCACCTGAACCTGAAAGAGTCAGATTTGCAGTATGCCCAACTTCTTAAAGCGCTGAAAGATTATGATGCCGGAGGCACTGTAATCTGCGAAAGCCCCAACTTGGAAGAGGATGCCCGGCTCCTGCAAGCGACATATAATGCCCTATGAAGAATCAACACACCAATCTCTCACATCGACCGGTAAAATCCCA
>CAYFFA010000033.1:0-7427 GCA_964342375.1 uncultured Dehalococcoidales bacterium | reverse complement strand
GGAGAAAACGGTCTTCACATGAGTGGAAAATTAGCCTAGAGAAATACTCAAGCATTGTGAGAATCAAGAAAATAAAATGAACTACCTTACAGATTGAAGAGGGAGTTTTAGAGGGGCGAAGCCTCTCTTTAGAAAACATCGTCCCCTTCCCCTTGAGAAGGGGAGACGGGGATAGGGTTACCTTATAAAAGCCTCTAAGGGGGTGAGGTAGATAAATAACCCCATAAAATTCGGCACAGACGGCTGGCGGGGAATCATCGCCCGTGATTTCACCTTTGATAATGTGCGCGCTTGCGCTCAGAGTGTAGCCGACTATCTAAAACAGGCAAGCCTCGATAAGCGCGGGCTGGTTGTAGGCTACGACACCCGCTTTGCCTCTGAGAACTTCGCCTCAACCGCCGCCGAGGTAATTGCCGGCAACGGAATAAAGGTCTACCTCTGCCCCAAACCAACCCCCACGCCACTGATAAGCTTCGGCGTTTCAGCTCAAAAGGCTGGTGGAGCTATCATCATAACTGCCAGCCACAACCCTGCTGCTTGGAACGGCTTCAAGTACAAGACTGAAGACGGCGCCAGCGCCCCTACCAAAGTCATTGCACAACTGGAAAAGACCATTGCCCGCACCCTAACCGCAGGGAAGATAAGCGAGGCACCGCTGGCTGAATCTGTAGAGAAGGGGCTGATAGAATACCTCGACCTGGCTCCGATTTACACCGACCACCTGAGCGAGCTTATCGACCTGAGCGCACTGCGACAGGCAGGGTTAAAAGTAATTATCGATTCAATGTATGGCGCCGGAGCAGGTTATTTTAAGAAACTACTGGATGGCGGGGCTATTGAGATAGTGGAGATAAACGACGAGCGCAATCCCCTGTTCCCCGGAATACAGCCTGAGCCGATTGAAGCTAACTTAGCCAGGCTTTCAGCTACAGTTAAAAAACAGGAGGCTGATGTGGGCCTGGCTACCGATGGCGATGCTGACCGCATCGGTATCATCGATGAAAAGGGCCGGTTCCTGACCCAGCTTCAAGTCTTTGCTCTGCTCAGCCTTTACTTGCTGGAGACACGGGGTGAGCGGGGGGCTATAGTCAAGACGATAACCACCACCAGCATGCTCTACCGTCTGGGTGAAATATTCAAGGTGCCGATATATGAGACGTCGGTGGGCTTTAAATACATAGCGCCGGTAATGCTCGCTGAAAACGCACTCATCGGAGGTGAGGAAAGCGGTGGCTATGGCTTCAGGGGACACATCCCTGAGCGCGATGGCATTCTGTCCGGCCTTTATTTCCTTGACCTCATGGTTAAGACGGGCAAGACCCCGTCGGAACTTATAGACTACCTATACAGTAAGGTCGGACCTCACCATTACCACCGCGTGGACATAGAATTCCCTGAGGGCGAGCGTGAGGCGATAATCAGTCGGGTAAAAGATAATCCTCCAAAACGTATTGATGGGGTTGATGTGATAAAATTTGACACCGCTGATGGCTTCCGTTTCGTCCTGGCTGATACCACCTGGCTGCTAATCAGATTTTCCGGAACCGAGCCGTTGCTTCGCATCTACACGGAAACCAGCAGTCCGGAGCGAGTAAAAAGGCTGCTTGATTTTGGTAATAATATGGCGGGCGTCTAAGAGGGGGTGAGGCAGATAAACAATCCTAATTTAGATACCTCTGCGGTATTCGAGAGATACGACCCTGAAGGCATGTTAACCTGCCTCCACGAAATGCCCGAGCTCTGTCAGCGAGCTTGGCAGATGGCGATGGACTTTGACCTGCCTCAAGATTATTCCAGGATTAACCATATAGTTATCCTCGGCATGGGCGGCTCAGCTATAGGCGGCGATTTAGCGAGCAGCCTGGTAGCTTCCGAGGCCAAGATCCCTATCCTAACCCACCGCGACTATAATCTGCCCGCCTTTGTTGATGCCCAAACCCTGGTCATTGCCTCCAGCTATTCAGGGATGACGGAGGAAACCCTGTCCTCGTTTGAGCAAGCACTGAAGACCGAGTCAAAAAAGCTGGTGCTTACCACCGGTGGTAAGCTTCAATCCATGGCTGAGGAAAGAAATATCCCTGCGTTCTGCTTTGATTACAAGTCTCAGCCCCGCGCCGCCCTGCCATACAGTCTCCTGCCTATCCTCGGCATTTTGCAAAGGCTGGGCTTCAGCGGCGACAAATCAGCAGACGTTGCTGAGACAGTCCAGGTACTGCAAAAACTATCGCAAAGAATAAACGAAGACGTGCCACTACTCCATAACCCTGCTAAACAGCTGTCACAGAGATTATACGGGCATTTGCCGGTGGTTTATGGCTCTGGCATAGTTTCTGCGGTAGCGCGCCGCTGGAAGACGCAGATTAACGAGAACAGCAAGGCATGGGCTTTCTACGAAGTCTTCCCGGAGCTAAATCACAATGCTATAGTCGGCTATCAGTTCCCAGCGGAGTTAGCCAGCAAGTTAATGGTAGTGCTGCCTCATTCCGCCCTGCTTCCCCACCGTATCAAGCTTCGCTACCGGATAACCTGCCAGTTATTTCAAGAAGCCGGGGTCGATTACCAGATTGTGGATGGGGAAGGCTCAAGCGCCTTGAGCCAGATGATGAGCCTGGTGCTTTTTGGCGACTACGCAAGCTACTACCTGGCAATGCTGAATGAGATTGACCCCACCCCGGTAAAGAGCATAGCGTATCTGAAGGATCAGTTGGGAAAAGATACGAACAAATGAAAAGGAGTGTATCCCAACGAGCGATTTCCGGTGGCTGTCAAAAGATATAAACACAAGGAAATTATCAATAGGTATAGGACATCACAAAGAGATAGCCGATAGCGAAGGTGTACCCTCTTTAGACAGTTGGTATCACTCATTCGACCAAGAAGGGAATATATCAAAGAATATCCAATACTATCCTCTCACTTCACTCAGCAAATGGCGAAAAACCTGCAAGAACACTAATGTTTGCATAACTCTGAAATGATTGGGCCACGAAACGCGAGAAGTCATTTTACTGGGGCCGTTCCCCATAGATATCGACAATGGCGATGACGGCTTAGAGGATGCACTAGCTGTTGACTAAGCAGGCAGTAACCGTATCTGGTAAAAGATCTCAGGCTATCTTCAGAAGACGTGCGTGTCTTTTTCACTGGTCACAATGGTTTTAACATAAAAGTGCGCTCTGAGGTTCTCGGAATAAATGGACCAGTTCCTAAGCAGCTAGAGCTTTCAAGCAAGAAACTAGACAGGATTATCACCATATTGCGCGACAGCAATAATATCCAAGATATTACTAGAATTTGCAGTTAATAGTCAGGGTACCATATATATCCGACTCTACCTCCATAGATTCGAGTATATACTAAAGCACCCATCCGTCCGTCTGCACGATTCCACAAACAAGTAGATTCTCATCAATGGTGAAATTGCCGCTCGGAGAAAAATCGAAATAACAACCGAGCAGCTATGGAATTATCGGTCAGAAGAAATTCGCCCGGAAAGTGACAAGCGAGCTTTAACGAACTAGCCTCGCCTTTACCTCTTAGTATATTGAGGCGCTTTACGAGCCCGCTTCAGACCAACCTTCTTTCTCTCTTTAACCCGTGGGTCACGGGTAAGCAGTCCGTGCCGGCGCAGTGTGGGTCTAAAGCTCTCATTGGCTCTTACCAAGGCTCGGGCAATACCATGAGCAATAGCACCGCTCTGACCTGTTATGCCACCCCCGGCTACCTTAACCACCGCATTATATTTGCCATCACTTTCGGTGACCCGCAAGGGAGATGCTACTATACGACGGTGCCCAAGACGGGTGAACAGCTCCTCATAGAGAATGCCATTTATGGTAATAACCCCGTTGCCCGGTATTAGTTTCACCTGAGCTGTAGATGTCTTACGCCTGCCTGTTCCATGGTAATAAGTTTGCTTTTCCATTTGAACCCTTATCCTCTTTATTCCCTCAAGCCTCGGTTATCGCCCTGATTGAACTAGCCTTAGTCTGAGCCAGATGTGGATGAGTATCGCCAACATATACTTTAAGCTTTTTCCTTATTTTAGCTCCCAGGCGATTGTGGGGTAGCATGCCCTTGACCGCATACTCAATCACCCGTGTGGGATAGGTCTCCATCATTTTTTCCAGGCTGACACTCTTAAGCCCTGCGGGATAGCCTGAATGCCTGTAATAGAGCTTCTGCTTGGCTTTGTTACCGGTAACACGCACCTTATCGGCGTTGATAACGACAACAAAATCGCCTGTATCCAGATTGCGGCTGAATATTGGCTTGTGCTTACCCATAAGCAAGCGAGCTACCTCAGTAGCCAGCCTGCCTAAAACTTTGCCTGAAGCATCAATAACGTGCCACTCTCGCTTGATATCAGATGGCTTGGTACTATAGGTCTTCATCTAATTCTCCCCAAAAGGACGTGAATAATTTACCCGCATGAGGCATAGTCCATGAGCAGGAACTGTTGGACCTGCCAGTCCGGGTTCCTTTGCCTCAATTATACTATAAAACTCATCAATACTCATCTTACCCAGCCCAATCCTTATCAGGCTACCCACTGTATTGCGCACCTGATGGGGCAGAAAGGAACTTGCCACAACATTAAAAATAACCAGTTCCCCCTCCCTTTTCACTTCTGCCTGATACACATTGCGTATCGTGCTCCTGACCCTGTCGCCAAGACGGGTAGCAAATGAGATGAAGTCATGCTCGCCAATCAGCCCCTGACATGCCCCATTCATAGCCTCGACATCCAGATACCCGGCGACAAGATAAGAAAAACCTTGCCTGATTGGTGACCTGGTCAAGCTGTTCAGTATATAGTAGTTATATTCCCGACTAATCGCGCTCCGCCTGACATCAAACGAGCTGTTTACTCTATATGCCTTCCTCACCGCAACATCTCCGGGCAAGTGGTAATTCAACCCGTTAATAAATGTCTGCGGAGGAAGTGGCGATTCAGTTATAAAGCTAACAACCTGCCCCTCGGCATGAACCCCGGTATCAGTTCGGCTGGCTGCTATCACCCTGACCCTCTTTCCTGTAAGCTTCCATAGCGCTTCCTCGGTCTCTCCTTGAATAGTGGGCAAAACGGCCTGCAACTGGATGCCATAGTAGCGTGTGCCATCATACTCCATAATTAACACAATCTTCGTGGTCATTGCCAAAGCTGACAACCTTCCTCAGTCCCAAACCAGTGGCAACTGGATACTACTCTACCAGCTCAAGCTTAACCATAGATGCCCCATCACCCAACCTGGGCCCTAACTTGACGGTGCGTGTGTATCCACCGGGTCGCTCAGCATACCTTTCGGCAATCTCATCAAATACCTTCTCGACCACCGTTTTATCTATAATAAATGAGAGTGCCTGGCGACGGGAGTGAAGTCCACCCTTCTTACCAAGTGTAATCATCTTCTCAGCCAGACCACGCACCTCCTTAGCCTTAGCCTCGGTGGTAACTATCTTCTCATATCCCAGAAGGTCAGTTACCAGATTGCGATATAATGCTCTTCGGTGAGCTGTAGATCTGCCTAACTTTCTACCGGCTACTTTATGCCTCATGCCATTCACACCTTGCAAACCAACGGAAAATCGTGTTATCCATCAGCCCTACCTTACTCCTCCTCCGCCTCTTCTGACTCTTCCGCCTCTTTCTCCAATGGATTCTTGAGAGCTAGCCCCATTGATGCCAGGCGCTCATCTATCTCCCCTTTGGACTTCTTACCAAAATTCCGCAGTGCGAGTAACTCCTTTCCCTCTTTATCGATTAGTTCTCCCACTGTAGCTATGCCACCACGCCTTAAGCAACTCAAGGTACGTACTGATAAGTCAAGTTGCTCAACTGACATATTATATTGCTCTTCAGGGATAGATAAGCGAATGCGGTCTCTCTCCACAGCTACCTGAGACAGCCGGGCATAATCAACGAACGGAGTTAGCTGCTTTATCAGGATATCAGCACTATGGCTGATGGCTTCTACAGCGAATATAGTGCCGTCTGTCCACACCTCGAGGTTTAACCGTTCATATTTAGCTTCTCGACCACTGTGAACTGGCTCAACGCTAAAATTAACCTTGAGCATTGGAGTGAAGATAGAATCCACAGGAATCACCCCTATAGGTAAATCCTCGCTGGATTCAGCTTGTTTATAACCCTCACCTAATTCCACATCAAACTCCACATAAAACTTAGCTCCGGATGAATCTAAAGTGGCTAGATAAAGTTCAGGGTTGGCAATCTCAAAATCGGTTGAGGGGCCGATATCAGCGGCATAAACTTGTCCCTTTCTCTCCATCTCCAGGGTCAATTTACCTGATTGACCGGAAAGGGGTTTTAACCTCAATGCCTTAACATTGAGCAAAAAGTCCACGGTGTCTTCTTTCACATCGGGAATTGTAGCGAACTCATGTTGAATTCCCTCAATCTTAACCCTTACCACCGCTGCCCCGGGAAGATAGCCCAGCAGCACTCGCCGCAAGGCATTACCGAGCGTAACCCCAAAGCCTTTTTCCAAAGGTTCAGCTACAAACCGCCCATAGTTATCTTTGCTTTCAACGCACTCAATAGCAGATATCTCCAAGCGAGACAAAGTATTGTCCCTCCTATCAATTATTTTATCGCGAGTAGTATTCAACTATAGCCTTGCCGTCAATAGTAATCTCAGTATCATCAGGGGTAGGCAAGGACACAACTTGACCGATGAGATTTTGTTTATCCAGGCTCAACCAACTCAAAACAGATTTAGCCTCAATGCCCTGGGCCAGTTGTTTATAATACTCAGTTTCAGTGCTTTCCTTCCTCCAGCCGATGCTATCTCCCTCCTTGACCAGACAAGAAGGGACATCAGTCTTACGCCCATTGAGCAGAATATGCCCGTGTCGTACCAGTTGGCGTGCTTGAGCACGGGAATCCGCAAAGCCCAGACGATATACCACATTATCAAGTCGTCTCTCCAGTAGCACCAGCATATTGTCCCCGGTGATACCTGGCTGTCTCTCGGCGCGAGCAAAAGTCCGCCTGAACTGCTTTTCCATAATTCCATAGACATAACGGCCTTTTTGCTTCCCCCGAAGCTGCAATCCACGGTCGGAAACCCTTGGCCGCCGACCGCTGGGCTGCTGGCCCGGTGGATTCGACCGCCTATCCAGCGTACACTTATTGAAACATTTGTCGCCTTTGAGCATTAGCTTATCACCGCTACGGCGGCATAATCGGCAAACCGCTGCTACATATCTTGCCATTTCTCTACTCCTCTTTACACCCGCCTTCTCTTGGGAGGACGGCAACCATTATGGGGGATAGGAGTCACATCCCTGATACCGGTAATGTAAAGCCCCGAACTCTGGAGAGAACGAATGGCCGCCTCACGTCCACTTCCCGTGCCTTTAATATAAACCTCTACCTGCCGCAATCCATACTCCTTAGCTTT
>CAYFFA010000032.1:0-7789 GCA_964342375.1 uncultured Dehalococcoidales bacterium | reverse complement strand
GTAAAGATACGAGATAATCTTAATCAGTTCTGCCTATTGATACTCCTGGTGGAGCTGGGGGGACTCGAACCCCCGACCTCCTCCGTGCAAGGGAGGCGCTCTCCCAGCTGAGCCACAGCCCCATCAGCCAGAATTATAGCAATAAACAGCCTTATGCGCAATTCATCCTCACAGCTTCAAAACATTCTTTAATTATAGCCAGACACTCCACAAACTGCTATACTAAAAACACTAAACGGAAACTTGGGAGGTAAGCCCCATAGATAATATACCAATAGAATGGCTCGGTGATAGGGTGAAAATCATTGACCAGACCAAGCTTCCTCAGGAAGAAGTTTACCTGGAGTTCAGCCATTACCAGGATATTGCCCCAGCAATCGTAGAACTGAAAATCAGGGGCGCTCCAGCCATCGGGGTAGCTGGGGCATATGCCGTGGCTCTTGGCGCCTTAGAAATTGAAACTGGCTCTACAGACGAATTCATGGAGAAGCTCCGGCACATCAGCCAGACCATTGCCTCCACCCGACCCACCGCCAAGAACCTTTTCCGGGCAGTTGACCGAATGCAGCAAGCGGCCCTGTCAGCCAATACTGTAGAGGGGATGAAAGCCGCGCTCGCCAGCGAGGCAATTAAGATACATGCTGACGAGGCTGAAGCCACCAGGAAGCTGAGCCAGCTCGGCGCCGAGCTAATCAAGGATAGTTTCACCGTACTGACCCACTGCAATACCGGACCATTAGCCACAACCGGCTACGGCACAGCCTTGGGAGTAATCATGCATGCAAAGGAGCAGGGCAAGAATATAAAGGTCTTGGCTGACGAGACCCGCCCCCTCCTCCAGGGAGCGCGGCTCACCATGTGGGAGCTGAAGAGGGCGGGTATCCCTGCCACCCTCATCACCGACTCCATGGCTGGCTACTTCATCAGCCGTGGAGGGGTTGACTGCGTGATTGTCGGCGCTGACAGGATTGCCGCCAACGGTGATACCGCCAACAAGATTGGCACGTATACCCTAGCGGTGCTGGCGAAGGAGAACGGCATCCCCTTCTACGTGGCTGCCCCCACCACCACCATTGACCCCTCCCTGGCTTCAGGCGATGAAATCCCCATTGAGCAGCGAAGCGCGGATGAGGTAACCCATATCCAGGGGGTATGCATTGCCCCGGACTGCGAAGCCGCCAACCCCGCCTTTGATGTTACCCCCCACCGTTACATCACCGCCATCATCACCGAAAAGGGCATAATAAGGGAGCCGTACGGGGATGGGTCAAGAGAGTAACATGATTACTGACCTAAGCTGGCTCTAATGAATATAATACTGCCATTCTGGTTAAAGCAGATAATGATTTAGTTCCAGCTATCTAGAGAGTTAATAATCTAAATCATAAAGTTGAACTATTGGTATTTACAAAGGCTAAACCAAAGGTTTGGAATCTAACGAAAGCTAGTTCAATACACAGGAGAGTTAGAGAAAGTTACTTTAAACCTATCTTGTAGAAGGAGGTCTTTTAATGCTACAGGCTAAAATAGGGGTTATCGGCGGGAGCGGGCTGTATGATATCAAGGGGATGACCGACATTGAAGAGGTCGATATAGTCACGCCCTTCGGCAAGCCGAGTGATACTATCACCACCGGCAAGCTGGAGGGGGTGGGGATTGCCTTCCTGCCCCGGCACGGCAAGGGACACCGCCTCTCCCCCACCGAGATACCGGTCAGAGCCAATATCTACGCCCTTAAGTCGCTGAGGGTGGAGCACATCATCGCCATCAACGCCGTGGGCAGCTACAGAGATGAAATCAAGCCCGGCGACCTCCTTGTCCCTGACCAGCTCATCGACCGCACGCGGAGTCGGGTCAACTCCTTTTTTGAAGGAGGCGTAGTTGCCCATATCCAGTTTGCCCAACCCTTCTGCCCGGTGCTGAGCCAGATTGTTTACCAGGCAGCCCGGGAAACAGATGCCACCGTCCACCAGGGCGGCACCTATATCACAATGGAGGGTCCGGCTTTATCCACCCAGGCTGAATCCCGACTCTACCGCTCATGGGGGACCAGCATCATCGGCATGACGGCGCTGCCCGAAGCCAAGCTGGCACGAGAGGCGGAAATCTGCTACACTATTGTTGCCGGCATTACTGATTACGATAGCTGGCAGGAAGAAAGCGCGCCGCTTGAGATAGGCACCATAATCAGCATCCTACGCCAGAACACCGATACCATGAAGGAAATCATCAAGCTGGCGGTCACCCGCATACCTGAAAAGCGCGACTGCGACTGCGCCACGGCATTAAAGACAGCACTTGTCACCGCCCCGGACCTG
Organism: uncultured Dehalococcoidales bacterium; assembly: GCA_964342375.1. Taxonomy (GTDB): domain Bacteria; phylum Chloroflexota; class Dehalococcoidia; order Dehalococcoidales; family CAYFFA01; genus CAYFFA01. Next base: position 5,471 of record CAYFFA010000032.1, on the reverse strand, counting down.
ATTCCGGCCGAGCAGAAGAAAAAATACGACCTGCTGATAGGCAAATATCTAAATCAAAGGAGACATTAGAAACTTCATGCCCTATGTAGAATTCGGCTGTCTGCCCACCGTTGTTGGCAGCATGCCCCACACCGACCCACAGGAGGCGTGCTCGCTGGTCAGCCGCTACCTTAAGGACATCCCCGCCTGGCCCCAGCTGCCCCATCGTTCCTTCCTAGAAAATATGAGTGTTCAGTACAGTGAAGGATTCCCCGGAGTGACGGTAAAGGATGGGAGCATCTATATTGACCGCTCTCAGGACCTGGATAAGCCCCTGGAGAAGCTCTACGCCGCCTATCTGGAAAACGACATTGACAAATATCCAATCAGCCCCGAATACGCGGCCGGTCTCCACGCCTTCTTGGCACTTGACTACCTTTCGCCTCTGGCAGTTAAGGGACAGGTGGTTGGTCCGGTTACCTGGGGAGCAGCCGTCAGCGATAACAGCAAACAGGCGATAATCCACGACGAAACCCTTGCCGATGCCGCCGCCAAGCTGCTCAGGCTACAGGCGGGGTGGCAGGAAGAGGCTCTGAGAGAAATCTCCAGAAACACCATTATATTTGTTGATGAGCCGTCTATGTCTTCCTTCGGCTCGGCTTTCTTCTCGGTGTCCCGGGAAAGGGTTATCAGTTTGCTGGAAGAAGTCTTTGGCGGCATCCGCGGCATCAAGGGCGTCCACTGCTGCGGCAATACTGACTGGTCAGTCCTGCTGGACACCAGCACCGACATCGTGAGCTTTGACGCCTACAACTATGGAGAGTCGCTTAGCCTCTATCCATCGGAGATAAAAAAATTCCTGACAAGGAAAGGCACCATTGCCTGGGGGATTGTCCCCAATGATGAAGAATCGATAGGCAAGGAGTCGGTCGCCAGTCTCAAAGACCGCCTGGAGGAGACGATGGCATTCTTCACTAGGAATGGCATCCGCTTCAAGCAACTCTTGCAGCAGGGACTGCTTACCCCGAGCTGCGGGCTGGCATCTTTATCCAGTAATGAAGCCGCCGCCCGGGTCATAGAACTACTGGTTGAACTTTCAGCAGATATCAGAAAACGCCACCTCTAGTGGCAAGAAAAGACGATTTAGGTTATATTATTTAAGATGAATACGGCCAGAGGAGTAGCCATAAAAAAGCAAGTGAAGACTAAGCAGGGGCTGGAGGCAAAGAGAAAATCCGAAGCCAAGTCCCAGTCTGCGAAATAACCCGTAACGACAAAAGCTTCAGAGAAACCTTGTCACAGATAATTGGCGGTATGATGAGTCAGAAATATCTGATCTCACATCCACAAAATTGAATGCGCACGATTGGCTGAACATCATAGTTAATCAAATTCTCGAGTTGATTTAATCTATCTATGAACATTATAACTTCCGGCTCACTGGCATATGACAGGATTATGGATTTCCCAGGGCACTTCTCTGCTCATATCCTCCCGGAGAAACTACATGTTTTAAATGTCAGCTTCACCGTTAATAGTCTAGTAGAGAAATTCGGCGGCACTGCCGGTAATATTGCTTATGCACTCTCTCTTTTAGGTGAAAACCCGATAATCCTGGCTGCCATTGGTCGAGATTATCAGAGATATTTCGAATGGCTAACGAAAAACAACATAGCTTGCGATAACATCAAAATTATCGAAGAGGAATTGACTGCTTGCGCTTACATCACAACCGATCAAGCCGATAACCAGATTACAGGATTCAACCCTGGTGCTATGAAACACCCTTCCGTCTTCAACCTTGACAAGATTAACCCCAAAGAAAGCATCGCGATTATTGCCCCGGGAAACCTCGCAGATATGATGAACTACTCCGTCACTTATAAGGACAGGGGCATTGACTACATTTTTGACCCCGGTCAATCATTACCAATGTGGGATAGCCAAGACCTTATCCAATGTATAGAACACTCTAATATTATGATTTCTAACGACTATGAGCTGGAATTAATCATTAGCAAGACGGGATTAGATAAAAATAAACTGCTTCAGCGGACCAATGCTATCATTACTACGCTGGGAGAACTGGGTTCCTGTGTCTGTACACCAGACTACGAAATATACATTCCCGCTGTCAAACCGAAGGAAGTGGTTGATCCAACAGGTGCCGGTGACGCCTACAGAGCAGGTTTAATTAAGGGTCTGATCGAAGGCAGGAATATAGAACAGAGCGCAAAAATGGGAAGCGTAAGTGCATCTTTCGCCATCGAGTGCTATGGTACGCAGGAATACCATTTTAGCCTGACGGAATTTGAGAAGAGGCTTTGACCTGCTCCTGAGGCTAGAATGCCGATGGTATCCGGGTATATGCGCACCCCAATGACCCCAACGGGACTTCATTAGTCGGCGACGGGCACTGTCAAACTTTTGAGTTAAGAGTAGAAGTATCACCCCCCAATCGTGGTATAATGAATATTTAGTACTTGTAGTAGAAACCATCAAGCACATTTACCGGTAAATTCACATAAGGAGTAGTCAATGACTTCTCATAACAACCATGACATTAAAGACAGTTCTCTGGCCGGGGATGGCAAACAGCGGATAGAATGGGCTGCCCGTGAGATGCCGGCACTGAAGCTAATCAGGGAGAGGTTTGCCGCTGAGAAACCGCTCAAGGGCGTTCGGATTGCGGCATGCCTTCACATTACCACCGAAACGGCAAACCTAGCTCTGGCTTTAAAGGACGGCGGGGCCGACCTTATATTATGTGCGTCTAACCCTCTCAGTACACAGAATGATACTGCCGCAGCTCTGGTAGAGCTTGGTATTCCCGTTAACGCCATCAAGGGAGAGGACGAAGCGACATATTACAAGCACATCGATGCCGCATTAAATACGGAACCGCAGATCACCGTAGATGATGGCGCCGACCTAGTTACTATTCTTCACACAAAACAGAGTGATTCACTTAAAAACGTCATCGGCGGTACCGAGGAGACTACCACCGGTGTTATCAGGCTGCGCAGCCTGGAGAAAGCGGGAAAGCTAAAATATCCCATAATTGCGGTAAACGATGCCCAGACTAAATACCTGTTTGATAACCGCTACGGCACCGGGCAGAGCACCATTGACGGCATTACCCGCGCCACCAATATCCTGTGGGCGGGCAAAAAGGTGGTGGTTTGCGGATATGGCTGGTGCGGGCGAGGTATAGCCTTGAGAGCACGGGGGCTGGGTTCCCACATAATTATAGCGGAAGTTGAGCCCGTCCGGGCGCTTGAGGCGGTTATGGACGGCTTCCAGGTCATGCAAATGACAGACGCTGCCAGCGTGGGTGATATCTTCATTACCGTCACCGGCGATAAACATGTTATTGATAAAGCCCACTTCCAGCAAATGAAAGACGGAGCCATCCTGGCTAATAGCGGGCACTTCAATGTGGAGATAAATATTCCCGCATTAGAAAGCCTGGCTAAAAGCAAGCGGTGCATACGCCCATTCGTTGACGAATACACCCAGGATAACGGATGCCGCTTGTATCTGCTGGGCGAAGGCAGGTTGATTAACCTGGCAGCTGCCGAAGGACACCCTGCCAGTGTTATGGATATGAGCTTCGCCGACCAGGCTTTGTGCATTGAACATATTGTGAAAAACAAGGGAATACTCGAGACTAGAGTATATCCGGTGCCGGAAGAGATAGACAAGCAGGTAGCGCGGTTAAAGCTTCAGTCTATGGGCGTTGATATAGACACTCTAACCCCAGAGCAGAAAAAATATCTGACCAGCTGGGAGGAAGGGACATAAAAGGAGGATAAATGACAAACAGTTTTACCAGTTCATCTAAATACATGCTCACCTCGGAGTCCGTCACCGAGGGACACCCGGATAAGCTGTGCGACCAGGTATCAGATGCCATTCTTGATGCAATAATGAAAGAGGACCCGTATGGCAGAGTAGCCTGCGAGACGGCAGTAACCACTGGCCTAGTAGTCGTCCTGGGGGAGATTACCACCGATTGCTACGTTGAAGTCCCCCAGACAGTACGAGCAGTAGTAAAGAATATCGGCTATACTAACCCGGAATATGGTTTTGACGATAAGTCCTGCGGGGTATTGGTTTCCCTTAACTCGCAATCTACGGATATTGCCATGGGAGTAGATAAATCACTGGAGACAAAAACGGTCTCAAGTGATGACCTTGACAAGATTGGTGCCGGCGACCAGGGAATGATGGTCGGCTTTGCCTGTAATGAGACGCCTGAACTTATGCCGCTGACCATTTCCCTGTCACATAAGCTGTGCCGGCGCCTGGCTCAGGTGAGAAAGGATAAGGTTCTGCCTTACCTGCGCCCGGATGGAAAATCACAGGTAACCATAGAGTATCATAACGGCGTTCCCAAACGTATAGACAGCGTGGTGATTGGAGCCCAGCACGACGACGATGTCAGCCACGAACAAATAGAGAAGGACATCATCAAAGAGGTGATCAGGGCAACTGCCCCCACCTCCCTGATTGATGACAATACAAAATATTATGTCAATGCCACCGGTCGGTTTGTAATCGGAGGCCCGGTATCTGATACCGGTTTCACCGGCCGGAAGATTCTGGTTGATACCTACGGCGGTATCGCACGGCACGGCGGCGGCGCTTTCTCCGGCAAGGACCCGACCAAAGTCGACCGCTCAGCGGCTTATGCTGCCCGCTACGTTGCCAAGAATATCGTGGCTGCCGGGTTAGCCGAGCGGCTGGAACTCCAGATTTCATATGTCATCGGTGTTGCCCACCCGCTCTCCGTCTCTGCCGAAACCTTCGGCACTGCCAAGGTTGACGAGGATGTCATCACCAGTCTGATAAACAAACACTTCGACCTCAGGCCCGGAGCCATTATCCATGACTTTGACCTCCGCCGTCCTATCTACACGCAGACCGCCTCTTATGGACACTTCGGGCGGGACGACCTTGCCCTCCCCTGGGAAAAGACAGATAAAGCCGAAATCCTGAGAAAAGAGGCTCTTGGGAAGTAGCAAATTCGATGAAGGGGGCAAAGAAGTGCAGGCTCTTAAGCTTAACATTGAGCTAGTTCCTAAAACTTCGTGGTATAGTAATCTCAGGAATAAGGTGAGTAAACAGAACTGGAACGAAGTGCGTAAGGAAACATATGCAGCATTCGATTACAAATGTGGTATTTGTGGTAGTAGTGAAGGACAATTAGAATGCCATGAAACATGGGAATATGACGACACGAGGCATGTGCAAACCTTGAAGGGTTTCATTGCTCTGTGTAAAATGTGCCACCATGTCAAACATATAGGATTAGCAGGTATAAAAGCAAAACGTGGTGAATTAGATTTTGATGCAGTAATAGAACACTTCATAAAGATAAATGATTGTGACATAACAGCTTACGATGACCACTATGACGCGGCATTTAAGGCGTGGAGAAAACGGTCTTCACATGAGTGGAAAATTAGCCTAGAGAAATACTCAAGCAT
>CAYFFA010000031.1:0-8068 GCA_964342375.1 uncultured Dehalococcoidales bacterium | reverse complement strand
TGCTGGCGTTTCTATGATGGCACTACACTTAGTAACCTTCGTTGGAAATGGACAAGATAAAGGGGAGTCAAAGAGAGGCTTCACCTCTCTTATGATCCCTCTCGGTCACCCTTTTGCAGCGGGGGAAAATAAGCTTCTCCCTTGGCAAAAGGGTGACTAAGGGGGATTTCTGAACGGAACCACTGGCATAAATCGGGCAAATATGCTTTAATACTCTGAGCTATCCTGTTATTTATACCCTAAAAAGGAGGGCATAAATGGAGAGAACATGGAAACCAACAACTGCCGGGATATTGAGTATAATTGCGGGTGCTCTCAGCTGTAGCTTCTTATCGTTCATCTATTTCGGCATCGGAACATTAACACCAAATACCTTTGAGGTTGCTTTGGGAGCAGCCATCGGCGCCCCATTAATTATTTTGGGAATAATCCCTATAATTGGTGGCATCTTTTCCCTAAAGAGAAGGCTCTGGGGGCTTGCACTTGCCGGAGCAATTTGTGCGCTCTTTCCGCTAACTCTCATTTTTGGCATACTTGCAATTATATTCTTAGTAATGGGGAAGAATGAGTTCGACTAGAGTCAACTGGCAATAGGTAAAAAGTGCGTATATCAAAGCTATTCGGCAAGACATTAAGAGAGGTGCCGGCTGAGGCGGACACAATCAGCCACCAACTGTTGCTGAGGGCAGGGATGATCCACCAAGTGGCGGCTGGTGTCTATTCCTATCTTCCCCTAGGCTGGCGAGTCCTCAAAAAGATTGAGAATATAATCCGCGACGAGATGGACGAAGCCGACGGGCAGGAGGTGATGCTCCCAGTTCTCCAGCCCTTGGAGCTTTGGCAGAAGACCGGACGAGACCAGGCTTTTGCCAAAGGACTTTTCACCCTCTCCGACCGCAGGCAGCGCACGCTAGTTCTGGGACCAACCCACGAGGAAGTCCTCACCGACCTGGTGAGCCGCAATGTGCAGAGCTACCGCGACCTGCCGTTACTACTTTATCAAATCCAGACCAAGTTCCGTGATGAGCCCCGTCCCAGAGGCGGACTGATTAGAGTCCGCGAGTTCTCTATGAAAGACCTCTATAGTTTTGATGCTGACGAAGAAGGTCTGACCAGGAGCTATAACCGGATGATCCAGGCATACCAGAATATCTATGCCCGCTGCGGTCTGCCTGCCCTCTTTGTCGAAGCCGATAGCGGTGCCATCGGGGGCAAGGACTCCCATGAATTTATGGTCATAGCTGAAAGCGGCGAAGATGAGATTATCTATTGTACCGACTGCAACTACGCAGCCAACGCAGAGAAGGCTCAAAGCATCAGGGGGAAGATAGAAAGCGGGGATCCGTCGCCACTGGAAGAGGTCGCCACGCCCGGGATGACTACAATTGACCAAGTATCACATTTCCTGAAGGTGCCTCAAAGCCACACACTTAAAGTGGTGTTCTATATCGCTGACGGGAAGATGGTCTTTGTGGTTATCAGGGGTGACCTCGAGGTAAACGAGGTGAAGCTAAAGAACGTTCTAAAATGTGTCGAACTTCGCATGGCTACTGAAACCGAGGTGATTGACGCTGGAGTAGTCGCTGGCTCAGCCTCACCGGTAGGCATGAATGGGCTCAAGGTTATTGCTGATGATTCCATAACCTCATCGGCAAACCTCGTGGCTGGAGCCAATAAAGCTGATACTCACCTCAGGAATGTCAACTACCCCAGAGATTTTCAAGCCGACCTGGTAACTGATATAGCCCAGGCTAAGGCCGGGGAGGGATGTCCAAGGTGCGATGGCAAATTATCATCCACACACGGAATTGAAGTCGGGCATGTCTTCAAGCTGGGCACCTTCCTCAGTGAGAAACTGGGTGCATTCTTTGTCGACATCAACGGTGTATCGCATCCTATTACCATGGGGTGTTACGGAATTGGTCTCGGCAGGCTGCTGGCAGCAGCCGTAGAGCAGAGCCACGACGACAGGGGTATCATCTGGCCGTTACCTATTGCTCCGTATCACGTATATCTTTGCCCCCTCTACCGGGAAGGCTCCGAGGTTCAGAATATTGCCGAAAACCTTTATGCTGAGCTTGAGGCAGAGGGATTAGAGGTGCTTTTTGACAACCGTGAGGAATCCCCTGGAATAAAGTTCAACGATGCTGACCTATTGGGGATGCCCATCCGTATTACCGTCAGCCCCCGCACTCTGGAGAAAAATAGCATTGAGATGAAGCGGCGTTCAGAGAAAGAAACTCAGCTTGTGCCTTTAGAGGGAGTGGCTAAAGGTCTTAGAGAGCTTATCAGCCAAGGCTTGTCTAAACTACCTCCTCCGGCTTGACCCCGCAAACCTTTATGCTTACAATCGAACTTCCAATCTTTTTTACTTCCTCGGCCGGTATTCTTAAGTCCTTGATAATCGCCTGTGCCGTTGGGTCATTAGCCATAGACTCTATAGGGAAAGCCGCTTCATCTACTATCTTAACCTCCTCAAATCCCGTCCCTTTTACAGTTTCTATGTATTCATCCCTGATTATTGCTCCGGAAATACAGCCGATATATGCCTCAACAGAGTTCTTTATGAAATCAGGGAGTTCTTCTAGCAAAACTATATCCGAGATCATCAGCCTGCCCCCAGGCGTTAGCGCCCGGTAGGCTTCCTTGAAAACCTTGCCTTTGTCAGGCGCTAGATTGATAACACAATTCGAGATGACTATATCAACAGAATTGTCGACAACGGGGAGATTCTCAATCTCACCAAGCCTGAACTCTACATTTGTGTAGTTGCCTTTCGCAGCGTTTTCTCTTGCCTTCTCAATCATCTCCGGTGTCATATCCACACCAATAACTTTCCCCTTGCTCCCAACCCTGTCAGCCGCCAAAAAACAATCGAATCCGGCACCCGAACCAAGGTCAAGGACAGTCTCCCCTTCTTTTAAGGAGGCAAAGGCAACCGGGTTCCCGCAGCCCAATCCCAGATTAGCACCCGCGGGAACCGCGCCGAGCTCCTCATCATTGTACCCAATTGCCTTGCTAACAGTCTTTTGAAGACCGGTAGTACCGCTGCATATGCTTGCAGGACCACAGCAGGAACTCTCTTGTTTGGCTATTCTGGAGTAACCATCTCTCACGACTTTCTTGACCGCTTCTTCTTTCATTTTCATGAACTCCTTTTATTCTTATAACATTTCTTTCATCATCGGCCCGAGCATACTGCTCACCATCCCTGTGAGCTCTTCAGCCTTAATTAATAATATGCAGTATACTCTCCCGTCTTTTTCCCAGCCCATGACAGCCGGCTTGTCTCCGGCGCGGATTTCTGCCTTCTCTCTTATCTCTTTGGGAATAACCATCTGCCCCCCGTCATCTACGCTTATTACCTGTTCGACTTAACAGCAGCTCATGCCTCTGTCCTCTGAAGTGTCACACCGTTCGTTTTTAGCTTCTTTTACCATTCCTAAACCTCACTAAGTAACGTCACTTCGGGTATTTTTTATTTCTCTGATAATTCAGCATAAGATGGAAAGATTAATTTATCAATCCCTTTTACAAAATATTTTATCTCCTGGGATAGAAAGTGATAAGTCGGCTGTGGATGAATGTCCTGAGGTCGCTCTCAGGCGCGAAGGGTAGTCCCAAGCTCCCTAGACAGCTTTTTCAATATTTGTTGGTAAATCCCGTCGACTTCATCATCGGTCAGGGTATGGTCAGGGGATAGGAAATCAACTCTGTAGGCAAGGGATTTCTTGCCCGATGGCACCTGCGCACCGGAATAGACATCAAATACATTGGCTTGGTTGACTAATGGAAAGCTCTCGATTATATCCTGAATTTGCTGATGAGCTATGCCGGTATCAACTACCAGAGCCATATCCCTGATTACCGCGGGAAACCTTGGTATCGGCTGGAACCTTTTATGGCCAACGGTAAATGGCAGAAGTGCTGTCACGTCAATCTCGAACAGATAGATAGTCTCCGAAATCTCAAAGGACTGTGATACTTTAGGGTGCAGCTCCCCGATAACACCCACTTTAGTACAATCCGCAAATACAGATGCCTGTTTATTCGGGTGCAGGCTTTCGTCTTCGTTTTTCTCAAAGCGGGCATTCACGCCCACCTGGCTGAGCAATTTTTCTACTATTCCCTTAGCATCGAAGAAATCAACAAGCTCATTACTATCCCGCCATGACTTGTTTAGCCTGTGTCCACTTAACACACCACACAGCATTTCACGCTCATCAGGCAATTCCTTCGGCCGCGGTAGATATACCTTGCCCAACTCAAAAAGCCTCATGCCATCGTCTTCATGCCTCCGATTTGCCGCGAAGACAACCAAGAGGTTGGCTCTCAGGTTCGGGCGAAGATATTCCTGGTCTGCTGTCATGGGATTAGTCACCCGCAGGGGCTCAGGTTCAAATGGATGGGGTCCAGGTGCCAGTTTGCTCAGCATTTCCAGGCCGGTCAATGAATAGGTAATTATCTCCTGGAAGCCATAACCTGTAAGATTGCGCTTCACTTCCTGCTTGAAATTGATGATGGGCGCAGGGTTGTGTCTGGGTATCGGCTGATCGAGCATAGTCATCGGAATTTTATCATAGCCGATAATGCGGATGACCTCCTCAATAAGGTCAACCGCCAGATGTATATCGCTCCGCCAGTAAGGAGGAGTAGCCCAAACCTCTGAAGTTTGTTTATCGCAGTCAAACCCCAACGAATCCAGCGCGTCTGCTATCTGGTCAGGGCTGAACTCAACGCCTAAGAGTCGCTTAGCCTCCGCCGTTGATAACCGAATAGGCTTGCGGTCTAGCCTCCCAGGGTAGGCATCAGCTATCCCCTTGGCTGCTTCACCGCCAGCTATCTCTACGGTCAATTGAGTAGCCCGTTTGATAGCAAGCAACGCAAGCTCAGGACGAATACCCCTCTCAAATCGCAGGTGAGCTTCGCTGGACAATAATAAGGCGTTACCGGTATGATGAATATTCGCCGGATTGAAATTAGCTGCTTCCATCAATATTGATGTCGTCCGGTCGTTGACCTCACTATTAGCTCCACCCATCACACCGGCCAGAGCCACCGAGCGCTCCTCATCAGCAATAACCAGCATATCCTCGTGGAGGACTCGCTCAACTCCATCCAGAGTAACTAGGTGTTCACCTTCAGCGGCCCGCCGCACGATGATTTTCCTGCCCCTGATTTGGTCATATTCAAAGGCATGCAGCGGCTGTCCATATTCCAGCATAACGTAGTTAGTGATATCTACAATATTATTTATCGGGCGCATGCCGCAAGCCAGCAATCGCTGCTGTATCCACTGTGGTGACGAAGCCACTTTCGCTCCGGTGATAAGACTGGCACAATATCTGGGACACAGGTCAGGAGCAGCAATTTCTACTGATATCTGTCGGTCTATGGAAGTTCCAGCCTCATCATAGCCGGCATCAGGTATATGCAGGTTTTGCCCGGTCAAGACAGCAATTTCTCTGGCAACTCCGAGAACCGAGAGACAATCCGGCCGATTAGGAGTTACATCCAGATCAAGGATGGCATCACCCAGATAATCAGCCAGTGTGGTGCCTACCGGCGCTTCCGCTGGCAGCACCATAATTCCTCCATGGCTATCTGAAATGCCCAGTTCCTTTTCCGAGCAAGCCATGCCATTGGAGACGACGCCACGAATCTTGGCTGATTTTAAGCGGAGTCTCCGCCCGGTGTTCACGTCTATGAGCTGAGCACCAACACGGGCGAAGGCCACCTTATCTCCACTTCTCAGGTCTGGTGCCCCGGTAACAACACTCATCTGTTCGATGCCCAAATCTATGGTAGCCAAGCGGAGACGGTCGGCGTCGGGATGAGGGTCAACAGCGATTATCTGACCGATAACGATATTCTCCCAATCGCTGCCAACGATCTGCATCCCCTTGACCTCTAAGCCAGCCATGGTCAACCTGTCTGCTAAATCAGCCACAGGCAGGGCGATATCTACATATTCCCGGAGCCACTTAAGTGAGCACTTCATTTCCTATCCTCAGAACTGCCTTAAGAATCTAAGGTCGCTGTTGTAGAGTAGCCTGATATCATCAATCCCGTAGCGGAGCATAGGCAGGCGGTCGATACCTATACCGAAGGCAAAACTGGTATATACCTCCGGGTCAATACCGCCGCGTTGAAGTACCTGCGGATGAGTCATTCCTGCGCCTAATATCTCAATCCAGCCGCTGCCTCCACAAAGATGGCAACCTTTTCCCTTGCAGACCAGGCACTCTATAGCCATCTCAATACCAGGCTCAACAAAGGGGAAATAATCACAGCGGAAGCGAACCTTCCTCTCATCGCCGAAGAAACGACGGGCGAACTCATAAAGTGTTCCCTTAATATCAGCCATAGTAATCCCTTTATCTACGGCTAAACCATCAATTTGATGGAACATAGGGACGTGGGTAGCATCACTGGCTTCATAACGATAGACCTTGCCCAGTTCAACCACTCTTATCGGCGGCTGCATTGTCTCAATAGTCCTAGCGGTTACCGAGGTGGTATGGGTGCGCAATAGCATAGGCCTTTCACCATCCTCTGTCTGAAAATCAATCCAAGATGTTGACATGATGTCACGAGCGGGATGCTCACCGGGTATGTTCAGCGCCTCAAAGTTATAGTAATCCCACTCTACCTCCGGCCCCTCCACCACTTGAAAGCCCATGGAAACAAATATGTCGCATATTTCATGTAGTGTTTGAGTAAGGGGATGTAATCGACCTATTGGGAAAGGATGGCCAGGCAGAGTAATATCAAGCTCTTCTCTTTCAGCCAGTACGGTTAGCCGCTTTTCCTGGATGAGCAGCTTTGCTTGTTCCAGGCTGTTTTCTAAACTGACTCTAACCTTATTGGCAGTGGTGCCAATTGTTTTCCTTTCCTCAAGAGGTAGTGTAGCAAGACCTCGCAGAACCCTGGTTAGCTCGCTTTTCTTGCCTAAATAATGAACCCGCCATGACTGCAGATTATTGATATCACTAATGCTGTCTAACTCCCGGAGTGCGTTCAGCTTCAGTTCTTCGAGTTGCTTTAGCATCTTACTGTTTCTGACCTTTGCCTATAGGGTGATTGCTACCTTATATAGCTAAAATGAAGTGCGGCTCATGTTAAATGACAACACCGCACTCAAATCATTGCTATTACATATTGTAGGTTATGCTGAATAATAATGCGTTCGATAGCCCCATGCCTCAGCTTCGAACTTTGCTCTTGGCCACAGTTACTAATTCAGCAAAGGCTTCAGGCTGTTTAACTGCCATATCGGCTAGCATCTTACGGTCGATTTCAACTCCCGCCTTCTTTAAGCCATGTATAAATTGACCGTAGGGAAGGCCATTCGCTCTACTAGCCGCATTAACCCGCAAAACCCACAAGCGTCTCATGTCCCCTTTTCGCTCTCGGCGGTGAGCGTAAGCATAACTCAGTGACTTAAGCATGGATTCATGGGCCCGACGGTAAAGAGAATTCTTGGTTGCCCTATGTCCCTTGGTCAGAGATAATACCTTCTTATGTCGTTTATGAGTGGTGACCCCTCTCTTTACTCGTGGCAAGATAATCCTCCTGTTTACTTCACTCCATAGGGTAAAAGCCTTTTTATCCGTTTGGAGTCGCTAGAGCTTACCGGTATTGTCTCATCATAGAGACGCTTAGCCCGTTTTGACTTTCGGCGACGCAAGTGACTTTTCATACCCTTAGCCCGCATAAGCTTGCCGCTACCGGTGATATGGAAGCGGCTTTTGGCTCCTTTATGAGTTTTGATTTTCGGCATTCTTAGATTCCTTCTTCTCTTCCGCTACTTTAGTTTTCTGGGTGCTTAATGGCGATAAAATCATATGGAGCCTTCTCCCCAACATTGATGGTTGTCCCTCCAGAGCCGCTATTCCCTGAAGTGACTCCGCCATCCTCTTAAGTAATTTAAAGCCAATTTCGGGATGTGTGATTTCACGCCCCCTAAACATGACCGTTACTTTAACCTTGTCCCCTCCAGCCAAAAGTTTATTAGCCGACTTGGCTTTAGCTTCAAAATCGTGCGTACCAATCTTAGGCCGTACCC
>CAYFFA010000030.1:0-8131 GCA_964342375.1 uncultured Dehalococcoidales bacterium | reverse complement strand
GGGCGAGAGGATTTGAACCTCCGACCTCCGCGTCCCGAACGCGGCGCGCTAACCAGGCTGCGCTACGCCCCGATGGTATTATTATAAGCGGGTTTAATATATTATATCAAGGCTAGATTGATGAAATACTGCATTCTGATAATTGACGGCGCCTCCGGCTTGCCATTGTCTGAGCGTGGTGACAAGACCTGTTTGGAGCTGGCTCATACTCCAAATCTGGATGCTCTGGCGCGGGAAGGTATTCTTGGACTCGTCCGCACTGTGCCGCCGGGGATGGAAGCCAGCAGTGCCTGTGCCTGCCTGTCAATCCTTGGTTATGACCCCAAAGTCTACTATCTGGGTCGGGCGGCTATCGAAGCTAGGAGTATGGGCATTCCCGTTGGTGATGGAGAGGTCGTTTTCCGGTGCAATCTGGTGGCGGTTCGTGACGGCAGGATGTGGGATTACAGCTCGGATCATATCGGCAATGGCGAGGCGCACCAGCTTATTGCTGCTCTGAACGAAAGCCTGGGTGATGACCAGGTTCACTTTTACCCCGGAGTCAGCTACCGACACATATGTAAGCTCAAGGGGCGAGAGGATACCCTTCAGGCCGCGTGTGTTCCCCCGCATGACATTCCGGGTAAGTCCATTGATAAGTTTCTGCCTAGGGGTTCGGGGAGTGACCGGTTGCGAGACCTGATGGCGCGCTCGGAGGTTGTGTTCCGAGACCATCCGGTCAATGTGGAGAGGAGGGGTCGCGGCGATATACCAGCGACGATGATTTGGCTCTTCTGGGGTAGCGGCAAGGCACCTGATATGCCTGCCTTTGAGCAGATACATGGTCTTGGGGCGGCGATGACATCTGGGGTTGACCTTCTCCGTGGCTTGGCCCGGATGCTGGGAATGGACGCATTAGATATACCCGGGGTGACCGATGGGCTGGATAACGATTACGCCGCCCAGGCAACCGGGGCACTGGAAGCACTCAAGAGTCACGATTCGGTGGTTATCCATATCGAGGCGCCGGACGAGGCGGCTCACAGCGGCGCGATTGACGATAAGATAGAAGCTATTCAGAGGATAGATGGGGAGGTTGTGAGTCGAATCCGCTCCTGGTGTGGAGACCCCCTTCGGTTGCTGGTTATGCCCGACCACTCTACACCGATTGCGGTTCAGACTCATACTGATGCCCCGGTACCGTTTTTGCTGTGGGGAGAGAGCTTTACCGGAAACGGGGCGAAAAAATTTACTGATAATGAGGCAAAAAACACTGGCTTTTTTATTGAAGATGGTTATAATATTATGAATCGATTGGTACAGACAGGATAGAGGATAGTGGCATTAATCGTTCAAAAATATGGCGGGACATCGGTGGCGGATGCGGAGAAGATTAACGGGGTAGCAAAGCGTATAGCCGCTGCCAAGGATAATGGTGACCAGGTGGTGGCGGTGGTCTCGGCGATGGGAGATACCACTGATAAGCTAATCAAGCTGGCTTATCAGATTGCTGCGCAGCCCACTGAACGGGAGCTTGATGTCCTGCTGTCCACTGGTGAGATTGTTTCCAGCACCCTGCTGGCAATGGCGCTCAAGAGTATGGGTTATGAGGCAATCAGCCTCAGCGGTGCCCAGGCGGGGATAAGGACGGATGCCGCCTATAGCCGGGCTCGAATCGTGGGGATTGATTCTAAGAGGGTGGTCAGGGAGATGGAGAAGGGAAAAATTGTGATTGTGGCCGGCTTTCAGGGGGTTACCGATGAGATGGATATAACCACCCTGGGGAGGGGTGGCTCTGATACTACGGCAGTAGCGCTGGCGGCAAGCCTGGGGGCAGAAGTATGCCAGATATATACTGATGTTGACGGTGTCTACGCCGCGGACCCGAGCCTTGTGCCGGAGGCGCAGCGGCTATCGGAGATTGGCTATGATGAGATGCTGGAGCTGGCAAGCTATGGAGCCAAGGTGGTGCATCCGCGGGCGGTTGAGCTAGGGGAGCTATTCAATATCTCTATACTGGTGGCGTCTAGCTTCAATGAAAATCCGGGCACATTAATACATGGAGGGGCATCTATGGAAGTGCGAAATAGGGTGAGGGGTATAGTTCATGACCTTGATGTGGCTAAGATAACTGTGGTCGGCGTTCCCGACCGGCCGGGCATTGCCGCAGCTATCTTTGAGCCCTTGGCCAAGGCTGGTATCAGTGTTGATACCATTGTTCAGAACGCCAGCATTGATAATATCACTGATTTAACCTTTACCGTGGCTCAGAGTCAGGCGAGCAAGGCAATGGAGGTGGTCAAGCCGATAGCCCAATCCATTGGTGCCAAGGAGTGCGTCAGCGATTCCAGATTAGGTAAGGTGAGTATTATTGGTATCGGGATGCAAAATACCCCCGGCTTTGCGGCGGGGATGTTTGAGGCACTCAGTGAGCAGGGGGTGAATATCCAGCTTATTGCTACCTCAGAGATAAGGATAACCTGCATTATTGATGAGGCCAAGGTTGATGATGCAGTTCGTGCCTTGCACCGTGCGTTTAAATTGGAAACTGAGGAATAGAAATTAACGATGTCATATCAGGAAGAAGGGCAGGCAAGACTAAGACGGCTGTGCAGCAAGCAGGCTATAGCTTTAGCTATGGAGGGTCGGTGGCAGGAGGCAGTAGCGGCTAATCAAAGCCTGATAGAGAGCTTCCCCGACGATGTCGATGCCTATAATCGGTTGGGTAGAGCCTACATGGAGCTGAGGAAATATTCTCAATCTAGGGAAGCGTATGGTCGAGCTTTAGACCTTGACCCTTACAATACCATTGCCGAAAAGAATCTTCGCCGCTTGTCCCATTTAGGGGAGGCGGTGGCTGGTTCAGATGGTGACCCTGAAAAGGTCGAGCCGCGCCATTTTATTGAGGAAACGGGTAAGGCCGGGGTGGTTACCCTATTTCATCTAGCACCACTGAAGATATTAGCCAAAATTGCAGCTGGTGATAGGGTATACTTGAAGATAGGCGGGTCAAATTTAGTGGTGGAAAATGGACACGGGGAGTATTTAGGACGTGTCGGGCCTAAACGTGGGCAGCGACTTGTCAAATTAATGGAGGGAGGAAACGAATATACTGCCAATATCGTTAGCTCGGCAGAGGGCATGGTGACGGTCATTATTAGGGAGGTATATCAGCACCCCAGCCAGGTAGCACAACTTTCCTTCCCCACGAGAGTGAGTGAGGGCAGGCGGTCCTATGCTGGCGATAGAATGGTTAAGCGTGATCCGGAGTATGATGAAGACTTGGCGGAGGAATCTGGCTATACCATAGTAGGCGAGGAGGGGGAAGTTTTGTTTGATGAGTTTCGCACTAAGGGCGCTAAGATTGATAGTATTGGTAATGAGGAATAGGAGGGTTATCCGAAGATGGTTTCAGGAACAGTCAAACCAATCAATATAGAAGATGAAATGAGGAGCTCTTATCTTGACTATGCGATGAGTGTCATCGTTTCTCGTGCTTTACCTGATGTGCGGGATGGGCTGAAGCCTGTGCATCGTCGTATTCTTTATGTTATGGATGGGCTGGGGCTAAGGCATAACAGTCCCTATAAAAAGTGCGCCCGTATTGTTGGCGATGTATTAGGCAAGTATCATCCTCATGGCGATACATCTGTTTATGATGCGATGGTGCGCATGGCTCAGGATTTCTCTATGCGATACTGTCTGGTTGACGGGCAGGGCAATTTTGGCAGCATGGATAATGATCCCCCAGCCGCTATGCGTTATACCGAGGCACGCTTGGCGGCTATTGCTGAGCAGATGTTGGTTGATATTGATAAAGATACCATCGACTTCATGCCCAACTTTGATGATAGCCTTCAAGAGCCTTTGGTTTTACCTACCCGGTTACCTAATTTACTGATTAATGGCAGTGCCGGGATTGCTGTAGGGATGGCTACCAACATTCCTCCTCATAATCTTGGCGAGGTATGCGAGGCTATCTCTTATCTCATTGATAACCCTGAAGCCGCAGTTGATGAACTTACCCAGTTTGTTAAAGGGCCTGATTTCCCTACAGCCGGTATTATCCTGGGGGAGGATGGGATTAAGAATGCCTATGCCACCGGGCATGGCAAGATAGTAGTTAGAGCTAAGGCAGACGTAGTAGATATCCCTGGGGGGGCTGGGCGCTGTCAAATCGTCGTTACTGAGCTTCCCTATCAAACGAATAAAGCGGCACTGGTGGAGAGAATAGCCGAGTTAGTCCGGGATAAAAAAATTGGGGGCATCAGTGAGCTGCGTGATGAGTCAGATCGTCAGGGTATGCGTATCGTCATTGAGCTAAAGAAAGAGACCCAGCCGATACAGGTGTTCAACAACCTGTATAAATATACCGCAATGCAGACGGTTTTCTATGTTAATATGCTGGCTCTGGTTGATGGACAGCCTAGGGTAATTAGCCTTAAAGAGGCACTTAAGCACTTTATAGATTTCCGGCAAGAGGTTATTACCCGGCGCTCTCAGTTTGAATTGAAAGAGGCTAAGGCAAGGGCACATATCCTGGAAGGGCTTAAAATTGCACTGGATCAGATAGATGAGGTGATTGCCACTATCCGAAAGGCTGAAACTGCTGAGGCGGCTCGCCGCGACCTTATGAGTAGATTTGGTTTATCACAGGAACAGGCACAAGCCATTCTGGATATGCAGTTGCGCCGACTGGCAAATCTAGAGCGGAATAAGATATTTGATGAGTATGCTGCGTTAGTAAAGACCATTGCTTACCTGGAAGGCCTTCTGGCTAATCCCAAAAGGATAACCCTCCTGATAAGAGAGGACTTGGATGAGCTGAAGTCTAAATATGGCGACCCGCGGCGCACCGAGATAAGTGAGGAGGGTGTGGTGGAATTTCAGGCCGCAGACCTTATTCCTCATCAAGAGGTGACGGTAACGCTCAGCAACCGGGGATTTATCAAAAGAGTGCCGTCCCGTGCTTACAGGCTACAACATCGGGGAGGGAAAGGCATTATTGGCATTGTGACCAGAGAAGAGGATGCAGTCAGGCTCATGGCGGTGACTGACACCCATGATACCCTTTTGTTCTTCACCAACCGGGGTAAGGTCTTTTCCCTCAAGTGCTATGAGTTGCCGGCTGATAGCACCCGTACGGCTAAAGGAACGGCGGTGATTAATCTCATCCAACTTGCTGAAGATGAGAAGGTTACAGCTATGATGGCTGTAAATGATTTCACGCCAAATACTTATATGCTGATGGCTACTCGGCGCGGTGAGATTAAGAGGACGTCCCTGGGTAATTTTGCTGCGGTGCGGCGTAACGGGCTTATCGCTGTGGATCTGGAGCCAGAGGATGAGTTGGTGGCGGTGAGTATGGCTACCGAGGAGGATGATGTCATAATGGTGACCCGGTATGGGCTGTCAATCAGGTTCCGTGTAGATACCTTAAGAGTTACCTCCCGAACCGCCGGGGGGGTGCGTGGCATCCGCCTGGACCCTGGTGACCGGGTAGTCAGCATGGATACTGCTAATCCTGACGACCTCTTCTTAATAGTTACCACCGAGGGCTACGGTAAGCTCACTCTTCTTAAGAGGTATCCATGCCAGTATCGGGCGGGTAAGGGGGTCAGGACGTTTAAGCTAAATGAGAAGACTGGCGAGGTTGCTGCTGTAGGACTGGTTTCTCTATCTCAACAGGTAATGATAATATCAGCCGAAGGGATTGTCACCCGCACCCCGGTGAGTGAAAAAGACCCGAGACAGGGCATTGTTATTCGGGGCAGAGACACCCAGGGAGTGAGGCTGATGAAGCTTACTAAGAATGATAAGGTGGTGGCTATTGCTTGTTTTGACTGAGATCCCGAAGCCTTTGCTGGCAAGCCGGCTGCCGGCGTTCTAACCCGCAGGCATTACAAGCCTTAAGCCGGCAGTCGGGAGTTTCCTTGCCATTCAGGGCATGCTGATATTCACGTTTCAGAAAAGCCGTGGTGAGACCCACATCGATATGAGACCAAGGGAGGAGTTCATCCGGGGGACGCTCGCGCCGGGCATAGAAGGTGGGCTCAAGCCCGGCCTCGGCAAAGGCACGAAGCCACTTTTCGTAATCGAAGTGCTCACTCCAGGCATCAAAGGTTGAACCCAGTTGCCAGGCGCGATAGATAACTGCGCCCAATCGTCTGTCTCCCCGGGACAATACCGCCTCGAGCAAGCTGGCTTTAGGGTCCTGCCAGGATAGACGAATCCCATTTCGACGTAGTCCCCTCTTGAGAAGTTCATGTTTAGAGCTTAGCTGCTGTTCGCTCTCTTGGGCGACCCACTGAAAGGGGGTATGTGGCTTAGGTACAAAGGTGGCTAGACTGACCCGTACCTGAGGTCTTTTCCCCTTAGCCTGTCTGCCCAATGCGTGGACTCTATTGACCAGCTGAATGATGCCCTCGGCATCCTCAACGGTTTCTGTGGGCAAGCCGAGCATAAAATATAGCTTGAGGTTTGTCCAGCCACTATCAAAGGCGGCGGCTGCTGCTTCCATAAGGGTGTCTTCAGAGGTGCCCTTATTGATTACTCGCCGTAACCTTTCACTTCCCGCCTCGGGGGCGAAGGTAAGCCCTGTCTTCTTATGGGAGGGGAGAGAGTTTATTAATTTTATTGACGAACTATCAGTGCGTAGGCTGGGTAGGGACAGGGTAAGATTATGGCTCTGGTATTGTTGGGCCAGCCTGGATACCAGCTTATCAATGTGAGGGTAGTCACTGGTGCTCAGTGACACTAATGACACCTCATCATAACCGCAGTAGGCGATAAGTTCGCCTACTGCTTGTATCACCTCTTCGTGGGGGCGTACACGTACCGGGCGAGATATAATCCCGGCGTGGCAAAAGCGGCAACCCCGGCTACATCCCCGGCTGATCTCTATTGCCGCCCGGTCATGGACTCCCTCAATGTAAGGAACTACTGGCTTGGTAACCGGGGGAGGCAGCTTGCTCACTATTTGTTGCTGAACGCAGGGGCTAGCCTCAGCCGCAGTGGGGGTGATGCTTTCGGGTAAGCCGTCAGCCTGGTATTCCACCTGGTACAGGCTGGGCACATAGATGCCCGGGATAGCAGCTACCTGCCGGAGCAGCTCTTCTTTCGGGGCTCTCTTATCCCCCCCCTTCCAATTTCTGAAACTATCAAGTAGCTCAAGCGATACCTCTTCACCATCCCCTATCACAAAGAAGTCGATAAAGTCAGCTATAGGCTCCGGGTTGAGGGCACAGCTGCCGCCGGCTATTACCAGTGGGTAGGAGTCGTTTCTTTCTGCGGCCAGGGGTGGTATTTGGGCTAGATGAAGCATGTTCAGGACATTGGTATAGGTGAGTTCATAGCCTAGGGAAAAACCAATAATATCAAAATCTTTTAACGGATGCTTGGATTCGAGGCTGAACAGGGGGATGTTTGACGCCAGCATCGCTGATGCCATATCCACCCATGGGGCATAGACCCTCTCTGCCAGAATATCCGGCTGGTTATTGAACAGGTCGTAGAGGATAGGCAGGGCCATATTGGACATACCTAGTTCGTATAAATCAGGGTAGGCGAGGGCAATCCTGATACGGGTTGATTCCCAGTCCTTCCCCACGCTATTCCACTCGCCGCCGGTATAGCGTGCGGGCTTGGTAACCTGGTACAGTATATCGCTGTGATAGGTCAACTTGCTCCCCCTGAAGCGCACATTACAGCCCCTGACCTCCTCGAGCACAACTTATTGGTATTCGATGGGATAGGAAGTGAAAAGGGAGTCCGGGGCAGAATTGGGCGAGTATATTCTCTTGTCATGTAGGTCTGGAAGAAGTATAATACACTTGGAGGTGGGGAGGCAAGGGGTACTGCACCGGCTTGGCTGCGAGAAGACTCCCCGCTTCAGTTAATTCGGGATTTCGGACAGGATGGATACGATTCTGGGCGGTTAGCTCAGTTGGTTAGAGCGCTTGCTTCACACGCAAGAGGTCACTGGTTCAAGTCCAGTATCGCCCACCATGAAGCTGGAAGGTCACAGACATCCGTCAGCACGTCTTTTAGCTCCCTCATTAAAGGATTTGTTTGGGCAGATATAGGTAAGCAGGTTCCGTTATTAAAAAGGGGATTGTATTTGAGGCTGAATATATGTCAGGAGTCATAAGAG
>CAYFFA010000029.1:0-8339 GCA_964342375.1 uncultured Dehalococcoidales bacterium | reverse complement strand
GCCTGCAAACTGCGCAACTGGTCCTGAGCCAGAGCCTTGGTTGGGAAAAGGTACAGGGCACGACCGTGCCGCGCAGCCGAAACTGCCTCCATCACGGCAATATTATAGCACAGACTCTTACCGCTGGCGCTTGAAGTCGACACCATCACATTCTTGCCCCGCCTGGCGTTATTCACCGCTTCAGCCTGATGAGTATAGAGAGGCAACAATCCGTGCACACTGAGGCAATCTTGAAGGTTATCAGATAGAGGGCTATCTAATTCAGCCCATGTGGCTTCACGCGGCGGGATATGCTCAATGTGAGCAATTTGCCCCCTGTAAGCGGGCTGGGCGGCGAGCTGTTCGAGGAAGGCTAAGGTGTCCACTATGGCTCCCCCCACTAAACAGGCAGAATCTCCATTTCATAATCGAGTATCTCAACATCAAATCGACCGTCGATGATAAAGTCCACCACCTTTGACAGAACTTCATTCGTATACCGCTTATCATTACTAATGCAGCAAATTCCCAGCGTAGCCAATTGCCATAAATCGTTGTCGCCGGCCTCGGCCACGGAAACATCGAACCTATTCCTGACCCGGGCAGTCACGGATTTCAATACCTGCCTCTTACCCTTGAGAGACAGGTTATCTGGTAAACGCAGCCTGATCTTACACACGCCCACATTCATAATATATCGCCGCCAATAACCAAGGATCAAACAGGAAAATAAACGCGGGACTCGAACTCAGAAACAACAACATGGAACAAGATATCGGTACACTACAATCAATTATAAACTATACTCCATCCACGTAGCTCAGTCAAGGTCATAAATAGTCCGTCGAATTTACCGCCACCCCGGCTTATGCTATAATGTTTCTTTCGTTTATGATATACTTAAAGCTGGTGCAAATCAGGAAAAAAGACGTGCCAGTAAAAAGGAGCAACATTCATTGAACAAAGCAAAGAAGACAGAAATCATAGCCAATTTTCAACACAAAAAAGACGACACAGGATCGACAGAGGTACAGGTAGCCCTGCTTACCGAAAGGATAAACCAGTTAACCGCACACATGGCGGCTAACCGCCATGACCACCACACAGAGCGCGGGCTCCTTAAGCTGGTAGGCCAAAGAAGAAGGCTGCTAGCCTACCTGAGCAAACAAAAGGTAAGCCGATATCACAGCCTGATTTCCAAACTCGGCCTACGTAAATAAAGCCTTTATTTAATAGGAGAAGTAATTGACAAATTCCCAATCATTTGAATGCCAGATCGGGGGCAGAAGCCTGATTATCGAAACAGGAAAGCTGGCTGCACAGGCAGACGGAGCAGTTACTGTCACCTACGGAGATACGGTAGTTCTGGTTACCGCCTGCTTCAGTAGCAACCCCAGGGAGGGGTTAAACTTTCTACCCCTGACCATTGACTATGAAGAAAGATTATATGCCGCAGGTAAAATCCCGGGCGGCTTCATCAGACGGGAGGGACGACCTAGCCAAGAGGCAACCTTGGCTAGCCGACTCACTGACCGCCCACTGCGCCCACTGTTTCCAAAGGAGTGGCGCAATGAGATACAGGTTATAATTACCGTCCTCTCCGCTGACCAGGAAAACGATCCGGACATCCTGGCAGTCATCGGTGGGTCGGCTGCCCTGTCAATCTCAGAAATACCCTTTGATGGGCCGGTCAGCGCGGTTCACGTGGGCTATGTCGACGATAAGCTAATAGTAAATCCGACCTTAGCCCAACTTGAAAACAGCCAGCTTGACCTGGTTGTGGTTAGCACCAAGCAAGCGATAGTAATGGTAGAGGCTGGAGCCAGGGAAGCTTCAGAAGATATTGCCCTGCAGGGCATAAAATTGGGTCACGAGGCAAACCAGGATATTCTCAAGCTCCAAGAACAACTCCAGCAGGCTTGCGGCAAACCCAAACTAGAAGCCCCCACCGCTGAAATTAATCCCGAAATAACATCAGCAGTTTCATCTATGCTTGCTGGCAAGCTTGCTCAGTCATTAAGCCTGACGGAAAGCTCACAACGCGAAGAAGCGCTCAACAACCTGAAGAAAGAGCTTGGAGAAAGTTTAGCCGAATCATTCGCCGAAGAAGAAGTAACTGCTGCTTTTGAGGCAGAGGTTCAAACCGAAGTAAGAAATAATATCCTCAACAAGGCAAAGCGTATAGACGGTCGCGATCTGACAGAGATACGCCAGCTTAGCTGTGAAACAGGACTCCTACCTCGTACTCATGGCTCAGGTCTATTCGCCCGGGGTCAAACGCAAGTACTGGCAATTACTACCCTGGGACCTATCAGGATGGAGCAGAAACTTGATGGATTGGGCATAGAGGATTCTAAACGTTTCATCCACCACTATAATTTTGCCCCCTTCTCCAGCGGTGAGACGAAACGTGTCGGTACACCCGGTCGCCGTGAGATTGGCCATGGCGCTCTGGCAGAACGAGCTATCATACCAGTATTACCCGATGATGCAGATTTCCCTTATACTATTCGCCTGGTCTCAGAGGTCTTGAGTTCCAATGGCAGTACATCCATGGCCAGCGTTTGCGCCAGCAGCCTGTCCCTGATGGACGCCGGAGTACCAACCAAGAAAGCCGTAGCCGGCATAGCTATGGGCTTAATTACTGATGAGCAGGGTAAATATGCTATTTTAACGGACATTGCAGGCGCGGAAGATGCTCAGGGCGACATGGACTTTAAGGTGGCTGGAACTACGGATGGAATTACCGCATTACAGCTGGATACTAAACTCAAGGGCATAAGCTTGGAAATTGTGGAAAAGACGCTGAATCAAGCCCGGGATGCCCGCCTGTTTATTTTGAAGGCAATGCAGGAAACTATCAGCTCCAACCGTACCGAACTCAGCCGCTATGCACCACGAATGCACAAAATGACAATTCCTATCGACAAAATTGGTACCGTCATTGGTCCCGGAGGTAAAACAATAAGGTCAATCACTGAGGAAACCAAAGCAACCGTAGATATTGACAATGCTGGCACAGTGTTTATTGGATCACCCGACGAGGAGACGGCACGCAAAGCCATCGCTATCATCGAAGGTTTAACCAGAGAGGCCGAAATTGGCGATACCTATACAGGAAAGGTAACACGGGTACTGAACTTCGGCGCTATGGTAGAAATTCTCCCCGGCAAAGAAGGGCTGGTTCACATCAGCGAGCTAGCTGATTTCCGAGTAGACAAAGTTGAGGATGTAGTGACAATAGGCGATGAGGTAACGGTTAAAGTAATTGGAATCGACAACCTTGGCCGGATAAACTTATCACGACAGGCTGTCTTTGAAACGTCTCAAGGGAGCGAAAACAAGACAAGAGAGGCACTATCAGGACGGTCACAAAGACATGATTCTCGCCCCCCTCGCCCCGACAGGAGCAGGCCACAGCGTCCCTACAATGAAGGGCGCCCCGGCCAGAGTGGAAGCTCCCCCAAGCGTCATTTCTAAAAACTTATTAAAAACCTCTCTTTTTGGCAGCGAGTTAAAAGGGTTAACTATATGAAGTCAACAAAGATAGTAGTAAACGGGGCATCGGGCAGAATGGGGCGAGAGATGCTCAATGCCCTGTGCCGTGAGCCTGATATGCAAATAGTGGGTGCCGTAGATTTGCAAGTCGCTGAGGGCAGTCTAACCCTGCCCAATAGCTCCACTGTCCAGTTCTCTTCCAATCTGGAGCATATCCTCACCAGCTGTCAGCCCAACATATTAGTCGACTTCACTACGGCCCAGGCGGTTTTACCGGCAGTGCGCATAGCCACCAAACAAGGCGTCAACCTGGTAATAGGAACTACCGGTTTAACCACTGATGAGCTCAGTGAGATTGACCGTCTGGCTACAGCCCACAAGGTGGGAGCAGTGGTAGCGCCAAACTTCGCTCTGGGCGCAGTTATGATGATACACCTGGCCAAGATAGCCACTAACTACTTCGATCACGCCGAAATTACCGAGCTGCACCACCACCTGAAGGTTGACGCCCCCTCAGGAACCGCCCTCTCCACAGCTAGAGCCATGGCTCAAGCCCGTGGCAAACCATTCTGCCAACCTTCGGCACAAAAGAAACCCTCGAATAGTCGTGGGGAGCAGGTTGAAGGTATCAATATTCATAGCGTGCGCCTACCCGGTCTCATAGCACACCAAGAAGTACTTCTGGGCGCACCGGGGCAGACATTAAGCATCCGACATGATACCATCAGCCGTGAGTGCTATATACCAGGCGTTATATTAGCCATTAAGGAAGTGATTAAGCGCCAGGGACTGGTCTACGGTTTAGATACTCTGCTCGGTTTATAGGAAATGTGATGAAGGAGTACAGAGTCGCTATTGTTGGTGCCACAGGCATCGTAGGCCAGGAGTTCATCAGGGTATTAGAGCAACGCGACTTCCCTATGAATTCAATTCACCTTTTTGCCTCGGACCGTTCCGCAGGTAAGAAGTTGTTTGTTTCTGACCGAGAAATTGAAGTCAAGGAGACCACCTCCGAGTCCTTTGAGGAAACAGATATCGCCCTTTTCTCTGCTGGCGCTGAGGTCAGTCGCCACTTCTCGCCTATAGCTGCTCAATCAGGGGCTGTAGTTGTAGATAATAGTTCGGCCTTTAGAATGGCCGCTGATGTTCCCCTGGTAGTACCCGAGGTCAATCCTGAAGACATACAATGGCATAAAGGAATTATAGCTAATCCCAATTGCTCTACTATTCAAATGGTAGTAACCCTATACCCGCTGCACAAAGTTAATCCTATCAAGCGTATAATCGTTGATACCTACCAGGCAGTCTCAGGCACAGGTGTAGCCGCCGTAGAGGAACTGACAACACAAACCAAGCAGGTTCTGGAGGGGCAAGATGCTATCCCCCATATCTATCCTCATCAAATAGCCTTCAACGTGCTACCTGAGATAGATGTTTTCATGGACAATGGCTACACCAAAGAAGAATGGAAGATGGCGGAAGAAACAAAGAAGATACTGCATGCTGATGACACAGTCATTTCGGCTACCTGCGTGCGAGTCCCAGTATTTACCGGACATAGCGAGGCAATTCATGTAGAATTCTCCGAACCCATGTCTCCCGAGGAAGCACGGCGCATCCTTGCCCAGGCTCCAGGGATCAAGATACTGGATGACACGACCATCAGTCTGTATCCTCAACCATGGTCAGCCGCTGGCACCGATGAGGTCTTTGTTGGTCGTATCCGCCAAGATGCATCAAACCCTAATAGTTTAGCTATGTGGGTTGTCGCCGACAATCTGCGCAAGGGAGCAGCCCTGAACACGGTGCAGATTGCCGAAGAGATAATCAACCGGAAATGAATACATCACGCGGGGTTGTAAAATGAAAAAACCAGGACGACTGCTGACAGCAATGGTAACACCATTTACCGCGGATGGGGCAGTTGATTATGAGCTGGCTAAAAGGTTAGCTTCAGCTCTACTCAGTTCAGGAAGCGATGGGGTGGTGGTCGCGGGCACAACCGGAGAATCGCCCACTCTTACCCGAGAGGAGGAGCTGCGCCTCTTCAGTGAGATGAAATCAGCCGTAGGCGACCGGGGAACGGTAATAGCCGGCACCGGCAGCAACAGCACAGCCGAGGCGCTGGAGACAACCAAAAGAGCAGAGCGCATCGGGGTCGATGCCTGCCTGCTGGTAGTCCCCTACTATAACAAACCTACCCAGGAAGGCTTATACCAGCATTTCAAGACAATCGCTGAGAGCACCAAGCTACCCTGCATCCCATATAACGTGCCGTCACGTACCGTCACCAGCCTATCCGCAGACACAACAATCAAACTAAGCCGCATAGACAACATCATCGGGGTGAAGGAAGCCAGCAGCGACCTGAACCACATTGC
Organism: uncultured Dehalococcoidales bacterium; assembly: GCA_964342375.1. Taxonomy (GTDB): domain Bacteria; phylum Chloroflexota; class Dehalococcoidia; order Dehalococcoidales; family CAYFFA01; genus CAYFFA01. The sequence goes on along the minus strand of CAYFFA010000029.1, from coordinate 2,481 downwards.
CAGGATTATAAGCGGCACCGAGGATGATTTCCTCGTCTGGAGCGGCAATGATAATGATACCTTTCCTCTGCTAGCCCTAGATAGCTATGGTGTGATTAGCGTTGCCTCCCACCTGGTTGGCAATCAGATAAAGGAAATGATTGATAGCTTCGCGAACGGTAAAATAAATGAAGCCGCCAGCATACACCGCCACCTGCTGCCCCTGGTTGATGCCCTGTTCGTTGTCTCCAACCCTATCCCGCTCAAATATGCCCTGAACCATATCGGCTTCAAAGTGGGAAAACCCCGCCTGCCATTGACCGAACCGGACGAAAAGACAGCCGCCCTCATCAGAGATACACTGAGAAACTACAAGATTGACCTGCCGGTATAGAGCATCTGCCCTTTAGAGATACAGGCGTATTGTACCAACTAGCGAATAATTATAACTCTTAGTCCCTTTGAGTTTTGATATTAGCCTCGTTTTGTACCAACTAGTACCTTTGCGTAACTTTTAGTGCTCAGAAGTTCGTTAGCAAAATGTTAGCAAATGATGAGGGAGTCGAGTGTAGACCAAAGCACTTTTTCTTGGAACCAGTTAATCACTGAACTAAAGCAACTCTATCATATTGTATCTAGTAATATAAGACGCCCTCTCTTAGATACTACCACTAGATAATAGAACCCTGTATAACCAAGATAGAAGGTTAAGTCGGCATACTATTTCCAATAACTCATCTTACTTGGTATGATACCCCTAACACCACCTCTAGGACTTGGAGTGTATCCCACTCTTTTAGGTATAATGTATATAATAGCACTACTAGCATTGCCCATAATACTAAATTAAGGTTAGGTCTTATGGTTAAACCTTGGATATAAAAGCTTATAGGCTCTCATTTTGCTATACCAAGGTACTTGGCTTTAACCTCCTCATTACCGCTAAGCTCCCCTAGTGTAGATTCATGCACTATCATGCCCTTACTTATTATGTAGCCATAATCGGCCACAGCTGCCGCCATCGGGAAATTCTGCTCTACTAACAGGATAGATAAGCCACTCTCCTTAAGCTGGCCAATAATACGGCTAATCTCTTGAACAAGCCGGGGAGCTAATCCCTCCGAAGGTTCATCCAACAAAAGCAAATCGGGATTGGTCATTAAAGCCCGGCCAATGGCCAACATCTGCTGTTCCCCACCGCTAAGGTGACTGCCACTTAGATTAGCTCGCTCCTTTAGAATAGGAAAATGCGAATATACTGTATCTAGAGTCCAAGCGTCAGTTTTCCCTCTGGTCGTTGCTGCAATAGTGAGGTTTTCTCTTACGCTCAATGACGGAAAAATACACCGTCCCTGGGGAACCAACCCCATACCCATCTGGGCAATCTGGTAGGAATGGAGACCGGTGATCTCCCTTCCTTTAAAACGTACCACACCGCGCCGCGGAGGGGTAAAGCCAATTATTGAGCGAATAGCGGTTGTTTTACCCATTCCATTGCGACCCAGGAGAGCTACTGCCGAGCCTTCCTTTATCTCCAGTGAAATGCCATGGAGAACATAGCTTTCCCCGTAGTAAGTGTGGACATCAACTAGCTGTAGCATTTTCTGTATCTTCTTCGACTCCCATATAGATCTCTCTAACTCTTGGGTCAATACGTACTTCCTCAGGTACTCCATCAGCTATAATCTGCCCGTAATGGAGTACAATAATCCGCTCAGCCACCCCAAATACCAGGTCCATGTCGTGACCAACCAAGAGTACTGTAATATCCCCCCCCAGCTTGTGAATCATACCAGTAATGCCAGCACTTTCAGCACTTGTTAACCCACAACTGGGTTCGTCCAGCAACAATAGTTTCGGCTCTGAGGTTAGAGCCAAAAGAATTTCTACTTGCCGCTGCGCCCCATAGGACAGAGCGCTGACAAGGTCGTCCCTCTTTTCCCATAAATCCACTGCTTCTAGCAGCTCTTTAGCTCTAGCGAAGTTATCTCTATAAGTGATGATTGACCGGAACATATGGAAACGAGTGGGGTTAGTGCCTTGAACGGCTAGCAAAACATTAGTGAGCAGGCTAAGATTGGGAAAGAGGGTGTTTATTTGAAAAGAGCGACTCAGGCCAAGATGGGCACGGCGATGAATTGGCATAGTAGTAATATCTCGTCCGAAAAAACATGTCAAACCGGCATCAGCCGCTTCATGCCCGGTGAGCAAGTTAAACAGGGTGGTTTTTCCTGCGCCATTAGGCCCAATAATCGCCAATCTCTCCCTAGCTTCTACGGTGAAAGAAACGTTCTTTAACGCCTGAACACCACCAAAGCTTTTGGATAATCCCTCAATCTTTAACGCGTTCATAGCCATGCCTTGATTCAAATTTTTTCCGAAGATTAATTAAATAAGGGTAAATTCCGCCACGAAGAAACATAACAATACATATAAAAGAGACACCAAGAATCAAAGGCCAGCGTCCTGGTACAAAGATGCTGGCAAAGTATTCTATGGACA
>CAYFFA010000028.1:0-9108 GCA_964342375.1 uncultured Dehalococcoidales bacterium | reverse complement strand
CAATCTATCAGAGAGGTATCGTGAGCGCTTGTGTAATATTGCTGAACATCTGAATGCCAGGCCGATTCTGGTGCGTGTTGAGGTGCCACCTGAGGGAGCGCATGAACGGCTTAAAGCCAGGCAAGCAAGCAGGGGTGAAGGAAGTAAATCAGATGCCGGCTGGGAAGCATACCAGAGGATGGCATCCATAGTTCAGAAAATCCGTCGCAACCACTATGCTGTTGATACTTCACGGGATATCACCTCGGTTCTGGGCAAAGTCGTGAGAGGGGTGAGGCGTTAGTTTCTTGCATCTTGACGCTTACCTATATAAGGTTAGATGCTTGGAAAGGAGTCATGATGAAGGATATGCTCCACGGGTATAATGGGGAAATACTGCGGGTTGATTTGTCCCGGGGCGTTATCTCGGTGGATAGACCAGACAGAGAATTTTACCGCAATTATATTGGGGGTAGGGGTTTCATAAGCTACTATCTGCTCCGTGAGTTAAAGGGGGGTGAGGATGCACTCGGTACAGAAAATAAATTAATTTTCGCTGCTGGGGCGGTCACCGGGGCGCCGGTAGGTGGTAGTGGCCGGAATAGCGTGGGTGGAAAATCACCGCTAACAAATGGTTATGGTGATGCTGAGGTCGGAGGCTTTTGGGGGGCTGAGCTCAAGCATGCAGGCTATGATGCCATTATCGTTGAGGGCAGGTCAGAAAGTCCGGTATACCTCTGGATTGAGGACAGCAGGGTGGAAATAAAAGATGCCAGGCATCTCTGGGGCAAGACTACGGGTGAAAGCCAACAGCTTATCCGGGAGGAACTGGGTGATAAAGGAGTCCGGACTGCCCAGATAGGTCCAGCGGGTGAGAATCTGGTTCGCTATGCCTGTGTGGTAAATGACCTGGCGCATGTGGCTGGTCGCACCGGCATGGGGGCGGTGATGGGGTCTAAGAGGCTGAAGGCTATTGCGGTTAGGGGGAATAAAAAAGTAGCTTTATTTGATGCGGCAGCGGTTGGCTCTCTGGCTAAATGGCTCAGAGAGAACGTTAAGCAGCATAAGTTCATGGTCTCATTAAGCGAGAATGGTACTGCCGGAGTTCTCGCTGGTCTGAACAGAGACGGTGGATTGCCCACGCATAACTTTAGGCAGGGTGTGTTCGATGGAGTCGATAAGATATCGGCTAAAGCGATGAAGAGCATACTCGTCGGGCGCAGGTCTTGCTATGCCTGTCCCGTGCATTGTAAACCCAAGGTCGCTGTCGAGGCACCGTATAATGTTAACCCCATTTATGGTGGCCCTGAGTATGAAACTCTGGCTTCGCTGGGCTCAAATTGTGGGGTGGATAATCTGGAGGCGATTGCCAAAGGGCATGAGTTGTGTAATGCTTATGGGCTGGATAGCATATCTACCGGCGGAAACATAGCCTTTGCTATAGAATGTTTTGAAAAAGGTATCTTGACTGAGAAGGATTGTGATGGATTGAAGCTCAACTTTGGTAATGCTCAGGCGATGCTGCAACTAATCGAGACGATTGCTAGAAGGGAAGGTATTGGCGAGGTTTTAGCCGAAGGTGTAGCGCGGGCTGCTGGTGAATTCGGTAATGGAGCTGAGAATTTTGCCCTGCATGTCAAGGGGCAAGAAATTCCGATGCATGAGCCGCGCTATAAGCCAGGTATGGGAGTCGGCTATACTATGTCGCCTACTGGCGCTGACCATAGCCACAATATACATGATAGCATGTATACTTCAGCGCCTTTCCTCGGAAGAGCAGCTGAACTTGATGCTCTGAGCATATTTGAGCCATTGCCCTGCCAGGAATTGAGCTCAGCCAAGGTCAGAATGCTTGTTTATATAAGCCTGTGGCGGTATCTGGCTAATTGCCTGGTATTGTGCAATTTTATTCAGTTTAGCCCTAATCAGATAGCCGAGTTGGTAAGAGGCATCACTGGTTGGGATACCACAGTTTGGGGGTTGATGAAGGTGGGTGAGCGATGTAATAATATGGCCCGTGCCTTTAATGTTCGGGAAGGCATAAATAAAAAGGATGATTTTTTACCGGACCGATTCTTTACCCAGTTTACCTCTGGTCCCTTGAAGGGTGTTAACATTGATAAGAAGGAATTAGACCAGGCTATAGCCGCTTATTATGCTATGATGGGATGGGATAATAATGGGGTACCTACCCCAGCTAAGTTACAGGAATTGGGTATTGACTGGGTAGCCGGACTCATTTAGCAGTGGAAGGAGATTTGGGATGGAGATTAAGGTAATAGCTGGTGGCATCGCCGCGATTGAAGCCGATGCCATAATAGTGAATTTCTTGGAGGGGACGGAGCACCCGAATGGCGATTTAGCCACTGTAGATAAGGCTTTGGACGGAGCCATCTCCCAGCTTATCGGTCGGGGTGAGGTCAAGGGGAAGCTTAACGAGGTTACTGTTATTCATAGCCTGGGCAAGCTTCCGGCGGCTCAGGTGGTGGTTGCCGGTCTGGGTAAGAAGCAGGAGCTGACCAGGGATAGGGTCCGGGGAGCAGTGGCTGAGACCTGTCGGCGGCTGCGGCAGAAACGCGTGGAAAATATTGCCACCGTTGCTCAGGGAGCGGGAATAGCCGGCATAAATCTGGAGAGTGCTGCGCAGGCGGTAACCGAGGGTGCTTTACTTGGTCTCTATACTTTCCGCAAGTATATAACCAAGGAAGCTGACCATGGTGAGATAAAGCAACTCTTGATAGTAGATGGTGATAAATCCGCGCTCCCCCTTCTGGAACAGGGTAGCTGTAAAGGCAGGGTTTTGGCTGAAGCGGCTAACCAGGCTCGTGATATGGTCAATGAGCCGGCTAACTATATGACACCCGGTGACATGGCTGAGACGGCAAAAAAGCTGGCTGAGACTTATGGGCTGGAAGTCGACGTTCTTGAACGGGAGCAGATGCAGGAGTTAGGTATGGGGGCGCTGTTGGGGGTGGCTAAGGGAAGCCGTCAACCGCCGAGATTCATTGTTCTTAAATATGGAGGGAGTGGCTCTTCTGCAATGGATATAGCCTTGATTGGCAAGGGGATAACCTTTGATTCTGGAGGTGTTTCCATAAAGCCATCGAATGGTATGGCTGAGATGAAGGGGGATATGGCCGGCGGCGCTGCGGTTCTGGCGGCGATGAGCGCTATTGCTCAGCTTAAGCCAAAGATAAATGTGATGGCGGTTGTTCCAGCTACAGAAAACCTGCCCGATGGCGGTGCTCTGAAGCCGGGTGATATTATAACGGCGATGGGCGGCAAGACTATTGAGATTATCTCCACGGATGCCGAGGGGAGGCTTATCTTGGCTGATGCTATAGGCTATGCTAGGAAACTGAGTGCCGGGTCTATAATTGATGTGGCTACTTTAACCGGAAACTGTATGGTAGCCTTGGGTGATGTATGCACCGGTGCTTTTGGTAATAATCAGGAGGTGATGGATATGGTTATTGCGGCTGGCGCTGAAGCTGGGGAGCTTATCTGGCAGATGCCGATGTACAAGCAGTATAAGGAGCAAAACAAGAGCGATGTGGCGGACATTAAAAATGTCGGCGACAGATACGGGGGCGCTATCACTGCCGCTCAATTTTTGGCTGAATTTGTTGATGATATCCCCTGGGTTCATCTTGATATCGCTGGCACCAGCATGAGCGATAAAGAGCGGACCTACTTGGTTAAAGGAGCTACCGGGGTGCCAGTGAGGACGCTGGTGAATCTTGTCCTGTCTATGGCCAAATAATAATCGAAAAGGATGATTTAGATTGTGGATATTAAATGGTTGGGTCATGCCACTTTCTTGATTGCCTCAGACGCAGGAACAAGGATAATAACTGATCCATATGCATCCAGACCTGAATTGAGCTATGGCGAGATACAGGAGACGGCTGATATTGTTACTGTGAGCCATGACCATTCTGACCATAATAACGTAGCTGCGGTCCGGGGTAACCCGGAGGTGGTTAGAGGGACAGCCCGGGTAAAAGGAATAGAGTTCAATGGTATTTCCACCTATCACGATGAGGCAAAGGGACAGCGGAGGGGCACAAGCACCATATTTTGCTTTGAGGTGGATGGGATAAGGGTCTGTCATCTTGGCGACCTGGGTCACCCGCTCGCCGATGCGCAGATAGAAGAGCTGGGCAGAGTGGATATATTACTTGTCCCTGTGGGAGGCTTCTATACCATTGGTGCTGGAGTCGCTACTCAGGTTTGTAATGCGTTGTCGCCCAAGGCGGTTATACCTATGCACTTTAATAATGATAGGTGTGCCTTTCCGATAGCTGAGGTGGATGAGTTCCTGCAAGGGAAGGATAATGTGACTCGCTTGGATGTCAGTGAAGCGGAGTTTAAACAGGGTGTGCTCCCAACCGTCACTCAGATTGTCGTTCTGAAACCGGCGTTGTAGACCGCGAGTCTGGATTATTTAACTCCAACGATTTGACAAAAATAACCCGACTGCTTTACGTTTAAAACAGCACAAGATGACAAAGATAAACCCATCTGAAATCACTCCTGCGCGTCTTTATGTCTCCCGGCGTGAGTTCATGGAGGGCGTGAGCGCTGTGGCGGCAAGCCTTCTATATTCTTGGTAGTTGCGGGGGTGGGCAGGACTCTTCATCAGGCCCGGTGAGGACGGATGAGATGGATGATGAGTTGACGCCATTCGACTCAATTATCAGGTCAACTTCCATGAGTTCACCACTAGCAAAGAAGGGATTGGACGCCTGGCGAAGGATTTCAAGACTTCTCCCTGGATGGTAGAGGTGGGTGGGCTGGGCAGAAACCCGCAGACCTTTGACATGGATGACCTGCTACGGAGGTTCACCCAGGAGGAGCGAACCTATCGCCTGCGCTGCGTAGAAGGCTGGGCCATGGTCATCCTCTGGCTGGGATTTGCTCTGGCAAAACTCTTGAAAGTAGTGGAGCCTACATCGAAAGCTAAGTATGTGCGCTTTGAAATGCTTTTCGACCCGGAGCAGATGCTCGGTCAGAGGGATCGATTTTACAACTGGCCGTATATTGATGGCTTGCTCCTTGATGAGGCTATGCATGACCTGACGCTCCTGGCAACAGGCATTCACGGCGAGCCCATGCTGCCGCAGAGTGGTGCGCCAATTCGCTTGGTTGTGCCATGGAAACACGGCTTCAAGAGCATCAAGCCGATTGTGAAAATTGACCTGGTGGAGGAGATGCCTGTGTCTCTGTGGATGACAGCCGCCTCCAGTGAATATGGCTTCTTTTCCAATGTTAATCCAGATGTGCCCCATCCTCGCTGGTCTCAGTCCAGTGAGCGCCAAATTGGCGAACTCTGTCGCCGCCGCACCCTGCCCTTTAACGGGTATGCTGCGGAAGTTGATCATCTCTATGAAGGCATGGACCTGCGAAAATACTACTGACGCACAAGCGTAGCATACGTTGGCTTCAGTTGCTGGCTCATGTTGCGGCGCTGTTGCCGCTAGCCGTGTTTGTTTGTGATTACGCCTTGATTTGGGAAGATATCGCTGAGAAACGTTTTGGCTGGCTGGCTTTGGCGCTTTTTGGAGCCTGTTGCTAACGGCGGTAGCATATCCAAATGGGTGGGTGAAGTGGTTGGGTAAGAACTGGGTGCGCCTGCACTGGTTGGTCTATGTAGCTGCTGCGTTGGCTGCGACCTATTTCCTGTGGCAGGTTAAGGCAGACTTCCGTGTGCCGTTGCTCTACGGGGTGGTGGTGGTGGCTTTGTGACTGATAGTTCGTATACCGGGTGTCAGAAAAACTGCGAGCGAATTACGCAGTAAATTGGGGAGTAACTGGCGAAGCTCCCTATAAGATTAGCAGCTTAACGCTTGTCAGTATCTTTAGATAATGATTACCACATGTATTATACTATAACCCCCATTTTCCCTCATAACAAATGTTGACGGTGGTGGTATAATAGTGTATAGGGGGGTTATTGGAACCGAGAGTCATATTTTGGGCATAAATTGTATTGCTCTTGCTGGAGGCAAGGGCTTGCGTTTGGGTCGCGATAAGCTTATAGAAAATATTGGTGATAGAAGTGTGCTAGAGCGGGTAGTATCCTGCCTCAGCTTGTTCGATAGTGACATTATTGTAGTTAGATCTGCGAAGCAGTCCGTCTCCGGTTTTATTGATTACCCAAAGCTGAGAGTAGTAGCTGATTTTTACCCCGAGAAGGGCCCTTTAGGTGGTATCTATACTGGTTTAACCGCATCGGATTCGTTCTATAACATTGTCGTCGCTTGTGATATGCCTTTCTTAAACCAGGCCCTGCTCCGCTATATGGTACAGCTTTCAGCTGATTATGACCTGGTGGTACCGAGATTGGGCAATATGGTTGAACCGCTTCACGCGGTTTACTCGAAGGACTGTATAGAACCTATAGAAGATTTGCTGAAGCAGGGCATATTGGGCGTAACCGAACTTTTTACTATAGTCAAGGTGAGGTATGTAGAGGCTGGCGAGATTGATAGGTTTGACCCTGAGCACAGGAGCTTTTTCAATATAAATACCGAGTCTGATGTAAGGACGGCGAGAGCGCTAGTGAAGGAAAGAAAAGAGTTATGATAAGTGTTGAGCAGGCTGAAGAGAAAATTCTAAGTTACGTAAATATTCTGGAGGAGGAAGAAAGCTCCATTCTGGACTGCCTGGGGCAGGTTCTGGCTGAGGATGTATATTCCGGCATTACCATTCCCCCGTTGGACAATACGGCAATGGATGGCTATGCAGTTCGGTCTGAAGATATTCGCGGAGCCGGCCAGAAGTCTTCACGGCTCTTGCAAGTTATTGATACCGTCCCTGCCGGCTTTATTTCCGAGCGCAAGTTGACACCTGGCACGGCTATTCGGATTATGACCGGGGCACCAATACCTGAGGGCGCTGATTGCGTAGTGCCCTTTGAGTATACTGATGAGGCTCAGCGGGAAGAGTCTGGCGCCTCTGATGAAATAGGCATTTTATGTGAGGCGGAGGCTGGTTGGAATATTCGACGGGCTGGGGAGGATATTGCCGAGGGCTCGCTGGTGTTAAGAAAAGGGATGGCACTCAGACCATCAGAGGTTGGAGTTTTAGCCTCCTTAGGGTGTAGTAGCGTGAAGGTTATCCGTCGTTCGGTGATTGCTATTCTGGCAACCGGCGATGAGCTGGTAGAGGTTGGTCAACCGTTGTCCCGGGGCAAGATATATAACAGTAATACTTATAGCGTGGCTGCCCTTGTTCAGCGTTATGGCGGCATACCGAAGCTGCTGGGGATAGCCATGGATAGTGAGGATTCACTGGTGGAAAAACTTCGTCACGGGCTGGATGCTGATATGCTGATAACTATTGGCGGCGTCTCTGCTGGGGACTACGATATAGTGAAGGATGTTCTGGCAAAAGAGGGTGAAATCGCTTTCTGGACGGTCCGGATGAAGCCTGGAAAGCCTTTAGCCTTTGGCAGGATTAAGGGGAGCAATAAGGCGGGTGCAGCCGGATATATACCTCACCTTGGCTTACCGGGTAATCCTGTTAGCGCCATGATTACCTTTGAGATATTTGCCCAGGCCGCTATCCGCAAGATGATGGGGAAGAAGAATTTGGCGAAGCCCGTTGTAAACGCAGTGACGGAAGATTCTATTATAAACAGAGACGGACGCCGCGTCTTCGCTCGGGTGGTAGTGGAAAAGCGTGATGGGCAGTACTTCGCTCGCCTGACCGGTCCTCAGGGTTCGGGCATTTTAACTTCTATGTCCTCAGCCAATGGGCTGGTGATTGTCTCTGAGGATAAGACCAGGGTAGAGGTGGGGGATACGGTTCAGGTGATGATGCTGGATTGGAGCGAGGAGGGCTAGAATGCAGCCGTTCATTTCAATTGTAGGAAGGTCAAATACAGGTAAAACAACGCTGCTGGAGAAGTTGATTACTGAGCTCGGTCAGCGTGGCTATAAAGTAGCGGTTATCAAACATACTGGCGAGGATTTTGAGATTGATAAACCGTATAAGGATAGTTGGCGGTTTGGTCAGGCTGGGAGTGAAGTGGTGGTTATTAGCTCGTCACACAAAGTCGCGGTTATTAAACGGGTGGAACGTGATTTAACTCCACACGAATTATCCTGCCTTATTGGATGGGATTATGACCTTGTTTTGGCTGAGGGATTTAAACAGGGAGATACCCCCAAGATTGAGGTTTATCGCAAGGGGCAGGCTAAGGAGCTCTTAAGTCCAATAAAGCAACTATTAGCTGTTGTTACTGATGAGCCATTGGATGTGAATATGCCCCAGTTCTCTCGGGATGAAATTCAAGAGCTTACTGACTTAATCGAGAAACATCTGCGATCTCAGTCCGAAGGGAGTGATATTGAGTTATTTGTTAATGGCGCCTCTACTCCGCTGAATCTATTTGTCAGAGCTCTAATGATCAGAACTCTGGTAGCTATGGTATCCGGCCTGAAAGGAGTTAAAGAAGTAAAGAGCCTGCGCATTTCATTGAGGAAAAAAGGTTGATGTTTGACGCTTCTGAGTTTGTTTTTGAAGCACCGCTGGGAATATCTAGGGCGCGGCGTGTCTTGATTAAGCCCAGCGCATCTTTCCCGATGTCATACCCGGTAACTACCAGCCGGCATATACTATTAGTGATAATAGAAGGTATCCGGCGGGTCAGTGATGCGGATATTGTGATACTTGAGGGCACCCCGGACGGAAGCTCGATACGCCCGGTATACCAGGCTTTGGGTTATGATTTTCCACGAGTACTTATGCTGGATGTAAATGATTGTATCTGGGTGGAGGTAGATAATCCCCTGCCTAAGCCGCTGGCAGTGCCGACCTTCTGGGTGCCGAATGTTATCCTATCCAGTGACTATCTGATAAGCGTCGCTCCCTTAAAGGTGTTAGGTAGCAAAGGCTGTCTTAGCATAATGAATTTGCTTACACTGCTGCCGAGCAACAAGTATAGCAATGAGGTGGCTGATGGCTGGGAGTCTCTTTATAGCCTGGGAATAGATAAGGTGATGGCTGACCTTTATTTTACTCTTCCCTTCGACATGGGCGTTATAGAGGCTCGCCAGAAATTTATCTGTCAAGATGACCCCACTCAGGGGGGGGGGAGGGCTATGGCAAGATATTTGTTGG
>CAYFFA010000027.1:0-9480 GCA_964342375.1 uncultured Dehalococcoidales bacterium | reverse complement strand
CCGCGTTCGGGACGCGGAGGTCGGAGGTTCAAATCCTCTCGCCCCGACCACCAATCTTACCCCTCCACCTCCCCCTTTGCCTCCTCCCACAGGGCGTTTTGCTCATCAAAGGATAGCTCAACAAAGTTCAGCCCTCGCCGACGGCAGACCTCTTCCATACAGGTGAACCGCCGATAAAACCGCTGGTTGGCTTCCCTCAGCGCCGCCTCCGAATCAATCCCCATCCGCCGGGCAATATTTGCAAGCGTAAAGAGCAAATCGCCGAACTCCTGCTCTCTCCTCTCCTGACTATCAGCTCGCTTGAATTCGCCGACCTCCTCAGCCAGCTTGTCAATAACGCCATCGATATCCTCCCAGTCAAAGCCAACCTGCGCCACCCGGCGCTGCACCGTCTGGCTGTAACCTAAAGCCGGCATTTGGCCGGGCACACTGTCCAGTATAGAGGCAGCAGCCTTACGTTCCTCTTGCTTCAGAGCCTCCCAGTTGAGCGCCACCCCCTCAGCGTCATTGATCTTCTTCGAGCCAAAGATATGGGGATGACGACGGATCAGCTTGGTGTTAATGCTTTTCACCACATCCCTCAACTCAAACTCCCCGGCCTCGGATGCAATCCTGGCATGGAGCACAATCTGCATCAGCAGGTCGCCCAGTTCCTCACGAAGCTTCCCTGAATCCCCCTCATCAAGAGCCGCCAGCACCTCATAGCACTCTTCCAGCAGGTTTTCCCGGAGGGAAGTATGGGTCTGTTTTTTGTCCCAGGGGCACCCATCATGGGCTCGAAGTTTGGTGATAATATCTACCAAGGTGGCAAACTGATTAAGGTTGTCGGGCGAAGACAAAATAGCCTCCCTACCATACCATTTAATTATACACTTTCATTGTATACCTGTCTAACCTGAGGGCAGATGCTGTATTCAGGATGCCAATGGACTAAATAGGGAATCACCTCTTCCCACATCTTCACGACAGGATGCTCGCGGAGAACTTCTTTATCTGTCACTTCTGTAGGGGTTTTTACGTATGTGGGCAATTGAGATAAGTTACGCTGTTTCATACTCCATCTAAAGAAGCCGATTATAGGTATTTCTTTTGATAAACTCAAGCATTGTTTCAGGTGGAGTTCATCGTGAAAGGAGGTGGGTCATGACCTGCCCGATTAATATTGGTGAAGCTATCGAGAGAGAATATGAACCTGCGTTCAACCCGAGGGTAGTATCATACCGATGAACTGCCTTTGCCCCCTCAAAAAATCATCAGCAGAAATAGCCCGCTTCCCCTCCAGTTGAACTTTCGACACCCCTAAAGTTCCATCCCCGGTACAGACGCCAAACGCGGCCCCCTCTTTCTCCAAGGCTACCACCTGTCCTACTTCCAAGGTTCCTGTATCAGGTCGAGGCACCGCTTCAATAATCTTAAGCTGCTTTCCCTGCCATCTGGTATAACACCCAGGCCAGGGATGGAAGGCTCTCACCCGCCGCCAGAGGTCCACCGCGGGCAGATGCCAGTCCATCTCACCCTCCTCCTTGGAGATGGTGCCAGAAAGGGTGGCTTCGGCTTCATTCTGAGCTTGAGGCGTGATTTCCCCCCTTAACCAGCGAGCCAGAAGTTCCTGGAGCAACCGTGCAGCCACTTGAGACAGCTTGAATGTAAGTGAGCCGGTGGTATCCCACGCTGAGATAGGAATTGCCGCCCTGACTAATACGGGACCAGTATCCAGACCCCTGTCCATCAACATAATGCTCACCCCGGTGAACGCGTCGCCAGCCAGAATCGCTGACGCCACTGGCGATGCACCCCGAAATCTGGGCAACAATGAAAAATGCACATTAATACACCCGTAGCGGGGAATATCTAGAACCGCCTGGGGCAGAATTTGACCAAAGGCAGCCACCACGATAACATCCGGGTGAAATCCAGCCAGCTGTTTCACCACATCCGCCCTCTTCAAACTAACCGGCTGTACTACCGGTAGCTTGAGAGTTTCTGCCGCTTTTTTCACCGGGGGAGAAATCGGCGAACGTCCCCGCCCCCCTGGTTTATCAGGCTGGGTATAAACAGCGATGCCCTCGTACCGGCCGAGAATCAGATGCTCAAGACACGGGATGGCAAACTCCGGGGTACCCATAAAAATAGCTCGCACTTCGGGCCTCCTTTGACCAAATTCTAACATTAAAAAATATTTTTTTACAATCCTCCCTTTTATAGCTATCAGCGACATATTAGCCAAAAAAGAAAGTCTGACAGACCTAGCAAGGCAAAACAGGGGGGGGAAACCGCCACCAACTACCCCCAAAAAACTTGCCACCCAAGAAGAGCGGTCTGTTATTATTATTGATATGTCACTTTTACCTTTTCATCCGCACGTCCCGGATAATCCCCATAATATTATAATTTTGCTAACATTTGAGGTTGACGGGGTAAAACAATGAGTGCGAGGTCAGTACAAGAAATCTGGGATGCTGCCTTGGGCGAATTACAAATCCAGGTCAGCAAAGCAAACTACCGAACCTGGCTGGACAAAACTGTAGGCTTGAGTTATCAGGATAACCAGTTTGTCGTCGGCGTCCCCAATGCCTTCGTTGCCGAATATCTAAACAAGAACCAGCGCTCATTGATTGAAAAGACCCTTATCGGCCTCACCCGAACTGATGCCAAAGTCACCTTTCATATAAATGGTAAAAATCACAATGCATCAGGCGGATACGGTGCCCACGGGGAAATCGTCACCATACCCTCAAAATCCTTGACGTTGAACCCAAAATATACTTGCGATTCCTTTGTCGTTGGGAGCAATAACCGTTTAGCCCATACTGCTGTATTAAACGTCGCACAAAAGCCCGGACACAGCTACAACCCCCTGTTCATATATGGTGGGGCGGGTTTAGGCAAGACTCATCTCCTGCACGCTCTCGGTCACGTTGCTCTGGCCAGTAATATACACGTGCTTTATGTTACTGCCGAGCGGTTTACCAACGAGTTTGTAAATTCTATTCGGGAGAAAAAATCCGGGGATTTCCACAATAAATATAGAAGTGTTGATATGTTGTTGATTGATGACATCCACTTTATCATTGGCAAGGAACAGACTGAGGAAAGCTTCTTGCACACTTTTAATGAACTCCATAACGCCAACCACCAGATTGCCATAGCCAGTGACCGCTCGCCAAAATCCCTGCCCTTATTAGAAGACCGTATGCTCTCTCGTTTCGAGTGGGGATTAATTGTTGATATTCAACCACCAGATTTTGAAACACGCCTGGCTATCTTACAAGCCAAGGCTGAGCAGCAGGGTGCAGACGTTGCTGTAGATGTATTAGAACTTATCGCTTCCCTGCCCCATCAAAATATAAGGCAACTGGAAGGTGCCCTGAACAGAGTTATTGCTTACGCCAGGCTGATTAACGCTCCACCTACCCCTGAACTAGCCGCTCAGGCCCTCGAGGACATCGCTTTCAAAGAACCTAAAAGTGTTTCTATCACCCCTGCCCTCATAATAGAAGTCGTAGCTGAAAGTTTTCAACTAACCCCTCAAGACCTGCAAAGCAAGAC
This sequence comes from uncultured Dehalococcoidales bacterium, assembly GCA_964342375.1. Classification (GTDB taxonomy): domain Bacteria; phylum Chloroflexota; class Dehalococcoidia; order Dehalococcoidales; family CAYFFA01; genus CAYFFA01. The sequence continues at coordinate 5,931 of CAYFFA010000027.1, read as the reverse complement.
AAGAGACAAGGAAACTACTTTAGCTCGACACCTTGCAATATACCTTATCCGGAAGGAAACAAATCGCTCATTGGCCCAAATTGGCCGAGAGCTGGGCGGCAGAGACCATTCCACTGTTACCCACGCCTGTGAAAAAATGGCTAATGGGATTAATACCAGCCCCTATCTGAAGCGCAAGCTTCTGGACATTCAACAAATAATAAACCGCAGCCAAAAGAGTGGGAAACGCCGATAGGCCGCATCCTCTCCGCAAATACCCTTTCTATCAACGGGTTGACCCTCCGAAAAAGTGAGAGTTGTGGAAACTTTTTACTCGCCCGTTGATAACTATAAGCCAGTCAGCTTCCTTTTTCAGCTCTTAATCCGCTCAGGAGTTTAATCTGAGCCTTTATGTTATATTATAAGTAATATCTCCAGAAACACTATTTAATATATATTAAATTATTAAGAGGAGATCTTGGATGATGAAAAGTGTTTGACAGAGTGGAGATAGTGGTAAGGGGGGGTGATGGGGGGGCTGGAGCAGTAAGTTTCCGGCGGGAGAAGTTTGTTCCGCTTGGTGGTCCTGATGGTGGCAATGGTGGCAATGGTGGCAACGTGGTTATTAAAGCAGACTCTTCAGCTTCCTCTCTGCGCCGAGTAGAGCCGAAGAGGCTGTATAGGGCAGTTGATGGAGGGAATGGCAGGGGGCAAAGGAAATATGGCAAAGGTGGGAATGATATTATATTGACTGTTCCAGTAGGAACCGTGATTTCATATAAGACACAAATAGGGGACCACGTGCTTATAGCTGATTTAGATCAGCCTAGGCAACAGGCAGTGGCAGCTAGAGGAGGTAAGGGCGGGTTTGGCAATTCTCATTATGTTTCATCTACTAACCAAGCGCCGCGGATTGCTCAAAATGGTGAGGTGGGGGAAGAACATGGCATAATACTGGAGATGCGCCTTATTGCTGACGTTGGAATTATAGGTTATCCGAATGTGGGCAAGTCTACCCTGCTGGCAGCAGCTTCAGCAGCTAAGCCTAAAATAGCCAGTTATCCCTTCACCACTCTTGAGCCTGTTCTGGGAGCAGTTGAGGTTGGTCAGCAAGCCTTTATCTTGGCTGAGATTCCAGGGCTAATCGGCGGGGCTCATCTTGGTCGAGGCTTGGGACACGATTTTCTGCGCCATATTGTCCGGACCAGAGTACTTATTCACCTGCTGGATGGCGGTGCTCTGTCCGCGGTTGAGGATATGGTGCAGGTAAATGCCGAACTTGGCTTATTTGATTCGGCGCTGGCTCGTAAGCCACAGCTTGTAGCGGTAAATAAGATGGACTTGCCCCAGGTGCGAACTCGGTTAGCCGAGATGAAGGATGCCTTCAGCGGTGTTGGCACCACTGTCCATTTCATTTCGGCGGCGACCGAGGAGGGTCTTCCTGATCTCATGGCTGAAACTATAAAGATGCTTGAGTCAGTCGAGCGTCTGAGACGAGAAGGTGGAGAGAAGGTCCCAAAGAAGGTATTTCGTCCTCAGCCCCGGGGCGGTGGCACCAGTGTGCGCAAGGATGGCGATACCTTTGTCGTGGTAGATCCTGAAATGGAGCGTATTATAGCCAGGGTAGATGCGAATAATCCCGAGGTGCGCTGGCAATTGGAAAGACAGCTAGTTAGGGCAGGGGTCAACAGGGTTTTGGAGAAGGCTGGGGTTAAACCGGGTGATAAGGTCCGGTGCGGGAAGCTGGAGTGGGAGTGGTAGCGGGATGGCCATAGGAGTGTTCGGAGGAACTTTTGACCCGATTCATAACGGGCATCTGGCTGTTGCTGAAGAGGTAAGAGCCCGGCTAAACTTGGCTGAAACCCTGTTTGTGCCGGCTGGTCGGCCGAGGCTAAAGCTGGCAAGCCCGATTGCAACTGTGGAGCATCGGATACAGATGGTGCGTCTGGCTCTGGTCGGTAAACCTTACTTCAAACTGTCTACGGTGGAGGAAGAGCGAGCCGGGCCTTCCTTTACGGTTGACACCATCGCTGATTTGCAGAGTCAGCGCGGCGCTGGAGATGAGCTGTTCTTTATTTTAGGCTGGGATAGTTTAATTGACGTCCCTCAGTGGCAGGAGCCATCCCGGCTGATTGGAATGTGCCGCTTGGTGGCAGTCCCCAGGCCCGGCTATCCGGCTCATGCCCTTCAAGCTCTTGAAGCGGTTATCCCTAGGTTATCTCAGCGGACGATACTGCTGGACAAGCCAGAGATAGATATCAGTGCTACTGTAATCAGGGAGCGGGTTGCCCACAGCTTGTCCATTGAGCACCTTGTCCCCGAGCCGGTAGAAAGGTATATCCGGAAACAGGGGTTATACGCCATGGCAAAGCATTAACTTTTGAACTTATCTGACCAGTGTTAGCGTGAAAGGAGGGTATAATGCCAACACAGTTGGAGTTGGGACTGAATACGGAGAGTGCCGAGAGGATTAGAACAATCGCTGGTGAGGTGGGTGCCTTCCTGCAGGGTGAATTTACACTTGCCTCGGGCAAGAAAAGCAGTTATTATTTTGATGGGAAAAAGCTTACCCTTTCTCCGGATGGGGCGTACTGGGTGGGAAAGGCAATGTTTGACGAAATAGCCGAAATCGGAGTTGATGCAGTCGGTGGGGTGGCAACAGGAGCCTACCCGATTGCCACCGCAGTAGCCCTGGTCAGCCACCTAGAGGGAAAGCCCCTCCCCGCTTTCATGGTGAGGGAGGTGGTCAAGGAGCACGGGACCAAGCGCCAGATTGAAGGGCATCTGAAAGAGGGTTCCAGGATAGCCATAGTGGAGGATGTTATTACTACTGGAGGCTCAGTAGGTAAAGTTATAGAAGCGGTAGAAGCGGCGCATTGCGAAGTGGCAAAGGTCATAGCGATTGTTGACCGCTATGAAGGAGGAAGTGATAAGTTGAAGGAACAGGGGTATGATTTTGCCGCAATCCTGCATCTCCGGCCTTCGGGAGCGGAGTAAGCTAGATTTAAATATCTAGGTTCTTGACGCTCCTGGCACGGGCTTGGATGAAGGCTTTGCGGGGTGCGACCTCGGCACCCATTAGTGTGTTAAATATGTGATCAGCCCTGGCGGCATCATCTATCTCGACGGTGAGCAGGGTGCGGGTGGAAGGATCCATCGTGGTGTCCCACAGTTGCTGTGCGCTCATCTCTCCCAGCCCCTTGTAGCGCTGAACCTCCACCCTTTTAGACGCTTTTAGCTTTTGTAGCGCTTCTTCCTTTTCTTGTTCCGTGTAAACCCAGTGCAGTTGCTTTTGCGCTTTGACAAGGTAGAGGGGTGGCTGAGCAATGTAGAGGTATCCATTGGTAATCAGCTCCTCCATATGTCGGAAGAAGAAGGTGAGCAGCAGGCTGCGGATGTGAGAGCCATCAACGTCAGCATCAGTCATGAGGATAACCCGGTGATAGCGGAGCTTGGATATGTCAAATTCCTCGTCTATGCTGGTTCCGAGAGCGGTAATGATGGCGCGGATTTCTTCATGAGCTAACATTTTATCCATGTGGGCTTTTTCCACGTTGAGGATTTTACCCCGCAGGGGCAGTATTGCCTGGAAGGCGCGGTCCCGCGCCTGTTTGGCTGAGCCGCCGGCAGAGTCTCCTTCCACAAGGTAAAGTTCACAATTTGCCGGGTTCTTATCCGAGCAATCAGCCAATTTCCCGGGCAGGGTGCCGGTTTCTAGGCTGCTTTTTCTGATGATTAAATCGCGAGCCTTTCGAGCTGCCTCTCTGGCTTTGGAGGAAGTGATGCATTTTTCTATGACTCTTTTGGCATCATCGGGGTGCTCCTCAAGGTAGAGGGCTAGGCTTTCGCCAAGTATGCTCTCCACTATACCTTTAACTTCCAGGTTGCCCAGTTTGGCTTTGGTCTGTCCTTCAAACTGGGGTTCGGTGAGCTTAACGCTGATAATGGCAGCAAGCCCTTCTCTGACATCATCTCCCACCAGATTGGGGTCGGCCTCTTTAAGAAACTTGGCCTTATGGGCATAGTCGTTCAGAACACGCGTTAGCGCTGAACGGAAGCCGGTAAGATGGGTGCCTCCATCTATGGTGTTAACGCAGTTAGCAAAGCTGAAGGTGGATTCGGTATACCCGTCATTGTACTGAAGTGCTGCCTCCACTATTGTGCTGTTCATCGTTTTTGAGATATAAATGGGTGGTTGGTGGCGGACTGTCCGTCCCCGGTTGAGGTGACGGACGAAGCTGGTAATTCCCCCCTCGAAGTAGAAGGTTTTTTCCTCGCCAGCTTTTCTCTCATCCCGGATAGACATTTCTAGGTCCTTGTTGAGGTATGCCATCTCTCGCAGGCGCTCGCAGATGGTCTTAAAATCGTATCTGGCGTCCACAAATATCCCTTCATCGGCAAGAAAGGTGATGGTGGTGCCGGTATCACTGGATTCCCCAACCTCCTCTAACTTGCCCTTAGGTACGCCCTGCTTGTATTCCTGCTCGTACAGCTTGCCATCGCGCCTGACGTTGACCTTAAGGCGATAGGAAAGAGCATTTACTACCGACGCGCCCACACCGTGGAGTCCCCCTGATACCTGGTAGGTTTTACCGCCAAACTTTGCCCCGGCGTGCAGAGTGGTCATCACTGTCTCCACGGCTGATATTTTGGTGGTGGGATGCATATCTACCGGGATGCCGCGCCCGTTATCTTCAACCCTGACGGCGCTATCTTCTTGAATGGTAACCTGGACTTTGTCGCAGCAGCCAGCCATAGCTTCATCAATGCAGTTATAGACGATTTCATAGACCAAGTGGTGCAGTCCACGCTGATCAGTGCTGCCGATGTACATGCCCGGGCGGCGGCGCACAGCTTCCCGCCCACCAAGAACCTGAATGGCTTCAGCAGTATACTCATTTACTCGCTCGGCTGGAGAAGGTATATCCTGTGTCATAAGCAGTCTTCACCCCTGTAATAATAAATAGAGAAAGGAAAGTCGGAATGCTGGATGGGAGTGGTGACCCCCGGGTATCTTCTAGCTACAATAGAAGTGGCTAGCTGATTGTGCGCTGGTGATAAAGCTAGCTTGCTGACCATATTGTATTATAGCACGATTTGGCTATAAAGTGAAGCTTTAGAGGGCGGTTATCCCAGCAACCCGTGCAACTCGCTGGCGGGTATGGTTTTTTGCTGTGAGGTGGTCATATCCCGTAGTACCACTGTGCCGGTCTTCACCTCTTCCTCGCCGATAATCACCGCGTAGCCGGTATCAAGAGCATTAGCCTGCCTCAATTGAGCCTTCAGGCTCTTACCGCCGAGGGTTTCTATTACGCCTACACCTGCCTGTCTGAGCCCGGACGCCAGCTTTATTGCCTCGCCCCTGGCTTCGTCGCCTAAATAAGCAATAAAAACCCTGGGCCTGGGAAGGGCCGGGACGGAAATATTCTGTGTCTTTAGATTGAGTATTATTCGCTCTATGCCGGCGGCGAAGCCGAGAGCTGGGGTCGGCTTACCGCCCAGCTCCTCAATCAGGTCATCGTATCGCCCACCCCCCCCGAGGGCGCTCTGGGCGCCTTCTGCCTCAGGCTGAACTTCAAACACGGTTCTGGTGTAGTAGTCCAGACCCCGGACCAGGCGGTGGTTTATCTGGAAGGGAAGCCCCAGTAGCCCCAGGTATCTCTTCAACTGATTGAAGTGTTCATCGCATTGCGGGCAGAGGTAATCAACGCTTCTGGGGGCAGCTTCAGCTGGTTGCTGGCACGCCGGCTTTTTACAATCAAGCAGGCGGAGCGGGCTTCTTATTTGCCGGCTTTTGCAATCCGGGCAAAGATTCTGGCTGTAGTCGGCAAAGTACTCCTTCAGGACGGGTAGATATGCCGGTCGGCACTTCGTGCAACCGATGCTATTGAGCTGGAGTGATAGGCGGTGCAGACCTAAGGACAGGAAGAATTGCCATGCCATATCAATGAC
>CAYFFA010000026.1:0-9527 GCA_964342375.1 uncultured Dehalococcoidales bacterium | reverse complement strand
CGCATAGCCTGGATGCTGGGCAGGCTGGTGCCGGGATGGCAGTAGCCGGCGTTGGAGCAATTGCGTGGAATGTTATGGAGCGGGTGGCAACATCCGTGGTTGCCGCTCCTGTCCTGGGCTTTATCGGCGGCTTTGCGCTGATGGTAATTCTATATTGGGTATTCCGGGGGGGTGCCCCTGCCAAAGTGCAGGGTATTTTTAGTAAATTACAACTCTTTTCTTCCGCCTTTATGGCTTACAGCCACGGCAAGAACGATGGGCAGATGCCTATTGGTATAATCGCTATGGGGTTTACAATCTATTATCAAAGTATTGGTCAGTTTGAGCAGGCGGCTGCAGTGTGGGATGAGATTGCCTTCGGTAACTTATGGTGGGTCATAGTTATCTCAGCTTTAGCCATTAGCCTGGGTACAGCTATCGGGGGTTGGCGGGTCATCAAAACGCTGGGGTTCAAGATTACTACCCTTCGCCCAATCCATGGTTTTACCGCCCAAACCGCAGGGGCAACGGTTATCGAAACTGCTTCATTATTGGGCATCCCGGTAAGCACCACCCACTGCATAAGTACGTCCGTCATGGGAGTAGGTGCCACTAGGCGATTGTCAGCAGTCCGCTGGGGAATAGCCGGTAATATGGTCGCTGCATGGATAATAACCTTCCCCATCTGTGGCGGGTTAGGTTATCTATTCGCCTGGCTACTTAAAACATTTCTATAAAGAAACTTGCCTGGGAGAAACCCGGCACTTTTCGGCAGCGATGATAGCCTTAATCTCTGACACCGCTTGGTCAATTTCACCCGGCCTGTTCACAACTACATAGTCGAATAGAGGCAGCTGTTCCATTTCCTCCTCAGCAAGCCTTATGCGCAAGGCTAAATCAAAGGCTGATTCAGTGCGGCGCTGCTTGATTCTTGTAACAAGCTCTTCCACTGATGGGGGTATCAGGAAGATGAATAGCGCTTGAGGGATGATTTTTTTAATAGTAGTTGCCCCTTGAACGTCAATTTTAATTATCGTATCTTGTCCTCTGTCCAGGGCTTTCTTGATCGTCTCTTTAGGCACACCATACCAATTATTATAGACCTCCGCCCATTCCAACAACTCCCCGCTTTCAACCGTCTCCTGAAACCTTTCTAGGGAGATGAAATGGTAGTCTACATTATCCCTCTCCGCAGGTCGCCGAGGCCGCGTGGTTACAGTGGTTATGTATTCGAGAGGGTAGCCCGATTCCTTCATCTTGGCCAAAATTGCATCTTTGCCCACTCCTGAAGGGCCAGAGAGAACTATAAGCAGTGGCGCTTTTTTAATGGCTATTTCACGGCTCGCTTTTTTCATCACTCTGTTCTAGCTTTAGCCCTGAACCTCCTCGGCTCATCTGCAACCTGCCGGAGATGGTTTCTGGGGCAAGAGCCGCCAGAATAATATGCTCGCTATCGGTAAAGATAACCGCCTTGGTTCTTCTGCCACCAGTCAGATCAATTAATAACCCCTTGTTCCTTCCCTCCTGAACGATACGCTTAGTCGGTGCTGCGTTTGGCGCAGCTATAGCAATAATTTTATTCATGGATAATATGTTACCAAATCCAATATGAACCAGTTCTGTGACCATTATTTATTAACCTCGGAAGATTATTTACGTATAGTGTCAGATTAGACCTTTGTCGGTTTTTATACTAAATCTAAGAATTTTGACTTAGCTGTGACTGAATTAAGTCTGGCTTTATATTAGTAGCGCACATCACCCCCCCTACATTAGCTTACGATGCTTACTATCTTATACCCTCGGTGATAATTAGGCAATATCAAAAACTTGAATCCGAGCACTTTTTGATGATAAACTATAGCATTACCAAACTGTTATAGCCACTTTCAATTTGAACAGTAGGGTAAGTATATCATAAAGGTATCTCAAAGTAACACCTGTCAAATACAGTAGTTGGCCAGCATTTTTCAAAGGCGGTGAAAGTAGCCGATGGACAAGAGCAAATTAACTATTGACGGAAACCCGGTTGAAGTAAATGAAGACGCGACAATCTTAGAAGCAGCCAGGGAAGCTGGAATATATATACCTACTTTGTGCTATCATCCTCTCCTGTCAGGTGACGGCTCTTGCGGGCTCTGTCTGGTTGAGATTGAGGGCAGAGAGGACTTCCCGCTGTCCTGTGTTACCCCCGCCACTGAAGGAATGGTGGTTCACACTGATACCCCTCGGGTAAGGTCGCTGCAGCGCGACGCTTTAATAAAGGGTCCCCTGGTTAAGCACCCCTGCGCCTGTCTTGACTGTGAGCGCAGAGAGCGCTGTCAGCCATTCGATATATGCTTGCGCAATGTGGCTGTAACCGAGCGTTGCGTACTTTGCGCTAAGAACGGGCGGTGTGAACTTCAAGACGTAGTTGATTTCTTTGGACTTGAAGGAGAGGTGTTCCCCTACAGCTACAGGAATTTACCTGTAGATAGAGATAACCCCCTCTTTGAACGGGACTATAATTTGTGCATCAGTTGCAGCCGGTGCGTCAGAATGTGCGAGGGAATACGCGGCATCGGGGCAATCGCCATGGTTAAAAAAAATGGTGAGCGCCTGCCGGCTCCATCTGACGGCAAATCATTGCAAACATCGGAATGCAGGTTCTGTCGGGCCTGCGTGGGGGTTTGCCCTACCGGTACCCTGATGGACAGGGAAGCCATGTGGGAACCGATGATTGACCGCGAGGCTGTTGCTGCGCCGTGCAGACATGCCTGTCCGGCTGGTGTAGATGCCCCCCGCTATGTTTATCTCATCAGTGTGGGCAAGTTTGCTGAAGCGCTGGCTATAAACCGGGAGAAGCTTCCATTCCCGGGGTCACTCGGTCGTATCTGTATCCATCCCTGTGAAACCGCCTGTCACCGGGGCAAGTTTAATGAGTCTGTCTCCATAAAATCGCTTAAGCGCTTCGTGGCTGACCGTGATACCGGTGAATGGAAACAATTCTCGACGATGCTGCCATCAACCGGCAAGAAAGCAGCTATAGTAGGCTCAGGGCCAGCGGGACTGACCGTCGCCTATTACCTGGCCAAGCAGGGACACTCATCTACCGTCTTTGAGGAGTTGCCCGTAGCTGGCGGGATGATGCGGGTAGGTATTCCCGACTATCGCCTGCCTCCCGAGGTACTGAATGCCGAAATTGACGAGATAAAGAGTGTCGGGGTCGAAATAAAAACAAATACCATGGTTGAATCCGTTGACACCCTTTTCGAGGAAGGTTATAATGCCGTTTTCCTCGGTCTGGGAGCTCATCGCGGTATGACGATGGGAGTGGACGGGGAAGACAGTCCCGGTGTAATTGATGGGGCGAGTTTCCTCAGGAAGATAAATCTGGGCGAGAAGGTCAGAGTAGGAAAGAGTGTAGCCGTGATTGGCGGCGGGAATACCGCCATAGACAGCGCGCGCACTGCCCTCCGTCTCGACGCCCAGAAAGTTACCATAGTCTATCGCCGGACCATGGCTGAAATGCCAGCCAGCCAGGAAGAAGTGGAAGGGGCACTCCATGAAGGCATAGAAATCATTTTCCTGGCGGCACCTGAGAGGGTAAGCCGGGAAAAGAGCCGGTTGCGTTTGACCTGTATCCGTATGAAGCTGGGTGAGCCCGACGCCAGTGGTCGGCGGCGTCCGGAACCAATCGAGGGTAGCGAATTCACCACGGATTTTGATTCCATAATCGCCGCCATCGGTCAAGCACCCGATATTCCAGACCAGTTTGATTTGAAAACAGCCAGAGGCAGTACCCTTCAGGTCAACTCCAATACCATGGCTACCAGCAAAAAGGGCGTGTATGCTGGTGGTGACGTGGTGAGTGGTCCGGCTTCGGTTGTAGAAGCCATTGCCGCTGGCAGAAAGGCAGCCAGCGCCATAGATAAATATCTCGGTGGCAACGGTAAAATTGAAGAGAGATTGGCTCAAGCCCGTGAGTTCGACCTATGCGCGGGAGTGGAAGCTGACTTTGCCAACAGGACACGGGCTCAAATGCCGGAGCTGTCAAAGAATAAGCGGGTAGAAAACTTTGACGAAGTAGAGCTGGGATTAGACGAAAAGGCAGCAGTCGCCGAAGCCAAGCGCTGCTTGCAATGTGCCGTTAGGCTGGAATTCCCCCCGGCACCATCACCCCCAAGTAAAGCCAGAAAGGCGCATAAGAAACTTGAAGTGATTGTATAAGCCACGGGTAATGTCGTTTCCTCCCCGGTCTCCTTTATGCAACCCAAGAGTGATTCGGTTTTATTTTAGATAGGATGGGGGGAATTGCCTAGCTAAACCTAAGAGGGCGGTATTACAAATATCCAGTCCATGCCGTGTAATTCCTGCCATGTCACATGAACGAGAACTTTCCTTTTAGCCCGAAATTCTTGTAGAATAGGCTAAGATGAGAGAAGGTTCAACCCCTATCCGGCAGCAGTACCTCAGGATTAAGCGGAAGTATCCCCAGGCTATCGTCCTCTTCCGCCTGGGAGATTTCTATGAGACCTTTGATGAGGATGCAAAACTCGCCTCCCGCGAGCTGGAGATTATCCTGACCTCTAGGGAGATGGGCAAGGGGCACCGGGTGCCCATGGCAGGCATCCCTTACCACGCCCTTGATAACTATCTGGCAAGGCTAATTAATCGCGGCTACAAGGTGGCTATCTGCGAGCAGGTAACCAAGCCGGGCGAGACCAAGGGGATAGTTGAGCGCGAGGTCGTCCGCTTGGTAACGCCGGGCACGGTGGTTGAGCCCAGCCTCCTTGATAGTAAAGCAAACAACTACTTAGCCAGCCTGGTTCTGGGCGAGGAGGAGGCGGGCATAGCCTATATTGATATAACCACCAGTGAATTTGCCACCACTCAGGTTCCCCTCCAGCGCGTTATACCAGAACTGGAGCGACTCCAACCCTCAGAGATCATCGTCGCCAACAGTTCAGAACCGGCCGATTTAGGACTGGCGGCACCGATAACCCGCCTTGATGGTTACTGGTTTGAACTGGAGGTGGCACAGCAAACCCTGCTCGACCACTTTGGCGTGGCAACCCTTGACGGCTACGGTTGCGCCAATCTCCCCCTGGCGATAAGAGCCGCTGGCGCCATCATTCACTATATTCAGGAAACACAGAAGAACGTTCGGGGACAACTTACGCAGCTTTCTACCTATTCTATCGATTTCTTCATGACGCTGGACATGCAGACCGTGCGCAACCTGGAGCTTTTCCAGGGCAGTCGCGACGGAACCGCCACTGGCTCACTGCTTTCTATCATCGACCTGACTAGGACGGCTATGGGGGGCAGACTGCTGAAACGGTGGCTGGGACAGTCCCTCCTGGACATAACCGAGCTGGTCAGGAGACAGGACGCCATCGCCTGGTTCGGTGATAATACCCCATCCCGTAACCAAGCCGTCTCTTTGCTGGGTGAAGCGGCCGACCTTGAGCGGCTGATTAATCGGGTGAGGAGCGACATTGCTTCCCCCCGTGAACTGGCCACCCTCCGGCGCAGCCTGGAAGTAATCCCCAGGCTTAAAGAGACGCTTGATGAAAGCCCGCTCGACTGGCTGAAGGACAGGTTAAAACCCCGCCAGGATGTGGTTGAGCTGATTGCAGAGGCTATAGTCGAGCAACCACCAGCCAGCTTGGATGAGGGCGGTGTGATAAAGCCGGGTTTTTCCGAGGAACTGGACAAGCTCCGCCTGACCGCAACTAACTCTAGGCAATATCTGGCCAATCTGGAGCGCCAGGAACGAGAGCGAACCGGGATTAAATCGCTGAAGGTCGGCTACAACAGGGTATTCGGTTACTATATAGAGGTATCCAAATCAAATCTCGGTCAGGTGCCACAGGAGTACATCAGGAAGCAGACACTGGTCGGCGGAGAGCGGTTCTTCACTCCGGAGCTAAAAGAGTATGAAGCGCTGATTTTGAATGCCCGGGACAGGATTGCCGAGCTTGAGGCTGATATATTCCACCGGGTTTGCCGTCAGGTAGCCGCAGTCAGCGAGCCTGTTCTGGCCGTAGCCGATGCTCTGGCTCATATGGATGTCCTTTCTAGTCTGGCTGAAGCGGCTGTGCGCTATAACTATGTCCGGCCCGAGTTGACCACCGATAACGCGATAAGTATCAAGGAAGGACGCCACCCGGTCGTGGAGAGAAGCCTGGTCGGCGGCAGCTTTGTCCCCAATGACATTTATTTGTCCAATGATGATGCCCAGCTTATCGTGCTCACCGGACCCAACATGTCGGGCAAGTCGACCTACCTGAGACAGGCGGCTCTGATTGTGCTTCTCGCCCAGATTGGCAGCTTCGTGCCTGCAGGCTCAGCCACTATTGGACTGGTTGACCGCATATTCACCCGTATCGGCGCTAGGGAGGACTGGGCGGCGGGACAGTCCACCTTCATGGTGGAGATGGTGGAGACAGCTAATATCCTGAACAACGCCACGCCGCGCTCATTACTTATCCTCGATGAGATTGGGCGGGGCACCAGCACCTATGACGGACTGTCCATCGCCCGAGCCGTTGCCGAGTATATCCATAGCCATCCCAAACTCGGCGCCAAGACCTTATTTGCCACCCACTACCACGAGATGGTGGAGCTGGCCGGTTCCATGCCCCGGGTGAAGAACTTCAACGTTGCCGTAGCCGAAGAGGGCGGAGACGTTATCTTCCTGCACAAGATTGTGGCCGGTGGGGTGGACAAGAGCTACGGCATCCACGTGGGGCAACTGGCTGGACTGCCCAGGTCAGTGGTGCGCCGCGCCCGGGAGGTGCTGGAGGAACTGGAGGGGGACAGCCGGGCGGCGAAGCCGCCACCGAAGAGACGCCGCAAACAGGAGGAATCCCAGCAGATACCGCTTTTCGGGCAGAAGTCACCGTTGCTGGAGGAACTGGAGAAGCTGGACATCGATTCCCTGACCCCGCTCGAAGCCCTCACCAAACTCTACGAATTGCAAAAGAAGGCGAGGGAGGGGTGAGGGTCATTACTGCGGACTTTTTTGAGTTATAACGCGGTTATATTTTAGCCTCAATGGTATCCTTGTTAACAGAGAATCGTCTAAATATACATTGAACCAGTATAGACCTTTCATCGGGGCGGTAGCCATTGCTGTCCTGAAAGGCGTTAAATGGGTGGCTGGGTCCCTATCTGCCCCATTTGAATTTGTGCACCCTGTTTCCAAAGCCAGCATACATAGGGGTTGCAACCTTATTACACTCAAGGAGCAGACTACAGTGTTGATTCACCGGCTTTCGGAAATCATGGGGCCAACGCTGATAGTATGGGGAGCCAAAGACCCCATTCTGCCAGTCAGGCAGGCTTATGCCGCGGCACAACTTATCCCCGACTGCCAGGTAAAGATCTTTAAAGACGGCGGGCACAGCGTCTACCGATAAAACATCCCGGAGTTTTCCCGGCTACTGGCATGGTTTCTGGGCTAAGCACGACTGCTTCTTATTCCCGTCCAAGCTCCGGGAGATGAGGGCATCTTACTCAAATAAAACTAAAAGTGGGGTTTGCACAGAATCTCTTTAACCCTGAGGTCGAAGAAGTTTTGAGAGGTTACCGGGGTCAGCACTAGGGCGGTATCAGCTCCCCGGCCGCTGCCGGCGACAACGATAATCTCCTCATCGGTGCGCACCAGCCCGCCGTCAGCCACCATCATACTGATTTCACAGGCTACCTTCGTCCCCTGACCAAAGATGCGCAGGACACTGGCAATTATATCACCGATAGCGACGGTTTCTACCTTACTGCGCAGCGCACGGCTAACTCCGGCAAAGGCATGAGTAGCCGTAAGCACTATACCTCCCTTGCTCTCAACGATTTTCTGGTTCTCCTCGATGAATCTCTGTACATTTGGCTCGTTGAAGCCAGTGCTGTGGCTGATAGCGATTACTCTCAGCCCTTTGAATGCCTCCACAGCCTTCACCGCGGTATCACCCCTGGTTGATGCTACTAGCACAGTCTTGATACCATGCTCCTCCGCCCGCTGTCCGACGATGCGGAGCGCTTCTTCTGTATTCTCTCTGCCAAGCTTCTCAAAATAGACTATCCTTGATTCCATTGCCCCTTTAAACCTTTCCTTATATTTCAGGCGTATCTTCGAAGCATTATACTACTGAAAGCAAACCTTTGCCATGTCTCGATATTCATTGCCTTGGCTATGTTCACTATGCTATATTTGGGAGTAATGAAAGCTGAAATTGAGTTTATTGCCTCGGGTGGTATCACAACCCCCCAAGGGTTTTATGCCGGCGCTACCTATGCCGGGATAAAGACAAAAGCTGAAAGCAGTTTAGATCTTGGCATCATCTTCTCCGAAGAGCCGTGTGTGGCTGCGGCCCTATTCACCACCAACCGGATTAAGGCAGCCCCGGTAGTGCTGTCAAGCAAACGGTTAGAGTCAGGGAGGGCGGTGGCAGCGGTGGTCAACAGCGGCTGTGCCAACGCCTGCACCGGGGAAGCGGGCCTTGCCGACGCCGTCGAGACGGCAGATTTGACTTCCAGAAGTATAGGGGTATCACCCGAAGATATCCTGATAGCCAGCACCGGGGTGATTGGTGAACGGCTACCGATGAAGCAAATCAAAGACGGTATAGACCAGATTATAATTTCCAGGGATGGTGGTCACGAGCTGGCAAGGGCGATAATGACCACTGATACCGTGCCCAAGGAAACAGCGGCAACTGCCAAAGTTGGCGACAGCCAGTTCGTCATTGGCGGGATTGCCAAGGGCTCAGGCATGATTCACCCTGATATGGCAACTTTGCTCTGTTTCCTGACCACTGACGCCGCCGTGGAGTTGGATTTTCTCAGGTCGGCGCTGCGGAAGGCGGTGGATGTTTCCTTTAACATGGTCTCCATTGACGGGGATACCAGCCCCAATGATATGGTGCTGACAATGGCCAACGGGCGGGCGGAGAACAACCCCATCACACAAGATAGCCAGCAAGCCGATACCTTCCAGCAAACCCTTGACAGGGTCTGTATATATCTGGCTAAATGTATCGCCCGTGACGGCGAGGGGGCGAGCAAGCTTATTGAGGTTACAGTCGGGGGAGCCCCCGGCATGGCTGAGGCGAGGCTGGCTGCCCGGACGGTGGTAAGTTCACCCCTGGTGAAGGCAGCAGTGCATGGCAATGACCCCAATTGGGGGCGGATTATGGCGGCGGTGGGGCGGAGTGGTGTGGAGGTGGACGAAACAAAGATTGACCTGTCTATAGGTGAGATATGCATAATAAAGGGAGGAAACCAGCTACCTATCGACAGAGAAGAGCTAATAAAGATGTTAAAAGACGGAGAGGTGCTGATAAATTTGAACCTCCATCTGGGCACGGCCGCGGCTACTGCCTGGGGCTGTGACCTCTCCGAGGAATATGTAACCATTAATAGTGAGTACACGACTTGAGAAGCTATTAATTAAGAGGAGTGTTAGAGGGGCTGCCCCCCTCTAAAGAAAATACCTCTCCCCTTCCCAATTGGAAGGGGGATAAAGGGGGATGGGGCTACATTTAATAACCAGTGGTTGACTTGAT
>CAYFFA010000025.1:0-9630 GCA_964342375.1 uncultured Dehalococcoidales bacterium | reverse complement strand
CTACCCTGCCCCGGAACTGGTGCAACTGCGACAGGCCAAAGCGGTCGGCGCTCTCCACCAGCATTACCGTGGCATTAGGTACATCTATGCCCACCTCTACCACTGCGGTTGAGACCAGGATGTCCAGCTCGCCGGAGCGGAAGTGGCGCATCACCTTATCCTTGTCTGCCGCAGACATGCGCCCGTGGAGCAGGCCCGACCGCAGGTCGGGGAAGACCTCTTCAGACAGGCGCTGGTATTCAGCAACGGCTGCCCTGGCCTGAATGGCCTCGGACTCTTCAATCAGGGGGCAGATAATAAATGCCTGACGACCTTCAGCCACCTGGCGGCGTAAAAACACATAGGCGCTATCCCTTTGCCGGGGGTTAAGCCACTTCGTCTTCACTGCCTGTCTCCCCGGGGGGAGCTGGTCTACAACCGATAAATCAAGGTCCCCATACAGGGTCAGGGCCAGGGTTCGTGGTATAGGCGTAGCCGTCATCACCAGCGCGTGGGGGTTAAACCCCTTCTGGCGCAGTTCTGAACGCTGGGCCACTCCGAATCGGTGCTGCTCATCGACCACCGCCAGCCCCAGACGGTGGAACTCCACCCCCTTCTGAATGATGGCATGGGTTCCGATAACAATATCCACGGTTCCATCGAGGATTCGCTGCTGTAGTTCCTGTTTCCTAGCCTGGCTGATGTCGCCGATAAGCAGTGCCACAATGAGCGGGTGCGATAGAAGCCCTGAGTAGGTATGCAAGTAGTCCTCTGTATCCTCCTGACGCCCCGCTCTGGAAAGGAGGTTGCAGATTGTAGTAAAGTGCTGCTCGGCCAGGATTTCAGTTGGCGCCATAAATGCCCCCTGGTAACCATTTGCCGTCGCTATAATCAGGGCGGCGGCAGCTACTACCGTCTTGCCACTGCCCACATCGCCTTGAAGTAAGCGAGACATTGGTTGCGACTTCTGCAAATCGGCAAGTAGCTCGCTTAATACCTTCTGTTGCGCGGCGGTTAGCTCAAAGGGTAGAGACTTGATAAAGGTTTCCAGCACTGGATGCTCGATACTGAACGGGCTTCCCGGCTGGCTCTCCTGCCAGTCGCGCTTCCTGCTCAGCACACCCAGTTGGAGGAGAAAGAGCTCGTCGAAAGCGAGACGAACCCTCGCCCTGTCTTTCAGGGTTGCATCTTCAGGAAAATGCGCCTGACTTATAGCCCGGGGCAGCTCCAGCAGGTCGCACCGTCCTTTCAGCTCCGGCGGCAGGAAATCTTCCACCTGCCATGCCCACTGGTCTACCACCTCTTTCATCAGTTTTCTTACATGGCGGGGACGTAGCCCCTGAGTGAGGGGATAGACAGGAACCAAGCGCGCGGTATGAATCAGCTCCTTATCGTTTACCATCTCCCATTCCGGAGATTCAAAGACGAGTCGCCCGTTAAATAAGCCTACCCTGCCGCTTATGACCACTCGCACATTGGTAGAGAGATTCCTGGCTATATACGGGTTATTGAACCATACCACCCTGACATTGCCTGTCTCATCGCCGATAATAGCCTCGGTGCTTCGTCTACCTCCCAGCCTAATTTCCTGAGCCTGCCATACATTAGCTATTACGGTCTCCTCTTGCCCCTCGGTGAGCTGTGAGATATGTTTCGTCTGGCTGTAGTCGAGGTGGCGGTGTGGGAAAAAGAAGAGGAGGTCACGAATTGTCTTCACACCCAGCTTATCGAATTTAGTCGCCATGCTTGAGCTAATGCCTCTTATCACAGTAATGGGAGAATCAATAGATTGGTCAGACGCTATCCTCGGCGCTTTTGGCTTAGGGGATGGCAAGCTGGTTATCGGTGATGGCTCGACTTTGCTCTTTTCGGCTACGGTGCGCTCAATCTCAGCTAAAAAGTCAAGCACATCACTCACCCACTGCTTGCGCTGCTCCTTGATCAGTGAGGCATAATTGGAATCGACCAGGCGAAGTTTGTGGAAGCGGTTTAAGAGACGGGAATCGGTTATTGACTCTGTAGCTTGACCGGTCCAATGACGGAGGAATTTATCCAGACCACCCATTACCGCTGAGTCCGCATAACCCTTGTTGCGTTCGAGCTCGAGAACCTTACGCAGAGGCTCAACGTTTATTGACAATGTTCTGCCTCCGTTTGCTCTGGCAGATGCTACTTCCTGTCTCCCAACACAGTTACACTCAGAACATGGGGACCCACATGTGCTCCTAATACCGGGCTTACCTTCGGCCGGTAGATACGCTCCCTAGGGAATCTGGAGCTGAGCCGCTCAACCAGCATATCGGCTTCGTCAGGGGTGGTGGCATCTTCCACCGCCAGCTCCTCGATATTGGCAAAGCTCATGGCAAAGTTATATAAATAGTCTATCGCCTTGGCCCGTGAGCGCTCCCGGGCAAAAGGATGAATTTCACCATCTTTTATGCCAAGGATAGGGTTCAACTTGAGCACTGACCCGAGGAGAGCCTGTGCACGGCCAATACGGCCGCCCCTTTTAAGATATTCCAGCGTATCAAATGCCATACGTATCTCTGTCCGCGTGATATTACGCTGGGCCAACTTGATTATCTCATCAAGGCCAGCTCCTGCTTGGGCTGCCTTGGCAGCGGTAATAACTAGCAGCCCTTCTGCCATAGCCGCTCCGAGTGAATCGACTACTTCTACCCGGCATTTCCGTTTCATTAACTCTACGGCTTGTGCTGCTGTTTCGTGTGTGGCGCTGAGCTTGTTAGAGATAGTGATGGCAAGGATTTCGTCTGTCTCTTCAGCCAGCTTATCAAAGGCATCAACAAAGATGCCGAGGGGGGGTACTGAGGTAGTCGGCAGAGTTTTCTCGCGTGTTAGCTTATCATAGAACTGCTCAGTAGTTAGGTCAATGCCATCCCGAAAACTCTCGGCACCAAAAATGACATGTACTGGAATTATGGTGATGCCAAGCTCTTTGGCTACCTCAGGGGGCACATCACCCAAGCTATCGGCGATAATTTTGACAGTCATCGTTGAACTCCTCCTACTCTACAGAAACAATATAGTTATAGTGATACTGACCACCCCGAACCACCTCAACCTGAAGGTGAGGATGCTGTTCACGAATACTGAGACCGACCTGTTCAGCCTCAATCGTCTCGGTATCAGCCCCGTAGTAGATAGTGATTACCTCGGCTTTATTCAGGGCTAGTCTGGCTAGCACCTCGTTAAGAACATCGGTGGTGCTATCGCCCACAGCTACTAAATCACCGTCCAGGAAGCCGATAGCCTGTTTCTTCTTGATATTCTGCCCACCCAGTTGAGTCGAACGTATAGCTCTGGTAATTTCAATAGTCGCCACTGCCGATTTTGACTTCTTCATTAGCTCGATGTTTGTCCCAAAGTCAGCTTCATAGTCAAAGGCTAAGAGGGCAGCTACGCCTTGTGGGATTGTTGTTGTAGGCACTACCTCGATTCTTTTTTCAGTTAAAGACTGGACCTGCTCGGCGGCAGGCACTATATTCTTGTTATTGGGTAGAATGATAACCTTATCCGAGGCTACCGCCTCCGCAGCCTGGAGCAAATCCTTGGTGCTTGGGTTCATTGTCTGACCACCGGGAACAATGACTGTTACTCCCAGGCTTTTGAAAACTTCAGTAAGCCCATCCCCGGATACCACCACAATAATAGCCATATCAACCTCTGGCATCCTCTCCTTCTGCATCTCTACGAAGTCTTGGAGCTGCTCATTCATATTTCGAATTGATACCTGATGCATAGTACCCAGGGAGGTAGCCTGGTGAATGACATCGCCCGGGTCTAAAGTGTGAATATGGATTCTAACCGTAGATTCATCACCAACTACAATTAGAGACTGTCCCTTCTTCTCCAGTTTTCTCCTGATCTTATCAGAGCCAAGCTCATGCCCTTTGAGCATAAATTCAGTACAGTATCCATAGGGCACCTCACCCATTGCCATTTGTGGCAATCTGACAGGTAGAGGTACGCTACTGACAATCATCAGGGGCTTGCGCAACTGAAGTTGTTCTGCCTCGCCTTTGAGATAATGGAGTGTACCCTCCAGAATTGTGTAAAGCCCCTGTCCTCCGGCATCCACTACTCCGGCCTCCTTCAGTACGGGAAGAATGCTGGGGGTATTAGCCACCGCTTCACTGGCGGCATCGACCGCAGCTTCCATAACCGATATCAGGTCATTGCCGCCACTGGAAGCTTGCGTTTGGGCAGCCGAGGCAGCTTCTCTAATAACAGTAAGGATAGTTCCCTCCACGGGATTACTTAGACCATTATAAGCCATGGTTGATGATTGTTTCAGGGCATCAGCTAGGTCACTGCCGGTAAGCGATTCCTTCTCCGCCAAACCCTGGGCTAAGCCACGCCAAATCTGCGATAGGATTACCCCGCTGTTACCCCGGGCCCCCATAAGTGCTCCCTTAGCCATTGCTTGAGCTACGGCTGCGGCGCTCCGGTCAGGAGCCCGATAGGCTTCTTCCATGGTGGAACGCATGGTAAACAGCATGTTAGTCCCAGTATCACCATCAGGTACCGGGAAGACATTTAGAGCATCAATGTCTGCAGCGCTCTTCTCTAACCACGCAGTAGCAGCGGCAAACATTTCCCGTAAGTTCTGCCCGATGATGGAGTCAGCCCGTTTCATCCTGTCCCACCCTTGCCAAGTTCACTTGGATATGATAGTATTCTTATTAGCATTCTACCCCATATTTGGTTGTCAATCAAAGGAGACGCAACATTGAAATGTGATATATGCGGGAAATTACCCCAGTTCGGGCATAATGTGAGCCACTCTAAACGGCGCACCAATCGCCGCTGGGTGCCAAATATCCACCCGGTTACTCTTGAGGTAGACGGGAAGCGAAAACGGATTACCCTATGCACCAGATGCCTCCGTACCCATCATAAAGCAACTAAGAAGCTGCCTTCGAGCGCAAGCTAGCTCATATCTCCCCTCCAGCTTTTCGGAGACTATTTTCTATGTCTGAAGTCTCCGATTATTTTTTTGGCGGCGGCTAGTGCTTCGTCTACTCGCTTGGGGGCAGTACCGCCGGTGACATCTCTGGCAGCGAGAGATGATTCCACTGTAATTGAGCGGACTTCGTCTTCAAAGAGTGGAGAGAATTTCTTATATCCAGCGAGGCCGAGTTCATCAAGCGATTTACCCTTTTCCACGGCATAGCTTACCAGCCGACCCACTATATCGTGGGCAGTGCGGAAGGGCTCCCCCTTCTTGACCAGATAGTCGGCTAAATCAGTGGCTAGAATATAGCCTCGCCCTGCAGCTTGTCCCATATTCTCAGCTTCGACTCGCAGTGTTTCGACCATGCCGGTGAATACTTCCAGTGTGGATAGCAGCGTATCAACAGTATCGAAGAAACCCTCTTTATCTTCCTGCATATCTCTATTATAGGAGAGGGGGAGGGCTTTCATCGTCGTCAGCATTGCCATAAGTGTGCCATAGACTCGTCCCGTCTTACCCCGGGCCAGTTCGGCGACATCGGGATTCTTCTTCTGGGGCATGATACTTGAGCCGGTGGCATAAGCCTCATCAAGCTCAATAAAATTGAACTCTGCTGAAGACCACAGAATAATTTCCTCTGCCAGTCGGGAAAGGTGCATCATGCAGAGGCTGGCGACGGCTTCATACTCGACCACAAAATCTCTATCGGACACAGCGTCCATACTATTCTGGCTTATCTGGCTGAAGCCCAGTTCACGGGCTAGGAATTCACGGTCAATATCATAGGCTATGCCGGCTATTGCCCCGCTGCCCAGAGGCATGACATCGGTTCGCTTCAGGCAGTCACCGAAACGGTCGAAGTCGCGCTGAAGCATCTGAAAATAGGCTAAGAGGTGGTGTGCCAGCAATACCGGCTGTGCTGGCTGCAGATGAGTATATCCCGGCATGACCACACCCTTATTCTTTTCAGCCAGGTTGATAAGCGCCTGTTGAAAATCTCTTATCCTGACCATGGTATCAGCGATTGCTTCCCTGGCAAAGAGGCGCAAATCCAGAGTTGCCTGGTCGTTCCTGGAGCGCGCGGTGTGGAGCTTACCCCCCACCCCACCTACCTTCTCAATGAGGCGAGCCTCAATGTTCATATGGATATCTTCTAGTTCGGGCTCGAACTCAAATTCGCCTTGCTCTATCTCCTTTTGAATATCTACCAACCCGTTGGCGATAATCTCGGCTTCTTTTGGTGAGATTATGCCCTGTTTGGCTAGCATTTTGGCATGGGCGATTGACCCAGCGATGTCATGGTGATATAAACACCAATCAAAGGGGATGGAGGTAGTATATTCGGTTACCGATTCGTCAGCTTCCTTGCAAAAACGCCCGCGAATATGGCTCATTTACCCTCTTCCCCTGTTTCGTCTTTTGTTGGCTGCACCTGAGCCTGAGTTCTGACCGGCAGCCCCCAGATGTGGATAAAACCGGGGGCGGCACTCTGGACAAACTCGTCTCCCCTGTCATAGGTAGCCAGCCCGAAGTCATACAGCGAAAATGGTGACTTGCGCCCGACCACGGTACAGCTTCCCTTGAACAGCTTGAGTCGCACCGTGCCGGTGACGAAGCGCTGTGAACTTTTTACATAGGCAGCCAAATCATGATGCAGTGAGGTGAACCACAGGCCGTTATAAATGAGGTCGGCATATTCCATTGCTACCTTCTGCTTGAACCTTAATTGCTCTCTGGCTAATGTCAGAGACTGCAGAGCCTGATGTGCCTGGAGCAGCACGGTGGCTGCCGGCGCTTCATAAATCTCCCTCGACTTTATCCCCACCAGCCGGTTCTCTATGTGGTCAATCCTGCCCACTCCGTGCCCGCCGGCAAGCTTGTTTAGCCGCCCAATCAAGCTGACGCCATCCAGCTTCTGCCCATCGATGGCGACCGGGATACCATTGTCAAAGCCAATCTCCGCATAGGTTGGCTTGTCCGAAGCTTCAGCGGGGGATTTCGTCCAGGTGAACACATCGGCAGGAGGTTCAACCCACGGGTCTTCAAGGACACCGCACTCAATACTCCTCCCCCAGAGGTTCTCATCGATTGAGTACGGGCTACTTAAGGTAACAGGTATCGGAATACCATGACGCTGGGCATACTCAATGGTCTGTTCGCGGGTCATGTTCCATTCCCGGGCCGGAGCAATTATCTTGAGTTCCGAAGCCAGGGCATTAACACTCACCTCAAACCGTACCTGGTCATTTCCCTTGCCAGTGCAGCCATGAGCCACGGCTGAAGCCCCCTCCTCAAGCGCGACATCCACCTGCAGCTTAGCCATCAGGGGACGGGACAGAGCAGTAGCTAATGTGTATTGCCCCTCATAGATGGCGTCCGCCTGTAATGCCGGAAAGACAAAATCGTCGACAAATTTCTTTTTGGCATCCTTCACCAGCGCCTTCACTGCGCCAGCCTTCAGCGCCTTTTCCTTAACGGCAGAAAAGTCACGCTCATTCCCCACGTCAATGGTGAGGGCGATAACATCCATGTCATACTTTTCTTTGAGCCATTTGATGGCCGATGATGTGTCTAACCCACCACTGTAAGCCAAGACTACTTTATCTGCCACTCTGAACCTCCGTTGAACCGACGCCGGAAAGTGCCTTGTCCAGAATGCCCAGTGCCTCATCAACCTCCCCGTTGCCAATGATGAGGGGGGGTATGAAGCGCAGGGCATTGGGATTTAGACGATTAACCAACAGGCCCATATCAAGGCAAGACGTTGCCACTGATGGGGCGATATCGCTACCGAACTCCAGGGCTACCAGGAACCCGCGACCCCGCACATCAGTGATAAACGGGTATTTCTGTTTCAGGCTTTCAAGTTTGGCAATCAAATACTGTCCCACCTTCCTAGCGTTTTCGGCAATATTGTTGTCAATAACGAACTTCACCGTGGTGTGACCGGCGGCGCAGGCCAGAGGATTTCCCCCGAAGGTAGAGCCGTGCTCCCCGGCAGTGAAAACATCTGCCTTCTCTTTGGATAGAATAGCCCCGATGGGTACGCCGCTGGCTAATCCTTTCCCCAGGGTCATTATATCAGGTTCAACGTCAGACTGCTCATAAGCAAAAAGCGTCCCCACACGGCCTATTCCGGTTTGAATCTCATCAAGAATAAGTAAAATACCCTTCTGGTTACACCAGTCCCGCACCGCGGCTAAGTAATCATCATCGGGCACGTTGACTCCGCCTTCTCCCTGGATTGGTTCCAGCATCACGGCGCAGGTTTGGCTGGTGGTAGCCGCTTTTATCGCCTCGCTACTATTATACTCCACATTTATGAAACCGGTGGGCAGGGGAGCATATGGCTGCTGAAACTTTGGCTGGCCGGTGGCTGCTGTCATGGCTAGAGTGCGACCATGAAAGGAGCCTGTTGTGGTAATAACCTCGTAAGCTCCGTCCAGATGGAGTTTGCCGTAGCGGCGTGCCAGCTTCACTGCCCCTTCGGCGGCCTCTGCCCCGCTATTGCAGAAAAAGATTTTATCCAGGCAGCTATTCTCGATTAAAAGCTCCGCCAGGAGAACTTGGGGGATAGTGTAAAACTGGTTTGAAGTCTGAATGAGGGTATGCACCTGCTCCGTCACCGCGTCAGCTACTGCCGGGTGACAGTGTCCCAGGCTATTGACCGCCCAACCGGCAACAAAATCCAGGTACTCCCGGCCATTTTCATCCCACACCCGCGCCCCCTGTCCCCTGACCATGGTTACCGGTGTGCGTTGCGCAGTCTGCATAAAATATTTGCGTTCAAGCTCCTGCCAGTCGCTCATTGTTATCTCCTTATTGTGGTCCCACTACCGCCTTCTTCAACCTCCCTGAGCAGGGCATGCGGCTGTTTGCCATCTATGATACACGTAGCCGAAGTATCGGACAAGGCTCTCAGGCAGGCATTAATCTTGGGAATCATCCCCCCCGAAGCCACGCCTGAAGCCATTAATGCTTCAGCTTCGTCAGGTGATAGCTGAGGTATCAATTTTCCTGAATCGTCACAGACTCCGGCGACATCAGTTAGAAAGATAAGCCTTTCAGCACCAACGGCGGCAGCGATTTCACCTGCCACGGTATCCCCGTTCAGGTTAAGCATTGGCGGAGCATCGTCCGGTTTATCGACGGCATAAAGACTCAGCGGGGCAACTACCGGAACAAAGCCTGACTGTAACAGAGTTTCAAGGAGAGCGGTGTTTACTTTGATTATGTCGCCGACATAGCCCATCTCTTTGTTCCTGAGCTTGCTTTTAATTAGAGCCCCGTCTATACCGCTGATACCCACTGCCTTTCCCCCCAGGCCATTGATAGTGGCGACAAACTCTTTGTTGACCAGTCCTCCGAGCACGGCGGTTACCATCTCAAGCGCCGCTTCATCGGTTACCCGCTCGCCACGGACAAACCTAGCAGGAATGCCCTGCCGCGAAAGCCATTCGGTTACTACATTAGCCCCACCATGCACTACCACCAATGATTTGCCCTCTTGCTGGAGGTGAACTATGTCCTCAAGGGTCGTGTCATGACTGCCAAAGGTGGCCCCGCCTATCTTAATTACAATAACTTCGCTCAATCTATTTATCTGCCTTTAACGAAATCCATCAAGTCAACCACTGGTTATTAAATGTAGCCCCATCCCCCTTTATCCCCCTTCC
>CAYFFA010000024.1:0-11554 GCA_964342375.1 uncultured Dehalococcoidales bacterium | reverse complement strand
GAGAGCGCCGACCGCTTTGGCCTGTCGCAGTTGCACCAGTTCCGGGGCAGGGTAGGGCGCGGACAGGAGCAAAGCTACTGCATGTTGTTAGCCCAGAACCCTTCAGAGGTAGGCAGACAGCGACTGGATATAATAGAGAAAGTTCAGGACGGCTTTCAACTGGCTGAAGAGGATTTAAGCCTGCGGGGTCCGGGAGAGTTCTTCGGCACGCGGCAGAGCGGCATGCCTGACCTGCGTATGGCTAAGCTCTCCGATGTGGGGCTGCTGGAACTGGCACGGAGTGAGGCAATAAAGCTCTTTCAAATAGACCCTGCGCTGGAAAAACCTGAGCACAAGCTTCTCACCAAGGAGCTAGCCCAGGTCTGGCAAAAAGATGCCGAGGTGAGCTAGGTATGGCGTGTTTCAAATCCATTGGTAGAGCGAGTTTTACAATGGACAGAACTTTTTGCCTAACGTTTGATATCCCTATGTAAAATCCCATCCACAATTATATAGTCCCGCATCAAGTTTTCGGGCAAGTTCGACATGGGACGCGAGTATTTGCCGCAGACGGATAAAAGCCCGCATTATCTCAATATTCACTTGGATGGCACGCTGGCTGCGAAGGACGCTGGAGAGCATAGCAACACCCTGCTCGGTGAACGCATATGGCGGATACTTGCCGTGTTGCCCATGTCCTTTCTTTAAGGTCACAATTTGTGACCTTAGAAAATCAAGCTCTTCTTTGTTAAGCTGGAACATGCAGTCATCGGTGAAACGCTCAATATTTCGCTTAACAGCCTGGATCAGGACACGGGTTTCAACCCCGTATAGTTCTGCCAGGTCAGCGTCGAGCATAACTTTTTGCTTGTGGATTAACAGAATAGCCTTTTCAATCCTGTCAGTTGGAACAAGGGATTTATTTACCACCCCAGACTCCTTAAGATTCTTCTTTATCCGCCATCCGTCTATCGACACCGCAATAGTAATATTGCAAGTACGACAAAATCAATAGGGAAGTTAAGAGAGACCGGAACCATGCTGGAATGAGCTTGGTACGTCTGTAGGAATGATATTACCAGAAAATGAAGCTAGCTTAATGAACAAAGAAAAACGGTAACAAACTTGAGACTATATTTAGGTGACGATATTACCGGATTACCAATCGTTAGTGCAAGTTGTATCCAAACGGAACGGGCGTTCAAGAGTGGTGAAGCCCCTCTTCCTTCCCCTCCCCTCCTCCAAGACTGGAGATGGGGACTAAGGAGGTGAGGTTGATGAAAAATCCCTGATTAACCCCACTGACCAGCATTGTGCTATAATCTAGGCATGAAAGAGGACGCAACGGGAATCTTAGCGCTTAAACGACGGCTTATAGAGTTGCTGACGCAGGCGGCAAGCCAGGCCCAGAAACTGGGCAAGCTGCCTTCGGTGACTCTGCCTGAGGTTACCGTGGAGCACCCGCAGAACTCGGAACACGGCGACTATGCCTCAAGTTTGCCCCTGAAACTGGCCCGGTCAAGCGGACTCAGTCCGCTGACCATAGCCGAGGAGATAGTAGGATTTATATCTCAAGCTCCAGAGTTTGATAGTGTCGCAGTGGCGCCACCGGGGTTCATTAATTTCAAGCTTAAAGGGGATTGGTTGGCCGGACAGGTAGAATTAATCCTCCTGGATGGCGATTCCTATGCCGATATCGACCTCGGTAAGGACAGCCGGGTACAGCTAGAATTTGTCAGCGTCAATCCCACCGGCCCGCTTCACGTCGGGCACGGCCGTGGCGCCATTCTGGGCAGCACCCTAGCCACTGTGCTTGCCGCTGCCGGCTACACTGTGGAGACAGAGTATTACATTAATGACGCCGGCAACCAGATAGACGCCTTTTATCGCTCCCTATATGCCCGTTACCAGCAATGCCTGAATCTCGATGCCGAAATGCCCTCTGAGGGCTATTTTGGCGTCTATATGATTGAACTGGCTAAAGAAATCGTTGCTGAGGAGGGAGACAGGTTTCTCGCTCTGCTGGAGACAGAGGCAGTGCCGCAACTGGGGAAGCTCGGTTTAGAGAAGTCTATAGAACAAATCAGGAGCGACCTTGAACTATTAGGGGTAAGTTTTGATGTCTGGTTTAGTGAACAGAGCCTCTATGATAAGGGGCAATACCAGAAGGCAATATTGCTTCTGCGGCAAGAAGGATACATAGCCGAAAAGGAAGGAGCTACCTGGTTTGTCTCTACCGCCCTGGGGGAGGATAAAGACAATGTAGTGGTGCGCGGCGATGGCTCACCCACCTACTTTGCCGCTGATATTGCCTACCACTATAACAAGTTTGTAGAGCGCAAGTTTGAAAAGGTAATTAACATCTGGGGAGCCGACCACCAGGGGCACGTATCCCGAATGAAAGCGGTGGTCGGTGCTCTAGGCATTGGCCCTGAGCGGCTGGAAGTGATAATGTCTCAGATGGTTACCCTTCGCCGTGGTAAAGAGTTAGTGCGCCTCTCCAAGCGCAGCGGCGATATCGTTACCCTTCGTGAGCTAGTCGACGAGGTAGGAAGTGACGCCTGTCGATTCTTTTTCCTGTCCCGCACGGCTGATGCACAAATGGACTTTGACATAGAATTAGCCAAAAAACACTCGGCAGACAACCCCGTCTACTATGTTCAGTATGCCCATGCCCGTATTGCCAGCATCCTGCACCTGGCTCAGGAGAGAGGCATCAACTATGAGGATGGAGACGTTTCTCTGCTATCTACCGAGCCTGAGCTGGCTCTAATCCGGGAGACCCTGCTTTTGCCAGAGATAGTTGAAATAGTAGCTCATACCCTGGAACCTCACCACCTTACCTACTATGCACAGGATTTGGCTACCGTATTCCACAGGTTTTACAAGCAGTGCCGCGTCGTCTCCCGGAACGAGGCATTAACCGGGGCTCGCCTCAAGCTGGTAGAAGCAACTAAGCTCGTCCTGGCGAAAACTCTTCACCTTATGGGGATGACTGCACCGGAGAAGATGTGAAGCGCTCAGTGGCTAGAGTCCCTGCCCTTTATATTGTCTGGCTAATTTAACATAGGTCTGAGGGCCTTCTTTGATCCACCATAGCTGCTTTGACGAAGCCTTTCCTTTGAGCTCTCCGGGAACACCGGCCACAAACGACCCGTCCGGTATCTTCATCCCTTGCCCGACCAGACACCCGGCTCCAATCACGCAGAAACTTCCAATTTCAACATCATGGAGGACGGTGGCATTCATTCCGACGAGAACATTGTTCCCTATTCTCCAGCAGTTCAATACGGCGCCGTGACCAATATGCACATTATCCCCGATGGTAGTTTCCATATCGGGGGCAGAGGGTGAACCTGAATGAATAATACAGTTATCTTCCACATTGGTATTCTTGCCAATCCTTATCTTGCCAAAGTCAGCCCTGATTACCGCCCCCGGCCAGACGCTGGAGTTTTCGCCAATTACCACATCACCAACAACGTAAGCCGCCTCACTGACAAAGGCTGAATCAGCTATCACGGGCGTCCTGCCATTAACGCTTCTGATCATGGTGACCTCCCAAAGATATTACAGGCTCACTGCCTGGAGAGTCAAATTTGCTTATCCATGTAGCCATAATTAACTTGTCCTTACGTTCATCTTTATGGTACACTTCCTGGTTGAGGAGGCTTAAGTGAAGCAGCGTGTTTTTTCTGGGGCTCGTCCCACCGGTAGACAACATATAGGGAATTACCTGGGCGCCATACAGAATTACGTCAACCTCCAGGATAAGTATGAATGCCTCTACTGCATAGTTGATATCCACGCCCTGACCACGTTAGAAGAGACCGGCAGCTTGCAAAGGAATATCCATGAGATGATGCTCGACTGGCTGGCGGCAGGCCTCGACCCCGGAAAAAGCATCCTCTTTGTCCAGTCTCATGTCCCCGAGGTCATGGAGCTACATACCTTACTTAGCATGGTTGTCCCCTTGGGCTGGCTGCTGCGGGTGCCTACCTTCAAGGATAAGGCAAAGCTCCAGCCCCAGAACGTCAACTATGGACTGGTAGGATATCCCGTCCTGATGACGGCCGATATCGTCCTTTATAAAGCTGAAGTTGTACCGGTTGGTGAAGACCAGCTGCCTCATCTGGAATTAGCCAGAGAGATTGTCCGCCGCTTTAATAATTTATTCGGCGATACCTTCCCTGAGCCCGAGGCAAAGCTTACCTCGTTTCCGCTGATACTGGGGCTGGACGGTAAAGACAAGATGAGCAAGCAACTGGGCAACGATATCGAACTGGCACTGTCAGAAGAGGATACTGTAGAGCGGGTAAGGGCAGCAGTTACCGACCCGGCTCGCCAGTACCGAACTGATCCTGGGCACCCCGAAATATGCAATATCTATAAGCTCGACGGATTCTTCAGCCCGTCTCAACAAGAGGAGCTTGCCGACCAATGCCGCCGGGCTGAAATCGGCTGTGTCGACCATAAGATGATACTGGCTCAGCAGATTAACGCCTCCCTCAGATCGTTTCGGGAGCGGCGGGCCGCCCTGGCCACCAAACCACAATACGTAACCGAAGTCCTGACTGATGGCGCGCAGCGAGCCAAGGTTATTGCCCGGGAAACCCTCAGAGAAGTTAAGCAAAATATGGGTTTGATTTAGTTTTAATCTACCTCAGAGTTAAATTTTCTGATATTTAGCCATAAACCGCTTCATCCGCGCTAACGCTTCTTCAATGTCAGCTAACGAGGTGGCGTAACAACAGCGGACATATCTCTCACCACACTGTCCAAAGGCTGAGCCGGGGACTACCGCTACCTTTTCCTCAAGCAGGAGCTTTTCCGCAAACTCTTCTGAAGTCATACCAGTGCCCTTTATTGATGGGAAGGCATAGAATGCCCCCTGCGGTTCAAAACAGGGTAGTCCTATGTCATTCAGCCCTTTGACTATAACTAGGCGCCGCCTGTTGTATTCCTCCACCATCTCGGTAACACTGTCTTCGCCCGATTTTAATGCCTCTATAGCCGCCTCCTGCCCCATTATGGGCGCGCACAGCATAGTATACTGGTGAATCTTGGTCATTGCGGCGATAATCTCTCTGTCGGCTGCAGCGTAGCCGACGCGCCACCCGGTCATGGCATAAGCTTTGGAAAAACCACCGAGAAGAACGGTATTCTCCCGCATCTCAGGTAGCGCAGCCACGCAGGTATGATCTACCCCATATACCAGCTTGGCATAAATCTCATCGGAGATAACCAATAGATTATGCCGTCGGGCTACCTCGGCTAGCTGTGATAATTTTTCCTGGCTCATCACAGCTCCGGTAGGGTTTGCCGGATAACCGATAAGAATGGCTCTGGTTTTGCCGGTTACCCTCGCCTCGATATCGGCAGCGCTGAGCTCAAAATTGCTTTCCGGATTGGTTGGCACCTTAACCGGTGTTCCACCGGCTAGGATGACACAAGCATCATAGGAGACATAATGAGGATCGGGCACAATTACTGCATCGCCGGGGTTAAGAATAGCTCTCATCGCCAGGTCCAAGGCTTCGCTAACTCCAACGGTAATCAGAAGTTCACTGTCGGGGTCATATTCCAGGTCGTAGTTATTCTTCAAATAAAGCGATAGCTCCTGGCGCAGCTCAGGCATCCCCAGGTTTGAGGTATACATGGTATAGCCCTTCTCCAGCGAGCTGATAGCTGCCTCACGAATATGCCACGGGGTGGGAAAGTCCGGCTCACCAACCCCCAGGGAGATTACCCCCTCTATAGAAGCTAAAAGGTCGAAGAACCGCCGTATCCCGGAGGGAGGTATCCGTTTGACCTGTTTCGATATAGGATATTTTTTGTGCCGACGATGGGTATTTGTTGCCATAAGAGCCTACAGCTAAGCGCCCGGAGATGAGGAGATTGTCTAGAGTATTACCGGCTGTCGCTTAACCTCTTCTTCTCCTTCCAGAATTTCACCGTCCTCCTTATAACGTTTAAGCATAAAGTGGGTAATCGTCTCTTTCACTCCTTCAATCGGGGCAATCTTTTCAGATACGAAATCGGCTACCTCGTGCATGGTTTTACCGGTTACCAGAATGACCAGGTCGTAGGTCCCCGAAGCCAGGTACGCCGAGCGAACCTGCGGGAAACGATAAATGTGCTCGGCTATAGAATCGAAGCCAACATCCGGCTCAGGGGTAACCTTAACCTCTATCCACGCCCATACCATCTCATCCCCCAGCTTCTCCCAGTCGACTATGGCTTTGTATTTCAGGATGGTCCGGTCTTTCTCCGCCTTCTTGATGAGCTTGACTACCTCAGCACTAGAGGTGCCAGTCATGGCAGATATTTGCTTGGTGGTAGCCGTGCCGTCACCTTCCAGTATTTTCAGTATTTTCAGAATTTCTTCTATCATTTCTTAACCCCTCACCAGCTCTATTAATGACCACTGCTGTTTTGTCTCATTATAGCAGAGTTGAAACAATTTGTTACCACCGGCGCGGACCTGAAAGTATCTCTCCCCCGGCTCCTGCCATGGTTTCTCTATCGCCTCCACCTCATATTCAATGCCCCCCACCGGAAGGAGCGCGGCTTTTCGGCATAGGTGTGCCCGGAATAGCAAGTCACTTCGAGGTCGTTCAAACCCCCACCCCCTGAGACAAGACTAAATAATCCTGCCTTCCTTTTTTGCTTTATTATCCAAATATCTTCCAACCAATATGCCGGCGATTCCGATGGGAAAACCAATGCCAGTATTATCTACACGAGCACCGATAGTGGCACCAATAGCGACGCCGATTGCAAAGCCGATTCCGACCCCCATCCTCGAGTAATGCCCCTTGGTAACCAGCTTATGCTCTTTCTGAAGATGCTTGACGATGCTATTAATCTTCTTAGGAAAGTTCTTCTGCTGGTCTTTGGTCATCAGGGATGTTTCCCACAAATCCCTGCTGAGTTGAGAGATTTCCTGCTGGAAAAGCTGGCATTGCCCGCAAATGGAGGATAAACTGTCAACTCTACCAGCCACCCGCAGAACCAAGTCCAGCTTATATTTCTTCTGTTCTTTCTCGGTCAGCCTGTCCTTGTGCGAGGCGATTTCTTTGGTAATCTTGTTGTACCATTCGCTGTGGGCTTCCATGGTGCCGTTTATTGGTTTTAGCTCAGAGGTCTCTTCCAGCATTTTATTAATGTAACCATCCCTCTTATGCCAGCCTCCCGTCATTGCGAGGAGCGTCAGCGACAAAGTAATCTCAAGAGACTGCACAGACTTTTATTTGGGGAACCCTTCCCTGCAGAACGAATTTATCATCATGCCCGAACTTTTGCTTAACTCTGCTAACCATTGTGATTGTTTGAAAATCTAACTCTTGTTGTACAATAAGCGCGCCTAAGATGAACCATCTGGACCCGCCAGTCTCTATTCCTTCATCACCTGACTCAACTATGTAGCAGTTAAAGTCCATTGCCAAACCCTTCCCCCCTTCCTAAATCTCCGGTCTCTTCTTATGCCACTCAGTCGCCTGCTCATAGGCGTAGGCAATCTTTAATAAGGTTGCCTCGCTGAAGGGCTTGCCGATGATCTGCATTCCTACGGGCAGCCCGTCGGCAAAGCCGGCCGGGACGGAGATAGCCGGCACCCCGGCGATGTTTATGGGCAAGGTGCAGACATCGCTCAGGTACATCTGGAGCGGGTCGTCCGCCTTCTCCCCTATCTTGAAGGGGACGGTGGGAGAGGTAGGCGTCACCAGGGCGTCAAATTTTTCAAATGCCTGGTCGAATTCCTGCCGTATCAGGGTACGCACCTTCTGGGCTTTGAGGTAATAAGCATCATAATAGCCGGTGGACAGGGCATAGGTGCCCAGCATGATACGCCTCTTTACCTCGGCGCCGAAGCCATGCTGGCGGGTCTTTTCCATGGCATCCCACATGCTGCCAGCATCCTGATATGAGAAGCCGTACTTCACGCCGTCATAGCGTGCTAGGTTGGCCGAAGCCTCAGACGGAGCGATAATATAATACACTGCCAGGGCGTAGGGGGTGTGAGGCAGCGAAACTTCCCAATCCACCTTCGCTCCCAGCTCCCCAAGCTTGCTGATGGCGGCTCGCATCGCCGCCTCAACCCCGGACTGCATCCCCTCGACAAAATACTCCCTGGGTACCCCGATGCGCAGCCTGTTGAGGTCGCCAGCCAGGCACTGTGTGTAATCGGGGGTGGGATAGAGAGCCGAGGTTGAATCTCTGGGGTCATGGCCAGCGATGGCATTCATAACCAGAGCGCAATCGGTGACATCCTGAGTCAGTGGTCCGATCTGGTCAAGGGAGCTGGCAAAGGCAACCAGGCCAAACCTGCTCACTCTCCCATAGGTGGGCTTCAATCCGGTGACACTGCAGAAACCGGCCGGCTGGCGGATACTGCCCCCCGTATCTGATCCCAAGGCATAGATAGTCTCGCCGGCAGCCACCGCCGCCGCCGAGCCCCCGCTGCTGCCGCCGGGGACACGACTTAACTCCCAGGGGTTATGAGTAGTAAAAAACGCTGAGTTCTCCGTGGACGAACCCATGGCGAACTCATCCATATTGGCCTTGCCCAGAATTATGGCGCCGCAGTTATTTAATTTTTCCATGACCGTAGCATCGTAAGGCGGCACGAAATTTTCCAGCATCTTTGACGAGCAGGTGGTCCGCACCCCTTTTGTGCAGATGACATCCTTAATTAGCCCCGGGATGCCGGTAAGTGGTCCGATATCTCCTCCGGCAATAAGCTCGTCAGCCTTCTGCGCCTGCTTCATAGCCAACTCTTCGGTAACGGTAACTATTGCGCGGACCGACGGCTCAACCCGGCTGATACGCTCCAGGCAGGCCATGGTCAGTTCCACCGAGGACACCTGCCCGGTCTTAAGCATCTGGTGCGCCTCGTGAATTGTCAAAAGGTTATGGTCGGTCATCAACCTCGTGCTCCTCTCTGCTTGACTCTCTCCAACCTTCCCACCCTTCTCTGAACAAAAACGCCACAATTATCAATCCGACAATCGGGTCTGCCTGCCAGAAACCGAATAAGTAGTTTGCCCCCAGATCCAGCAGCAGAGCCAGCGAGAGAAAGGTGCAGGCAAGTGTCTCCTTGGAGTCAGCCATCAGTGCCTTGCTCCTGATTTGCTTACCCGTTGTATACTTCTGCCAGGTCAATATAGGCATGATAACCAGTGAAACAATCGCTATTACTATCCCCGGTAGCGAGGGCTCTGGAATTTCGGTGAGCACCAGTTTCCTTATCGATTCGACTAGGACATATGGTCCCAATATGAAGAAGGTAATGGCAACAAACTTCTGCGCCCTCTTTTTTATTCTCTCCTCTGCCGCTTTCGATATTTTCCCGTGCTGTCTCAACCGCCATATCAAAACCACGCCCGACAACGACTCGACGATATTATCCAGCCCAAAGCCAATCAAGGCAATGCTGCCGGCGATAGCGCCAAATACGATTGAGGCAACTGCCTCAAGGATATTATAGCCAACGGTAAAATACTCAAGGCGAAGACCTCTCCTGTATAATCTACCGATGCTTGTTTTCTTGGCAAGGGACAATACTATTGACCTCTCTTATTGTGCCAGCACCGCCCGTCACATTAAGCAGACGTATTTTTACTCCAGCACACCTCGCACTCTAAAGAATTCCCCCTCTTTACGGGGAGCATTGGCCAAAACCTGACCTTGGGGCAGGGAAGGGGCTACTTCATCATCTTTGACTACATTCTGGAGAGGATTAGGTTGTGCCGTAGGCGGAATATCGGTGGTATCCACCTGCTGCAGTACCTCAAAGTTCTCCAGAATAACGGATAACTGCTCACCGAACCTGTCTGCCTCGGCCTCGGTTAAGCCCAGTCGAGCTAAGAGGGCAATATGCAACACATCTTCACGGCCCAGCTTCATTCTTCACCTCATAATCATACATCTGCCAATTATAGCATCCGTATTTGAGTATCGGCAACACAGGGTGCATCCTGCTATAATACAATGGAGGGAAGAAAAATGATGGCGGGCAGGCTTATACTGGCTATTTTCAGCACCTTGGTGGAAGAGGCAGCCGTGGTAGCGATTGTGCTCTGGGGCTTGCCCCAGTTAGGGATTTATATATCCCTGCCCGGTCTTATCGCCATAATGGTGGCATGGGCTGGCTTCTCTGTTGCCATCTACCGCATGGGTAGCCGAGCCCTGAAGCGAAAGCCGGTTACCGGTCTGCCGGAAATGATTGGCAGCAAAGCTAAGGCAGTAAATCCGCTAGCTCCGAATGGCACGGTCAAAATCAAAAATGAGCTCTGGGATGCTGTCTCAGTCGGTGAGACAGTAGATACCGGTGAGGAAGTCATCGTGGTGGGGCAAGATAGCCTTAAGCTCATTGTGCGTAAGGGTGGCCCTGATGATTCACTGGAGACTGAATAATACATATCGGTGGAGTATAGAGGCTGACCTCTGCATATGATATAATATATTGTGGCGATAAAGACAGTAGCAACCAACCGTAAAGCCTATCATAATTATATTATTCAGGATAGTTTAGAAGCCGGTATTGCGCTTACCGGCAGCGAGATAAAGTCAATCCGGGCCGGGAGGATGAGCTTGAGTGATGCTTATGTTAGACCTGAGGGTGGAGAGCTATGGTTACTAAATGCTCACATCGCCCGCTATGAGTCCAGTAGCTATCTGAGCCATGAGCCAAAGCGCCCCCGAAAGCTCTTGCTGCACCGTAAGCAAATAAACAACCTCGCCAGCCAGGTGTTACAAAAGGGCTTTACTCTGGTTCCAACTAAAGTATATATTAAAGGCGGTATCGCCAAGGTTGAGGTGGCATTGGGCAAAGGTAAAAAAATGTATGACAAGCGAGAGTCCATAGCCCGCCGCGAGGCAGAAAGGGAGATTGGGCGAGCTATTAAGAGAAGGAGGTAGATTTCCTTAAGCTATCCGTAGTATGTGGGGACGCTTGGATTCGACAGGGGAAGTAGGCTACGGGATTGCAAGCTGAGGTGTCACTAACCTCATAAAACAAGTGGCAAATAAATAACTGGCGAACCTGAGCTAGTTTACGCAGCCTAACTAAACAGGCTGCACATCCAGCCTGACCTTGCCTCAATGGGTTGGGATTGGGTGCTGAGAAATTGAGGTGCCATCGCCTAGACGTCGATAAGGGCGGTGAAAGAATTGTCGACTGGCCTGACTAAACTCGGTCAGCAGAGGCTAGCCAGGCGAGATAAAAGAGCTGGCTAAGCTTGTAGTATATCTCGGGCAGCTTCCTTTGGACGGGGAGTTCGACTCTCCCCCGTCTCCACCAGAAACACGGACGAGCCTTCAAGGGGCTCGTTTAAGATACGAATCTTTGACCCGGCGCAAGCCAAAATCCTTATCGACCGCTCTTATCCCTTATACGCATACGGCAAGCTGGCTAACAAGGTCGGGGGTGTGATAACAGTCGCCTCCAGTTTAGGACATTCGGGCGTGTTGAACCTATTCAATACATTCTTTTCAGTAAACCACATGTTTTCGGCTGATTATGTCTATGGTTACGCCAGAGAGAAGGGCGACATTCGGAAAGACAGGCAGGCCA
>CAYFFA010000023.1:0-12519 GCA_964342375.1 uncultured Dehalococcoidales bacterium | reverse complement strand
AAGGAGAGGGGGATACAGGTCGAAGACTCTTCGAGGGGTGAGGTTCCTAGTAATCCTAGAAAGGTAACAATGACCCAAACACCAAATATTCAACACGACATGCCCAAAGCCTATGAGCCGGGAAAGGTTGAGCAGAAGTGGTATCAGTTCTGGATGGAGAAGGACTACTTCAAGCCGGAGATAGACCTGAAAAAGAAGCCCTTCGTCATCATTATGCCGCCGCCCAATGTCACCGGAGAGCTTCATGTCGGTCATGCGCTAACCGCCACTCTGGAAGATATCATGACCCGCTGGCACCGGATGAAGGGCGACCCCACGCTGTGGCTCCCCGGCGTTGACCATGCCGGCATTGCCGCTCAGGTGGTGGTTGAGCAACTGCTGGCTCAGGAAGGGTTGAACCGCCACCAGCTGGGTAGGGAGAAATTCATCGAGCGGATGTGGCAGTGGGCAAAAGAATGCCGCCAGACCATCGCCGGGCAACACCAGAGACTGGGCATATCCTGCGACTGGAGCCGGGAGCGGTTCACCCTGGATGAAGAACCGAGCCGGGCGGTGCGCACTGCTTTTGTCCGCCTGTATGATAAAGGGTTAATCTACCGGGGTGAACGGATTATCAACTGGTGCCCCCGCTGCGCTACCGCTATCTCTGACCTTGAGGTGGAACACAAAGATATACATGGGCACCTGTATTACGTCCGCTACCCATTAGTCGAAGGCGATGGCTTCATAACCGTAGCCACCACTCGCCCGGAAACGATACTCGGCGATACTGCCGTAGTTGTTAACCCCGATGATAAGCGGTTCAAGGCGATGCTCGGCAAAAGGGTCGTCCTGCCCGCGGTGAAACGGATAATACCTGTTGTAGCTGATGAGGCTGTCGACCCCGCCTTTGGCACCGGAGCGGTAAAAATCACCCCGGCCCATGACCCGGTAGACTTTGAAGTAGCTCAGCGCCAGGAGCTACCTGAGGTAAACATACTTAACCCGGATGCCACCATGAATGAAAACGCCGGACCTTATGCCGGACTCGACCGTTTCGCCTGCCGTAAAGCTATACTATCCGACCTGGAAAAAGACGGACTTCTGGTAAAGATTGAACCCTATAATCACTCCGTAGGACACTGCGACCGCTGCCAGACCATTATCGAGCCAATAGCCAGCAAGCAATGGTTCATCAATACTCAGCCACTGGCTCAACCCGCCATTGAAGCCGTGACGGACGGACGCATCACCATCATTCCCCAGCACTTCACCAAGGTCTATCTCAACTGGATGGAGAGCATCCGTGACTGGTGCATCAGCCGCCAGCTATGGTGGGGGCACAGAATCCCTGTCTGGTATTGCCAGGACTGCGGTGAGCAAACAGTAATTGTTGAAGATCCGAAATCCTGTCAGCACTGCAGCTCAGCCAATATAAAACAAGACCCGGATGTACTGGATACATGGTTCAGCTCTGCCCTATGGCCCCATTCCACACTGGGCTGGCCTGACGATAATCAGGAACTGCGCTACTTATATCCGACCGCAGTAATGGAAACCGGCTATGATATCCTATTCTTCTGGGTAGCCAGAATGATTATGATGGGTCTTGAGGACACAGGCGATATTCCCTTCCACACCGTTTACCTGCATGGTCTGGTACGCGATGAAAAGGGAGGAAAGATGAGCAAGATGAAAGGCAACGTGCTTAACCCGCTCGACACGCTGGAAAAATATGGCACCGATGCCCTCCGCACGGCTCTATCCACGGGCACATCACCTGGGAACGATATCAAACTAACCACATCAAGACTAGAAGCTGGTCGCAACTTTGCCAATAAGCTATGGAATGCCACCCGCTTCGTTATCGGAAGCATTGGGTCGGACCATACCGGCATGAAAATTCAGTGGAACCTTCTTCCTATAGAAGACCGATGGATTCTGACCCGGCTCAATCGCACCATATCCAGTATGAACAACCTCATGGAAGACTTCCAGTTCGGAGAAGCCCAGAGGCAAATCCATGATTTCCTGTGGGGTGATTTCTGCGACTGGTATCTTGAGATAGCCAAAATTCGTCTCCAGTCCACCGCCGGGGAAGTGCTGTCGCCTATTCCCATTCTGGTCCATACTCTGGAGACCTCGCTTCGTCTCCTCCACCCCTATATGCCATTCATCACCGAAGAGCTATGGCAAAACCTGAAAAGACGCCTTCCGTCAAATTGGCAAGAAGCTGAGTCAATAATGGTAGCTGCCTACCCCAAGGCCGAGGACACTGCTATTGACCCGCAGGCAGAGCAAGTTATGGAGTCCATAATACAAATAATACGCTCCATCCGTAATGTCCGGGCTCAATACAAGGTTGAAAAAACCAGGTGGATTGAGGCTCAAATCTATGCCGACAAACTCACACCAGCTATCACCGCTCACTCTCAGACTATCGAGATGCTGGCCAGAGCGAGACCGGTTACTTTTCTAAACAGCCGACAGCAAGGTCAATCGGGTGACAATGAACTGGTATTAGTCTTAAAAGAGGCCGAGGTAATTATTCCGATGGCAAGCATGGTCGACCTGGAAGCGGAGAGAAAACGGCTAGAGAAGGAGCTAGACCAAATCCAGACCGAGATTGCCCGACTTGAAGCCAGGCTCAAGGATAAAGCATTCCTGACCAAGGCCCCGGCAGTCGTTGTTGACAAAGAACGCCAGAAGTTGTCCACTTTAACTGATAGATTAGAAAGGCTCAAACAACAAATCCTTAAATAAATTTTAAAGAGGAGGAGAGGAATTCGCCAGAAAATACTTGTCCCATTGGATGGTTCTAAAACAGGGGAGTCTGCCCTGCCCTATGTTGAGGAACTGGTGTCCAAGCTATCACCAGAGGTAAAGACAGAAGTTACGCTCATCCATGTAGTATCATCGCTGACTCACTATGTTGTCGCCGGGGAGGCAGGTGTCTCAGTTCCCTACACTGAGAAAGAGATAGAGCAAATCAAGAGGAAGGCTAAGGACTACCTTAAGAAGGCAGGTGAAGGCCTGATAAGTAAAGGAGCCAATGTGAAGGTTAAGGGAGGAACTGGCAAAGCTGCCGAGGCGATTACTAAAGCCGCTGATGCAATCAACGCTGACCTGATTGCCATATCAACACACGGTCGGTCAGGTATTAGTCGGTGGGCTTTCGGCAGTGTAACTGGACAAGGTACAACGGGGAGGAAACAAGCCGGTACTCCTGGTGAGAGCACCAAAGGAGCATGCTCAAACGTAGCCGTCCGACTGGGGCGCGACGACTATTCCTCATACGGAACACCAGAGGCTACTTGCAGGTAAAATCAGGCTGGAAAGGTTGAAACTACAGCTTACCAATTTTCAAACCTGCTGTAAAGTGACTAAGCGCCAAATTAGTTCCAGATAAACACAACTTAAACAGGCTGCTTAGTCGATTTCCCTGGTCAGGCTCTTGGCGATGCTCTTCAAGATGGTAATGACCCCGATGACAGCACGTTGCACCTCTAGTGGCTCTTGAGCTAACATTCTGGCCACGTAAGGGTCCAATTGCCTCCCGATATACTCCGCCCGGTCATCAGCTATGCCAGAAGACTGTGGTGACAGGTAGCCGGCAAGGGTAAATAGCTCGTCCTCCTCAAAACCTAATGGCTTGGCCAGCTTACGCAGGATTGAAGCTGAAGGGAAACGCTCTCCCCTCTCTATTCGGCCCAGATGGGAGGGGGACACACCTGACATACCTGACAACTCCTGCAGGGTCAGTGACAGTGCAATCCTTTGCTGCCTGAGTATCTCACCTAAATTGCTCATATTACTGCCTCCCAAGTAATATTATAATTCGCCAGATGGCAAATGTCAATACTTTAACGACACTAATGTCAATCCCGTCATTACACTTTTATTATAGACTGCCACGCCTAATTTCCCATAAAATTGATGTTAAATTTTCATGAATATACTCGCTCACCGAGGACAAGTAGCAATCCAATTAACGATAATATTAAGCTACAGGTATTGACAAATGACGTTTTTGAGTTATACTATGCCAAATGTCACTTAACAATGAAGCATCTATGCTGGTAAAGACAAGGGGTTTTCAACTCAGCGACGGGAAATACAATAACCTTTGCGAGCTAGCTGAGGCTATGGAAATATCCGTAAGCCAGGTCTACCGTGTGCGACAGGGCAAGCGTAACATTAACCAAAGATTCATTATTGGGGCAATAAAAGCATTTCCGGGATACAGATTCGATGACCTTTTTTATCTTTCCTCTGATGAGGCAGTGGCTGCCACCTGCAATCATTTCCTTGGTTTAATAGGCGAGCCAGCAGCAAAAGCCTCCGTCTACTGAGATTGATGGCCAGCGCTTGACAAGCCACACCGCTATTGCCTGCATAAGCCTTATAGATGCACCTCAAGCGCTGAAAAGGAACGCAAAGAAAGCAAATAAGAATGTCGGTTACCTATAATAGACATTCGGTCAATTATCTTTACTACCAGGCCACTCTAATGCCTAAAGCTCGGATTCCTCAGGATCAAGCTTGCGGAGCTTGTCCATACTCTCCAGATGGTCAATGTAAAGCACCCCGTTTAAATGGTCTATTTCGTGCTGCAGGGCTTGAGCCAGATATCCATTTGCCTTAACTCGTATCTTCTTCCCGTTGCGGTCAAGTCCCTTAACCGTAACCGAATCAGCGCGCTCGATCTCCCCGATGTAACCCGGAACACTCAGACAGCCTTCACTCACCAGGCATTCATTCGCCTTGCGCACTATCTCAGGATTAATTAAGATGATATCTTCTTTATCGGGTATACCAATAACCATCACCCGCAGGAGAACACCCACCTGTGGTGCTGCCAGTCCTACTCGTCCGGGAATGGCATGCAATGTCTCCAACATATCATCTACCAGCTGCTTAATTGAGTTATCGATAATCCTGACCCGCTTTGACTTCTGTCTCAATACCGGCTCGGGTACTTCACGAATAGGTTTGATTGCCATAACAACAAAGATTATAGCTAACTAAGGCCAAACTGTAAAATCCGGGAGCCGGCTGAGACTGCTTTAGGCATTGATAGTCAGTGGACAGGGATTTAACGTAGCCCTAGCAGTTGATAGGAGAGGCTGAAACTGTGACTAAGTTAGTCCCACCGGATCAATATCCACTGTCCACCCCTGGGGAATAGGAATTGGCGATAAGAAAGCTGAAAGCTCAGAACCACGAAGGATAAGCTGCCACCGAAATCTTCCCCGCAGCCTGTGAATAAATGCCGGGGCTGGCCCAATCAAACTGACATCGGCTATTCCCTTTGAGTCCCTTTCCTCAACGAGCAGACGCTTCATTCTTCCCACTTCCCTCCGGCAAAGGGCATCGTTAGTATGGCTATAAACAAGGCTGGCTAGCTGGGCGAAGGGGGGATTACGAAGCTGGCGCCGATATTCAATTTCCTGATTATAGAAAGAGAGGTAATCATGTCTGGCTGCCGCCTGAATGGCATAATGCTCCGGGGAGTAGGTCTGAATGACAACCCGCCCCCCCATAACACCGCGCCCGGCTCTCCCCGCCACCTGACTCAAAAGCTGAAAGGTCCTCTCCCCTGCCCGGAAGTCGGGTAGATTTAAACTGGTATCGGCACTCACCACCCCGACCGCAGTAACCAGAGGTAAATCCAGCCCCTTGGCAACCATTTGTGTGCCGATAAGAATATCAGCCTCATGGTCACGGAACTTGCCTAATATCTCCCCATGCGAATCCTTGCCTTTCCCGGTAACATCGCTATCCCAACGCAACAACCTGGCATGAGGGAAAGCATGACCGGATTCCTGCTCCAACTTCTGGGTACCAATACCCAGATATTTTATCCGCCGACTCTTACAGCGAGGACAGGTATCCGGAACTGATGCCTTATAGTTACATTGATGGCATACCAGAGCAGTCTCATCCCGATGATGAGTGAGAGCAACCTCGCAACGCCTGCAGCGGAGCACGAAGCCACAGTTACGACATTGAACAAAGGCAGATGCCCCCCTCCGATTGAGAAACAGAATCACCTGCCCCCCTTCGGCAATGGATTCATATATAGCCTGTGACAAACAGGAGCTAAAAATGCTCCTGTTACCCGCCTTAAGTTCCTCTTTTAAATCCACCACTTCAACCTGTGGCATGGGTGAAGCCTCTTCAGGGGTAACCCGTTCTGGAAGGTGAAGAAGGTGGTAGTCTCCCCTCTGAGCACAATAAAAGGACTCTACATCCGGGGTGGCACTGCCCAGAACGACCACCGCCCCGGTCAATTCCGCCAGCTTGATGGCGACATCGCGGGCATGATAGCGTGGCGATGTATCTTGTTTATATGCCCATTCATGCTCTTCATCAATAATTATCAGCCCCAGGTCAAGTTGGGGAGCGAAAAGAGCGCTCCTAGGACCGATAACCACATCACATTCTCCGCCTCTTATCCGTTGCCACTCGTCGAATTGTTCCCCCAGGGAGAGCTTGCTATGAAGTACAGCTACCTTGCGGGGAAAGCGTGAGGCAAATCGCTCTATACTTTGGGGGGTCAGGGCAATCTCCGGGACCAGGGCAATGCCACGCCTACCCAGCCTCACTGCCTCAGCCAGAGCCTGCAGATAGACCTCGGTCTTGCCACTCCCGGTAACACCGCGGAGAAGGAAAACGGATGGCAAATTACGACCTTCTGCCTGCCGGAGCAGGCTGGATTTAATACTCTCGAAGGCTGACTTCTGCGCGGAGATAAGTTTTAGTGGAGATGACGGAGTGATATCCTGATAGGAAATCGGCTGGCGCTTTACCTCAATCTGCTGAACCGTTATCCAACCTTTACCGACAAGTGAATTAATTACAGGCTTATCGCATCTAGTTCTTTTTCTGGCTTCGGCTAAGGGCACAAACTTGTGATGCTGTGCCAGGAAATCAAGGAGAGTTGCCTGCCTGATAGCCCTTTGTCCTTGTAACCTAGCTGCCTCCTGCCGAGCTTTATCAGGCGTAATTGTTAAGCGGATGTAGAGCCCTTTCTTTGGTTTTACCTTTATT
Organism: uncultured Dehalococcoidales bacterium; assembly: GCA_964342375.1. GTDB lineage: Bacteria > Chloroflexota > Dehalococcoidia > Dehalococcoidales > CAYFFA01 > CAYFFA01. The sequence continues at coordinate 5,487 of CAYFFA010000023.1, read as the reverse complement.
GGCTCAAGCTCATAGCTTCTAACAGCTAGACCCCGGCCAACCAATTGCGAGATGATCGCCTGAGCCCTTTTTTTACCGAAAGATTTTTCCATCTCCTTGAGACTGATTCTATCCCGTTCCCGCACTAACTCGATGGCTTCTCTCTGTCCTTGAGGGAGGGAGGAGACATCACGTTCATCAGGAACTCGCGAAGCAGAGATAAAAGTAACCGCCTTCCGCTCAAATCCGGGAGGTAGCATTAAAGACACGGCATCAAAAAGAGGTGATAGATAGTACTCACTTATCCAGCGAGTCAACGATACATGGGCTTGAGATAATACCAGATGAGGCTCAATAACACCAGCTATATCTCTGGTTTCCTCAACTGCTGAATAATCGATCAGCTCGAGAACAATGCCCTGGAGAACCTTATCCCCAAAAGGAACCCAAACCGCCTGCCCGACAGCAACACTTAGACCTGATGGTATGGCATAGGTAAATGCCCGGCGCTGGGCTATTGGTGAATTAACACAGACCTCAGCATACCCCATCCCTTACTCCGCGAGGTAGCTCCAACTTGTCTTGCTTCTACTTCTTTGCTTTCCCCGCCCGCTTCTCCTTGATACGAGCCGCCTTACCACTTCGCCCACGCAGATAATAAAGCTTAGCCCGGCGCACTTTCCCATGCCGAACTATCTCTACCTTCTCTACAAGCGGTGAATATAGCGGGAAGGTGCGCTCCACCCCGATGCCATAGGCGACACGCCTCACGGTAAAGCTGGCACCTGCCCCACCGCGCTGCACTTTGACTACCACCCCCTGGAATACCTGGGTACGCGTCCTATCCCCTTCCACCACCTTGGCACTGACCTTTACCGTATCACCCGAGGCAAGATCTGGAATATTCGGGTTTGATTTTACTTCTATCATTGAGTCAATACTCATTCGGCACTACTCCTCATGTCGACTAAATTACTTCTCAAACTATCTACCAACTGCCTTTCCTCTGAACTCAGGCCAGCGTTTTCCAATAGTTCTGGACGGCGTTTTAGAGTACGGTGAAGCGCCTGCTCACGACGCCACTTAGCAATCTGAGCATGATTTCCCGAAAGCAAAACATCAGGCACAAACCATCCTCTATATGCTGCCGGGCGAGTATAGTGGGGATACTCCAGCAGTCCGGTTGCATGGGACTCATCCAGCAGCGAAGCCTCTGAGCCAAGAACGCCGGGTAATAGCCTGACCACAGCATCCACTACCACCATAGCCGCCAGATCACCACCGCTAAGCACGTAATCCCCGATGCTGATCTCATCGGTAACAAGATGCTCACGCACCCTCTCATCAACTCCCTCATAACGACCACAGACAAGAATCATCTGACTATAGCTTGATAGCTCCTCAGCAACTTGCTGAGAAAAGGGTCGCCCCTGCGGGGTAAGTAAAATAACGGGCAGTACTCCACCCTCCTGAGACACATCTGACTGTATCGATGCTACCGCCTCAAAAATAGGCTCAGGCTTGAGTACCATACCAGCACCACCGCCATAGGGATAGTCATCAACAGTGTGATGCTTATTATAAGTATAATCCCGAATATTATGAACGTTAACCACGACTAATTTGTGGTCAATAGCCCGTTTGAAAATACCAAGACCGAAGGAGCTCTCAAACATCTGCGGGAATATGGTCAAAATGTCAATACGCACCATCTAATCCTTACCGATACCTGGAGCTACGTGCTCGGTTACCTCTCCCGTGATAATTTCCACAGCATGAGGTATAACAGGCAATACAACCTCAAGGCACTCCCGAACTGCCCTGGGGCTACCGGGCAGGTTGATAATAAGGCACTTCCCCCTGATACCAGCCACAGATCGACTCAGGACAGCAAATGATGTTGTTTTAGAAGTCTCAGATCTCATTGCCTCAGCTAAGCCGGGCACAACCTTATCCATTACCGAAAGGGTCGCCTCAGGGGTAACATCACGTGGGCTCAGTCCCGTGCCGCCCGTAGTCAGAATAATATCCACACCTCCTCCATCTGCCCACTCAGCAAGCTTGCTGGCAATAACATCCGCCTCATCAGGAATAACCTCATATTCGACCATACGGCCCAACATAGACATGCTTTCCATTATTACCTTACCGCTCTCGTCCTCGCGCTGTCCCCTCGACCCTTTATCACTAATGGTAAGTATACCCAAGTTCAGCATAACGCCACCTTCCATAAACCAGTTACCATTCTACCATATATAAGGCATATAGCAAAATCAACTAATCTCGAAAATTTCACCTAAAAGACTTGACAAACCGGAATAATTATGTTACAAAGTGGTACAAAGTGGGTTAATATGGTGAATTAGGGGAGAATCGGAAGAGCCGAGGTGGTGAAGATGCCAAAAGAGTATTGGTGCCAAGAGTGTAATCGAGAAACGTATTTTCAAGAGGAATTGATAAGTGCTAGCGGTTCCTTTAGAGGCGAAGAACCGTATTGCCCGGAAGGGCATGAGATAGATGTCTATGGTAAAGAGCAGCTAGTTGAAGAATTTGCCATGGTACTTAGCGGTAGGTCTCTCGAATACGCAACGTCTCGATAGGCTGGGATAAAAGATGTTTTTTGGTGAGTTTGATTACAGGCTTGATGAAAAGGGCAGGGTTCCTTTTCCGCCGCGATTCAGAGGCGCACTGAGGGATGGTGTAGTATTAACACAGGGGGCGGAGAAGTGCATTACAGCATACCCGCTAGCCGAATGGAAAAAGTTAGCCGGTACCCTTACCACCGGTTCAATCACCCGCAGTAAACTAAGAAGACTAAATCGAGCTATTTTCGCTACCGCCTTTAGCCTTAATCTTGACAGGCAAGGCAGAATAACCATACCTCTTCCACTGCAAGAGTCTGCCGAGATTGTAGATGAGGTAGTTATCGCCGGAGCTAACACTTACCTGGAAGTATGGAACAAGATTATATGGGAAGAAGAGAAAGCTATTGGCCAAGAGGAAGCCTGGCAAATTATTGAGAGCCTGGAGCAACGCTAATGATTCCAAGTATGACAGCTCCCGCCCATTCTCCGGTACTACTCCAAGAGGCACTAGAGGCACTGGCTGTTCAGCCTGGGGGTCGCTATATTGATTGCACCGTCGGGGCCGGGGGACATGCCGAGGCTGTCCTGGGCCACAGCTCCCCCGGAGGCCAGCTCCTCGGCATTGACGCTGACCCGGAAGCTACAAAAGTAGCCAAGGCCAGACTTGAAGCCTATAAGGACTCATGTCTTCTAATCAATGAAAGCTTCGTTGATTTAGAGGCTATCTGCATTAAATATGACTTCTTCCCAGTACATGGCATCCTGTTTGACTTAGGACTCTCCTCCCTTCAACTCGAGAGCAGTGAACGCGGCTTCAGCTTCCAGCATGATGGGCCCCTGGACATGCGGGTTAGTTCCAGGCAGAAGATTACCGCCGCCGATATCATTAACACGTACTCCGAGAGCGAACTAGCCCACCTTATACGTACCTATGGGGAAGAAAGCCACAGCCATCGAATTGCCCGTCGCATCATACAGGAACGCCCTATAAAAACTACTCGTGAATTAGCCCGAATGATAGAGCGAGCTCTTGGAGGGAAACGGGGTAGAATCCATCCCGCCACTAAAACTTTCCAAGCATTACGAATAGCAGTTAACCAAGAGCTCGATAACCTAGAAACCGCCATAAAACAGGCAATTAACCTTATTGGATTTAACGGTAGACTGGTCATTATTAGCTATCACTCTCTTGAAGACCGCATAGTGAAACGGTTCATGCAACAAGAATCCAAGGGCTGCATTTGTCCCCCAGGGACTCCGGACTGTGTCTGCGAGCACACAGCCCGCCTGAAGTTAATCACCAAGAAGGTTGTTACTCCATCCTCTGCAGAGGTTCAACTTAATCCACGCAGCCGCAGTGCCAAATTGAGAGCAGCCGAGCGCATTATGACCCATGATGAGTACTATGAGACCGTCGAGGAAAACGGCTTTTCCGCTGAATTTAAGGCCAATGGATGGCGGAAACCAGTTTTGCTACAAAAGCTACGAATAGCATTTGCAACCACTTAAATATAACCCTGAGGTGACAAAAGGAGGTCTAACAATGTGAAAAGGATACAAAACCCAAAGGGCTCAAGGTCTAGTTAATTAAGGAGGTGATAGATGAAAGATCGAGTTATATCCTCTATTGATGTTGGTACCACTAAAGTATGCACTTCTATAGCCGAGATAAACGATACCGGTGGCGTCCGGGTTATAGGGGTAGGGGTTACCCCATCTCATGGGCTACACAAGGGTCTAGTGGTTAACATCAGTGAGGCCAGAGAATCAATTCGAGAATCAGTGAAGAAAGCTGAGCAAGCCAGCGGCTACAAAGTAGAATCAGCCTATATTGGTGTGACCGGCAGGCATGTCACCTCAATGAACAACCACGGGGTAGTAGCTATCACCCGTAATGACCGTCTGGTGCGCTCTGGCGACCTGAAGCGAGTGCTTCAAAATGCCCGAAGTGTTAAACTCCCCAGCGACCGAAAGCTTCTCCATGTGATTCCCCGGGGTTATGCTGTTGATGGTCAGGTAGGAGTCAAAAATCCGGTAGGAATGCACGGCTTCAGACTGGATGTGGAGACACATATTATTACTGCAGCCACAACCTCCGTCCAGAATCTGGTAAAGTGCGTCCGAGGTATCGGCTTAGATATTGACGACCTTGTCCTTGAACCCTTAGCCAGCTGCGAGGCGATATTGACTGAGGACGAGAAACAAACGGGGATTATATTAGCCGATATCGGCGGTGGTACTACTGATATTGCCATTTTCAAAGAGGGCAGTATCTGGCATACTTCTATTCTGCCTGTAGCCGGATATCAACTCACCAGAGATGTGGCCATCGGCCTAGGGCTTCCATTTGAAATAGCCGAGGAGATGAAGAAGAGGTATGGAAGCGTTATGCCAGTCTATGAAAGTAAGATGGAAACCCCAGCCGGAATGTCACAAGACGGACACGGTGTATCCTATCAGGACCTCTGTGATATCATCAGAGCTCGGGTTGAGGAAATCATGAGGCTTATCCTGCTTGAGATGCCAAACTCTGATTATGAGTCATTAGTCCCGGCTGGCCTGGTACTCACTGGCGGAGGCTCTAACCTCTCCGGCATAGAAGCCTTAGGACGCGACGTACTTCACCTTCCGGTAAGAGTAGGTATTCCTACTGGCATTGATGGTATCGCTGACGCCCTTCGTGACCCGGCATATGCTACCAGCGTCGGCCTCTTGCTCTGGGGAGCCAAGCATGAAGGCAAACAGAACGGGGAATATGGCGGATTAGGCGTAAATTTCCGTCGTTTAGTTTCCCGACTCACACGTTTATTTCGCTAAATATTAAGTACTAGAAAGGAGGAGGATATGGCAAAAACAAGTTTTGTCCCTAACCCAGCCAAGATTAAGGTTTTCGGACTAGGTGGTGGTGGCTGCAATGCTGTAA
>CAYFFA010000022.1:0-12558 GCA_964342375.1 uncultured Dehalococcoidales bacterium | reverse complement strand
CTTCCTGCTCTGCTCTGGTTTTGGCCGAGCAGAATACAAGGGGTATTTCCGTCTGGCGCAAATACTCTATGGACGGCAAAGCCTTATCATATGAATACGTAACGCGGTCAAGTAGTGTACCATCCAGATCAGTGAAAATAACTATCCTCGGTCGATTCTGTATCATAGTATAATCATAACAACCAAGAGTTCGGATGTTTGACCTTCAAGAAGTCCCGGCCTTATTGAGGAACATTTCTACTTTCGCCTTCTCGGCTGTGTTTAGCAGGTCATGCTCATAGGCTATTGAGTCAAGGAAGAGTTGGATATGGTCTTGGGGTTCCCACATTTCAGAGTCACCGTAGCGGTAACCATAGCGAGAAGAACTGCCCAATTTCTCCGCTATGTTATCCTCGGCAGAGTAACCACTCTGCGCTGTTATTTCTAGGCTAAAGCCATGCCGCTCTGCCAGTGCGTCAAAAAGGTCATGAACTCCGGCACCGTGCTGGGCAGCCTCTTTAGGGCGCATTGCCCACCGAGGTGATATACCCTCTTCAATCGATAACTCTCGGTGAACATGTTTGTCCGGAGCATTGTTACCACAAGATATCTTGAGCTCTGGCGCAATACCCATGGCGACGCTGATAACCTGCGGGTCCAGATAAGGGACTCTCAACTCGATACTGTGCGCCATGGCGATCTTGTCCTCCCGCTCCAGCGTTTCCTTGTAAAGGTGCAACAAGTCATCTTTCATCCGGAACTGGAACTGTGCATAGCCTTCTTTTTCCAGTATTGTTCGATACCATGGGTACCCCCCGAAAAGCTCATCAGCGCCCTGACCAGTGAGCAGTACCAGCTGGTTGTCATGGTATGCTGCCTGGACGGCAGCATACACTGGTACGGCAACTTCTATCTGTCCTAGACTGCGGTCCTCTATGACATGGATAATCTCAGGTATTAATTTAAAGACATCCTCCTCCGTCAATTGCACGGGTCTCAGTTCCAGCCCCATCTCCTGGGCAATGGCGACGGCAGCTTGTAAGTCAGATGATTCAGCATGACCAGCGGTGTAACAGGTTATGTTGGCTTCCAGACGCTTGGCTACCTGCGCTATAAGCAGGCTATCGATGCCGCCGGAGAATATAATGCCTACCCGCTCCTGATTCTGAATGCGTTTGGCCACGGCTGCTTCAAGGGCTTGACGATAGGCTCTTACCGCTTCCGCTTGATCAGCAATTGACTCATGGTCAGGAATGAGCTCAGCCGGGTCATAGTACCGTGGCATGATTCCATCAGGATAGATGGTGAGGCATTGCCCGGGGAGAAGGCGCTGGATTTCCTCCTCAATTCCTATGGCCCAAAGCGATTTCTTTTCCGAAGCGAAGGCAAAAAGATGGCCTTTCTGCCCAACATAGAGCTGCCTCACGCCAATGGGGTCGCGGGCGATCACAACACTATGCCCGTCAGTGGCTGCCACCGCATACACCCCATCACACTGCCTCAAGGCCTTTTCAGTAGCCAAAGCAAGATCATCAATATAGTGGTTGGCAATGAGATGGGCTAATACCTCGCTATCGGTGCGGGAGGTAAAGGTATATTTAACTTCCAGATGTGGTCTCAGCTCTTTGTAATTATAAATCTCGCCGTTATGCAACACGGTCACACGTCCATGACCGCCGATGAAGGGCTGAGTGCCTACCGGCCCACCAACCACAGCTAGGCGGGTATGTCCCAGAGCAATATGCCCATGTGCTCGCTCCCAATCCAGACTAGCCACATCATCGCTCCGGCTTATGCTATTGCCTATGACATAGCCGGCTCCATTGGGTCCCCTGTGATGCATCGTCTCGAGCATTGTTCGAAGCTCAGATCCCACATCAGCCTTTTCTCTAGATACGACACCGGCAATTCCACACATGCCCGATTATCTCCCGTTGTTAGCGCTACTTCATAGCTGTTTGTTTACCAATCTCTTGTCTTCGTACGACACGCCGTCGTGGTTGTTGCGAAAAGCGTGGTGCTTCATCCGGCGCAGGCTTGGTGTAATCAAAGCCTTGAAGCGTCATACGTTCCAGCGGAGCGTCAAGAAGCTGTTCAAGAGCCTGTATCTTACCCGCATCAGCATTTGTCACGAATGTTAATGCCTTGCCATTTTTATCAACTCGGCCGGTACGGCCGATTCGGTGGATGTAGTCATCCGTACTTTCGGGCATATCGTAATTGATAACGTGGGAAATACTCAAGACATCGATACCGCGGGCAGCAATATCGGTCGCCACCAGAATTTTAATCGAGCCGTTACGGAAGCCTGTAAGAGCGGCCTGTCTCTGGTTCTGGGACAGGTTCCCTTGCAATGAAGTCACCCGATTGCCGGCTCTTACCAGTTGCTGCGCCACGCGTTCGGCGCGGTGTTTGGTGCGGGTGAAGACAAGCACTGAATCTGTTTTGGTCTTATTTAGAATTTCCTTCAGCAAAGTTGTTTTGAGGTGCTGTTGTACTGGGTACAGAGCATGTGACACTGTTCTTGCTGGCAGCGTGCGGTCGATTTGTACTGTGACCGGGTCATGCAGGATTTCGCGCACTAGGCGCCGGATACCGGCGGGCATGGTGGCAGAGAAAAGCAATGTCTGGTGTTTGTGCAGGATGCATGACAGAACATTACGTATATCAGGCAGAAAGCCCATATCGAACATACGATCAGCCTCGTCGATGACGAGGATTTCCAGTTCTGACAAACTCATCGTACCCTTCCACAGGTGGTCAAGCAGGCGGCCCGGGCAGGCTACGACGATTTCCGCGCCACTGCGCAGCCCCCGATTTTGCTGTTCCATGCTTACCCCGCCATAGATAGCAACACTTTGCAAGCTGGTTTTACTCCCCAGACCGTTGATAACCTCGCAGGTCTGCTCGGCCAGTTCGCGTGTGGGCGAGATTACCAGAGCTCGTACACATCCTCGCGGGCCTGATTGCATACGCTCCAGGATAGGCAGTACGAAAGCAGCTGTCTTGCCAGTGCCAGTCTGGGCTAGGCCTATGACATCTCGTCCCTGCATAATCGGCGGGATGGCCTGCAATTGTATTGGTGTAGGTATGGAATAACCGAGCGCACGTACACCGGCCATGATGCTCGGATGAAAATTAAAGGTATCGAAATTCATTTAACTCCTTGAAAAAATACTGATTACGCACCTGCATTACAGGTGTTTAATTAATTGTGTATCTTCTTCCTCTTTTTTTATTAGGTCGGTTACTGCTTCTAAAATTGAAGGCAAGCATTCCGCCTTTATCTGATAGTGATATATATTCATGGTATCTCCCTTTATCAAATCGGTTACGCTGCCCCGATTTGTGACGGGTGAGTCAGTAAAGGCATATGCAACTGCCAGTACTAATTCAAGTTGCCGGGTTGACTAATATCTTCGCTGCCTGCCACCACCCGAGTGGCCACCTCTACCACCACCGTAACCACCGCTGCCATAGCCGCCACTCCTCCTGTTGCCGTAGGAACCACCACCCCTATTGTCTGTGCGAGGACGTGACTCATTGACCACGATAGTACGGTCTTTCAACGTTTTACCGTTAAGCTCCGTGATAGCGGCTTCGGCCTCAGACTTTGATGCCATTTCAACGAAGGCAAAGCCCCTGGGCCTCCCGCTGAACTTATCGGCAGGAATAGCCACGGATTCCACCTTGCCAAAAGTATCGAATTCTGTTGCCAGTTCATCCTCGGTGACATCAAAGGATAAATTGCCCACATAGATTTTCATAATATCCCCCATCTTATCCCGGATTTTGTTCCCTGTTCCGTTTAATGTTCCTGTCGCCGTCTCCGTTGTACGTTCTTCTTGGCTTTGATGTAAGCTGCCTCGCTCTTCGGTATAAAATGGTGATTGGCTTTTACTTCGCGCAAGACCTCGCTCATTTGCACCATCTTTTGAAAGCGGCGCAACAACGATTCCTGCGATTCACCTTCATGCATTGATATTTCTAACGACGAAACTTACATTTGCCTGAGTCACACCCAAGCCGGTTGCCCAACCCGGGTGCGACTCATGGCTTAACCTTATTTATCTACTGGGTCGGACTTTTCGGTAGCAATCACTGCAGTAAACCGGCTTATCACCGCGAGGTTGAAAAGGGACTTCGGTGCTTTCGCCGCACTCGGCGCAGGTCGTGGGGAACATCTGGCGCGGGGCTCCATAGCTGCTGTTGCCGACGTTGCCATAGCGCTCTGACTTCCGTGTCTGGCGGCATTCCGGACATCGCTTTGGCTCGTTGGTATAGCCTTTTGTCTGGTAGAACTCCTGTTCTCCAGTGCTAAAGGTAAACGTGGCGCCGCAATCGGAGCATTGGATAGACTTATCCTCAAAACTCATTAGATGACCTCCTCTCCTTATTATTAGTTAGAGTTCGGGTCATCCAATACTTAAGAAAACTCTGTGTCAGTAGCTTCCGAGAAGCTTGTTATAACCTAAACTGGAACTTATTTGCAGTATACCACAAAGGAAATACTTATGCAATTAACGCTCGTGAAGTAATATTCTGATGTAATGTTTGGCTATCAGGCAAATGCAGCAGGCCCCAATGGGTTTTAGAGGGCTATTACGTGATATAGACCGTGCAGGATAATATGAAGGCAGGGGATAATCCGGATTTGTTGAGCATGTAGAGCATCCTTTATCGGACCCGAGACAGGTAATTGCTGAAAAGCCAGAATCAACCGCTTTTTCTCAAAGCGGATGGTAGGGTTTGCCGAGGTCCTTTATACTAGTCTTCTGGGTTCTATTCGCCAGTAAAAATATTGCGCAGACAAGTGTTACCGTGGTCATAGCAGCCCCCACAATCGAGAAAGTGGTATAGAAACCGTAGTGGTCAATAAGATAACCTATCACCGGCGCAATTATGCCGGGACCTCCCCGGCTGCCGAAGTAGTAGATACCGAGCACCGTCGAGCGTCTACGCTCTGAAGAATAGGTTATAACATAAGCCTCTACCACTGGCATGCCGAGATGCTGCGCCATGCCGATGATAATTAGTATTGCTGAGAGGCTCCCCCCAAATGGTGCCACGTTCATCAGATAAATGGCTGGGCCAGCCATAAAGCCTGCTACCAGTATCACAGGCACTCTCCCTATGCGGTCAGAGAGGTACCCGCCCAGAGGGCCTGCCCAGAGTCCACCCGAGAAGGTAAGGGCTAACATGACGGCAGCGGTTTTCTCACTGGCGCCGAAGTTATCAACGATAAATAGCGGGATGAACGATACTGCGGAGTAAATCAGGGTCATGCTAGCAATGCCCAGAGCGACGATTGTTACCAGCCGGCGCAAACTCCTGGGTGCGGGTCGTGTCTCGCTCGGAGTGGTGGTTATACCTTGTTGGGATTTCTTTATGTATCCCAAACGGCCCAGGAGTATGTAAAACACGATTCCAAACGCAATAGTGGGAATAGATATGGCGATGAATGAGCCGCGCCAGCCCAGGGCACCGGCAATACCGGCACCGATTAAGGGGGCGAGAAAGAAACTGCCAGCGCCCCCTATCTGGTGGATACCCAGTGCACGCCCTTGGTTCTTCGACTCGACTGATGCTGAGATTAGCGGTGCGGCAGCAGGATGGTAGCCGCCCCCAGCTGCCCCCAGCAGAACTAGGAAAACGGCCAGTATCAAATAGGTTGGGGAAAGCCCAACCATAAGTCCGGCTACTGCCACGCCGGCGACGCCGATAGTGAGTACGAGACGGGGGCCGATACGGTCGGCCAGCCAACCTGCCGGTAGCTGGCTGATGCCATACGCTACACTTGAGAAAGAGACCAACCCCCCTGCCTGGGTGTAATTAAGCCTTAAATCGTCTCGGATGAAGGGTAAAAGCGGTGTTAGCAGTGCTGCCAGCAGGTGATGTCCAAAGTGTGCGAGCACAAAGAGAGGCAGCAATCCAGTAAAGAATGAGGTAAAGCGGGATTTCTTAATGGTATGTTTCCTTTCAACGTGGCTTTTTAGGTTTTCGTTGTAGCCCTGCTGATTCAGTCGTCTGTCTGAACGAAATTATAAACTTTTCTGGTCGTTATGACAAGGAGGGCAGAATTGCCGGGGAGTTTCAGATTACGTCTAGCTGTTGATGGTCTCTAACCATCCTGATAAGACATGCAATCCGGCTTTTAAAAACTGGACAATTAGGAGGCTTTTAACAATAACTAGGAACCAAAGATTATTTGGTGTATCTTATTGCTAATAGTCCAAGGGTCTTTACGCTGCCAGATATTTCTTCCTACCGCTATTCCTGCTGCCCCTGCTGTTAAAACGCCTTTTACTCTCGAAATGAATTCTTCATCCGTTTCGGTCAGTGAACCGCCAGACATAACTACTTTGGTTGGGAAAGCTGACTGCACTACCCATCGAAAACTCTCCACAGAGCCAGTATATTTGACTTTTACTATGTCTGCTCCCAGTTCCAGGCCGATTCTTGCTCCATAGGCAACGATGGAGGGGGTTGCATCTATATCTAGGCTTGTTTTCTCTTGCTCTTCCAACGCCATTTCGAGAGTTTTTGAAGCCGGCCTTTTATCAAGAAGAGATTTGCCTCGGGGATACATCCATCCTATCGCCGGGATTCCTTTACCATGCGCCTCTCTGGTTATTCTGGCAAATTCCCTTTGCATTACATCTTCGCATTTGGAACCTGAGTAAACTGTATAACCCACTGCGGTTGCACCTAAAGAAAGGGCATCTTCTACTGAATAAAGTTGTGGGGAATAAGGGTCTTCCTCGGTATAAAGTTCTGATCTCCCGTTCAGTTTCAGAATTAGCGGCACCTGTGAATCCCGTATTTCAAGCCCGTATTTTTCTGCCAGCCCGGCATGCAATACTATGCCAGTAAATCCTCCCTTTTTAGCTATATCCAAAATGTAGTCGAAATTTGCGCTTTCCGGATGCTCCAGAAAATCTCTTGGTCCGTGCTCAAAGCCTTGGTCATAAGCTAATATCATTGACTTTCCATCTGGCATGATTTTTTCTTTTTGCTCCTCCAGTTTCTGGTTCACTTTTTGCCTCCTAACCAAAGAATATTTCTGCTATTCGATAGGCATCCATATTTACTGTTTTTATTCCATCTAACACTTTTCTTAGCGGAACACTGGTGATTCCATTTCCCTTAAGGGCAGTCATCTCTCCGTATTGCTTTTCTTTGACGAGCCTTGCCGCTTTTACTCCAAAAGATGTTGCCAGGCTTCGGTCATATGAGACCGGAGTTCCTCCTCTCTGAATATAACCCAGAGAGGAAACCCTGGTCTCAAGCCCTGTGTTTTTCTCGATGATTTCTCCCAGAACGTTTCCTACCCCTCCCAATCCATATGTCTTCTCATCGCTTGATATATTCGAGCTGCGCGTTCTGATTGTGACCCCTTCTAATTCTATTCCTTCTGCCACGACTACAATGCTGAAATTTTTCCCCTGTTTGTTTCTCTCTTTCAGCATGTTGCACAGTTCTTTCGTCTTTCTCTTGTTCATGGGAATCTCAGGGATTAATATCGCATCTGCTCCGTTGGCCATGCCGGCATAGGTGGCAATCCAACCGGCATGGCGGCCCATTACTTCAAGAAGCATTACCCGGTGATGGCTTTCAGCAGTAGAACGAAGCCTATCCAGAGCCTCAGTCGCAATCTGGACAGCAGTTTGAAACCCTATGGTGTAATCGGTTTCTTTTACGTCATTATCGATGGTTTTGGGTATCCCCACCAGCGGAAGACCCATTTCGGATAATTTGCAAGCTACACTTAGGGTGCCTTCTCCCCCCAGAACCACCAGTGCTTCTAATCCTAGCTTTTTAAATCCGTCAAAGACTCGCTGGGGTCCATTTTCAATTTTGAAGGGACTCATCCGTGACGTTCCTAAGATTGTTCCTCCCCTGTCAATAATTCCTGAAGTATTGATGCTATCTAATATCTCGCTCTCATCATCTATGAGACCCTTCCAGCCGTCTCGAATGCCTATCACTTCATAACCTGTTTGGATTGATGTCTTCGTAATCGCTCTGATTGCGGCGTTAAGACCCGGGCAATCTCCACCTCCAGTCAGAATGCCAATTTTTTTATTCCTTTCCATTTTCAGCCCCCCCTTTTATAAGATAACTTCCCAATTTCATGTGTCTTTTCGATATCTGCTCTCCGCAGAAGGGAGTAATCTGCCACTGGAAACAACGGACGCTTGGGAATGCAACTCACTGCTCCATGACAATGATATTATAGCTTTATCTTACTTCCCGTGTCTTGTTCTGGCCTCCTTCCTGCCCGGTCTGAGAGTGTTATGGAGGCAGGATGTTATGCAAACAGCTGACCTCTCTGCCTGTTTTTGCTGCCCGTATGGTTTATCTCTGATGTCGGTAGCAATTATAAAATTGTGCTATATTAATAGACGTGAAAGAGCAGTGTTACAATCTCGGCGTGGACGAAGCATTACGGTTGCTCGACTCCCGGCGCTCTGGATTGTCTGATACCGCAGCCAAGGCACGGTTACTCCGATACGGTGCCAACGAGCTAAAGGCCAGGAAGAAGACTCCACCGGTAGTAATTTTCCTCAGACAGTTCCTCAGCCCTCTTATCTATGTGCTCCTCGCTGCTGCCATAATCTCAATCATTGTGAGGCATTTTATAGATGCCTGGGTGATATTGGGGGTGCTTCTACTAAATGCCGCTGTCGGCTTTATCCAGGAGACGCGAGCGGAGAGGGCTATGGAGGCTCTAATTCAGATGGCTGCACCCAAGGCAAAGGTAAGGCGTGGTGGCAAAGCTCAGGTGTTATCAGCCGGAGAAATAGTGCCCGGGGACATATTACTCTTTGAAACCGGAGATAAGGTCCCGGCTGACGCCAGGCTGATAGAGGCATCCAATCTGAAGGTGAATGAAGCTGCCCTCACCGGTGAATCAATGCCTGTGGATAAGCATACCGAAGCCCTTGGTGAGGTAATCCCCGTAGCCGACAGAAAGAACATGGTATATATGGGGACCATTGTTACTTATGGCAGAGCCACAGCTATGGCAGTGAGAACAGGTATGTCGACTGAGATAGGTAAAATTGCCACTGCCATTCAGGAAGTGAAGCCGGAAAAGACGCCTCTCCAGAAAGGCATCAGCAAGCTAAGCAGGTATATCGTCACTATTTTCTTGGGTGTTCTGGGTCTTTTAGTAGTCACCGGGTTACTGAAGGGGCTGGGATGGATGGAGGTGTTCCTGTTAGCGGTTGCTGCCGCAGTCTCCGCCATACCTGAAGGGCTGCCGGCGGTGGTCACCGTAGTTCTGGCGGCAGGCATGCGGCTAATGGCGCGCCGTAATGCTATTATTCGTAAGCTGGTGGCGGTGGAAACATTGGGCTCGGCCACTGTCATTTGCTCGGACAAGACCGGAACCCTGACCTTGAGTGAGATGACGGTGCGGCGTCTCTATGTTGACGGTCAATGGATTGAGGTTAGTGGTGAGGGCTATGACCCGCAGGGAGAATTTCATCGGGACGGGCATACGCTGAACCCGGAGAACGAACCGCAGTTGACTCTGCTGTTGAGAATAGGCGCTCTCTGTAATGATTCACTGCTGACATGCGAGCAAGGGTTTTGCAGCATTTACGGTGATCCCACCGAAGGCGCTCTGGTAGTAGCTGCGGCCAAAACAGGGATGAATAAGGAGAAATTAGAGAAAACCTTTCCCCGCCTGGACGAAATCCCTTTCCAGAGTGAAAAGCAGTATATGGCTACCCTTCACCCGCGGGACGGGGGTAGAGTGGTCTATGTGAAGGGGGGAGTAGAAAGGCTCTTATCCCTGAGTAAGTATCATCTAAAAGGAAACAGAGTCGTTCCGCTGGCGGAAGCTGATACCCGGGCTATTGTGCAAGCCAATATTGATATGGCCGGGGAGGCAATGAGAGTCATTTCTATTGCCTATGTTGACCTGCCGACTGAGTTGGAAGAGCTGATAGACGATGACATCAGGGGCAGTCTGGTTTTTGTTGGTCTGGCAGGAATGGCTGACCCGCCTCGTGAAGAAGCCAGAGAAGCAGCGAGGTTGTGTCAGCAGGCTGGCATTAAGGTAGTGATGATTACCGGCGACCACAAGGTGACGGGTGAGTCTGTGGCTCGTCAACTGAACCTGCTGCCGGGGAAAGCCGTAACCGGGGCTGAGCTTCAAGATATGAGCGATGAGGAATTATCACGGCAGGTAGAGGACATATCAGTTTTTGCCAGGATTGAGCCGTTACATAAGCTAAGAATAGTCGATGCGCTCAAGAGTCACGGGCATGTTGTTGCTATGACCGGTGACGGGGTTAACGATGCCCCGGCACTCAAAGCCGCCGATATCGGTATTGCAATGGGTATCACCGGGACGGATGTGGCTAAGGAAGCCAGCAACATGGTGCTGGCCGATGATAATTTTGCCTCGGTAGTGGCCGCGGTGGAGGAGGGCAGGGCGATTATTAGCCGCTTACGCAATGTAATCTTTTTCTTGCTGAGTACGAATCTTGGCGAGCTACTGGCGCTAATTCTCAGCGTATTGTTCATTGGTAAAGCGCCTCTGCTGGCGGTGCAGATTATCTGGGTTAACCTGGTTACAGATACGGCGGCAGCTATCCCCCTCGGGCTTGAGCCAAAATTTGGTGATGAGCTCAAACAGCCCCCTCGTCACCCCAGAGTTGGACTTATCTTCCCCGGGTTGCTCCTTCGCATTGGCTTTCTGGCAGTGCTGATGAGTGCCGGCATATTTTTAGTCTTCAATTGGGCTCAAGCCAGGGTGAGTTTGGAAGAAGCTCGCACCATCGCCTTTACTTCCATGGTTGCCTTTGAATGGTTCAGGGCCTTTAACGCCCGCTCTGATGAGTATACTGTATTTAAGTTAGGCGTTTTCCGTAACCGTTGGCTGCTCATTGCTATCGGGGCAGCTGTTTTGTTGCAGCTGGCTGTTATCTATGTGCCCTTCCTTCAGATAGCATTCGGTACAGTGCCTCTGGGTATCGATAAGTGGGGCATAGCTATCCTGGCGGGTGGCAGCCTGTTTGTTATCGAGGAGACCCGTAAGGTATTATTCCCACGGCTCTTTACTATAGGGAAATGGAGGCTATCCTGAGAAGCTGCTACATGACATAGGGGCTGTACCCACCCTGATGAATATCTGTTCATAGCGTCCCGAGTGAGACAAAAGTCGTATGCAAATATCCTCTCATAACATAGAATGTTCCTGCGGTGCAAGAGAATTCGGACACTAAAAAGAGGTGATTGGATACTCTAGAAGATAAAAGGAGGGCATAACATGAAGGAGAAGATAGAAGCTGCATTAGAGCAAATAAGACCCGCTTTGCAGGCTGATGGGGGTGATGTTGAATTCGTAGGCGTAAATGACGGTGTGGTTAGTGTAAGGCTGCAAGGTGCTTGCGGAAGCTGTCCCATGTCAACAATGACCTTGAAGATGGGTATCGAGAAGCTGATTATGGAGAAGATTCCCGAAGTTAGAGAGGTTGTGGCTGTTTAATCCGAAGGGGCGCTAATATATTGACATTTTCCTCGTGAAACTTGGCAATCTTTGAGTCTTCAATGGCTTGATTCTAGCGGTGTGTTCTGCTTTTTGTCGAATCCCACAGAAGCTGTTATAATACTGGCAAAATCTGGGGTCAGAGTCAGGATTCAACTAGCAGATATGGTTGTTCAAATAGAGGTTTTAAAGTCTGTTCCATACTTTTTGGGTCTAAGCCCTGCCGAGCTTGACTCAATTAGTAAGTTCGTTTTCGAGAGAATGGTGGAGAGGGGGGAGATAATACTGCTTGAGGACGAGTCCGCTGAGGCGTTATATTTTGTTATCTCCGGGGCAGTTAAGGTATTCAAGGTATCGGCTGAGGGCAAAGAGCAGATTCTGAGCATTGTCGGTCCATGGGAGTCCTTTAACGATGCTCCTATCTTTGATGGTGGCCCGAATCATATCAGTGCCGAAGCTATGACGCCCGTTGTTCTTTACGGGATAAGAAAGAATGACCTAGAAATTGTCCTCCGTGATTCTCCTCAAATAGCCATGAATGCCACTAAGGTTCTGGCAGACCGGGTGCGTTATCTTGTTTCATTGGTTGAAGACCTGTCTTTCAAGTATGTTATAGGCAGGGTAGCCAAGATGCTCCTTGAGCCTGCTGAGAATGGAAAGGGCTCCCGACCGCGACTTACACAACAGGACATGGCAGCTATAGCGGGTACTGCCCGGGAGGTTATCGGCAGGTCACTTAAAACTCTTGAGGGGGACGGTGCTATAAGGTTGGAGCGTAACCGTATCGTAATTACTGATAAGAAAGCCCTTAAAGAGATAGCAGGTGAAACCGTTTGAGACAAATGTCACAGACAGAAGGTCGGGTTTAGGATTAAGATTTATCCGCATGGAGGACGGTAGCATTGGTTGAAATGCCAGAGATAGCCCGGGATAAGTGTAACGGGTGTGGATTGTGTATTGGCGTGTGCTATTGCGGCGCGCTGGTCTTGGTTGACGATGTTGTTACCGTTATTGAGACGGAAAAGTGCGGGTGGTGTACCCAGTGTGAAGCCGTCTGTCCTACCGGAGCTTTAACT
>CAYFFA010000021.1:0-12933 GCA_964342375.1 uncultured Dehalococcoidales bacterium | reverse complement strand
CTTGGTAAGAACGGGGTCACCAGTTCGAATCTGGTTGTGGGCTGAGGATAAAGGGGGTTAAAATGGCAAAACAGAAGTTTGAACGGACTAAGCCACATTGCAATGTGGGCACTATTGGTCATGTTGACCACGGAAAAACAACGTTAACCTCAGCGATAACCAGTGTGCTATCAAAGACCGGCGGCACCCCATATCGCGCCTTTGATAGCATTGATAATGCGCCGGAGGAGAAGGCACGGGGATTAACTATTGCTATCGCTCATGTTGAATATGAGACGGAGAAGCGGCATTACGCCCATATTGATTGTCCTGGACACGCTGACTATATAAAAAATATGATAACCGGGGCTGCTCAGATGGACGGAGCGATACTGGTGGTCAGCGCCCCTGACGGCCCTATGCCTCAGACCAGGGAGCATCTCTTGTTAGCCCGCCAGGTGCAGGTTCCTGCTATTGTAGTTGCTCTTAATAAGGTGGATATGATGGAGGACGAGGAGCTTCTGGAGCTGGTGGAGATGGAGATGAGGGAGTTGCTTGCTAAGTACGAATTTCCCGGTGATGAGGTACCTATAATCAGGGTAAGCGCGCTTAAAGCTCTGGAGTGTGGCTGTGGTAAGACGGAGTGTCAGTGGTGTGGCGGCATGTGGAAGCTAATGGACGCTGTAGATAACTATATTCCTATCCCGGCTCGACCTAAAGACCAGCCTTTCTTGATGCCGGTGGAAGATGTTTTTAGTATCAAAGGTCGTGGCACTGTGCCTACCGGAAGGGTAGAACGTGGAGTAATTAAGGCCGGAGATGAGGTGGAGATAGTGGGCTTACACCACGAACCACGGAAGACAGTGGCTACCAGCCTCGAGATGTTTCATAAGATATTGGATGATGCCGAGCCCGGGGATGCGGTGGGCATTTTGCTCAGGGGTTTAGACCGCGAGGAGTTAGAGCGTGGTCAGGTAATAGCGGCACCAGGCACAATTAAGCCTCACACCCATTTTGACGCGGAGGTCTATGTTTTGAGTAAGGATGAGGGGGGCAGACACACACCCTTCTTTAACGGATATAAGCCCCAATTTTATATCAGGACGACCGATGTCACTGGAAGCGCTGAGCTGCCAGAAGGGGTGGAGATGGTTATGCCCGGTGATAATATCCAGATGAAGATAAAGCTTATTTATCCTGTAGCCCTGGAAAAAGGCTTACGCTTTGCCGTTCGGGAGGGTGGTAGAACGGTTGGTGCCGGTACAGTTACCAACATCATAGAGTAGGATATGGCGAGGAAAAAGACTGAAGCGAGGGTTATTACTTATCTTGCCTGTACGGAGTGCAAGGAGAGGACATATACTACAGCAAAAAACAGAAGGAATGACCCCCAGCGATTAGAGCTTAAAAAATACTGTCCACGGTGTCGTACCCACCATCTCCATAAGGAAGTAAAGTAGTACGACAAAGAATATGTGAGATTTCTTCGATGACACATCATACTGCTGCTACTGGGCGAAGTGGTGCAAGATTCAGACTCATTGGTGATATTATCAGTGAGTTAAAGAAGGTAACATGGCTTGAACCAAGAGAAGTTAGATATTTGACAGTTCTCGTGCTGGTGGTCGCTATTGTTGCCGGCATCATCCTGGGACTCCTTGACCTTGGTTTTACAAATCTTGTCGATAGATTGCTCTTGAGTGGTGGATAGGGAGTTGATTATTTCACTAATAGAGGCAAAGGGCTGTGCCGCAGGAAATGCTATCATGAGTTTCCAAGAATCTTTATCTGAGTGAGGTTGTTTGTGGAGGAAAACCGGAAGCAGTGGTTTGTAATTCATACCTACGCGGGGTATGAGGAACGGGTTAAAAAGAATTTAGCGCAGCGCATCAAGTCCATGGATTCTGGGGATGAGGTCTTTGAGGTAGTTGTACCTACCGAGGACGAGATTGAGGTTAAGGATGGGCGGAGGCAGACGGTGACCAAGAAGATATTGCCCGGTTATGTGCTTGTCCAGATGCGGATGAGTGATAACAGTTGGACTATAGTGCGTGATACCCCCGGCGTAACCGGTTTTGTGGGTAGTGGACATAAGCCTATTCCGTTGCGGGAGGAGGAAGTTAGCAAGATTTTAAAACAGATGGAAGCTGAAGCACCCAAGGTTAAAGTCAGCCTTCGCAAAGGACAGAGTGTACGGGTGGGTGATGGTCCCTTTATGGATTTTGTCGGGATAGTAGATGAGGTGAGCACGGATAAGGGTAAAGTTAAGGTGCTTCTATCACTTTTTGGGCATGAGACACCGGTAGAGCTCGATATTCTGCAGGTGGAGAAGCTTTGAGCGGTTTTAGATTTTATTGGGCAGGAGAAACGAGTGGCAAAGAAGACTAAAGCAATGATTAAACTTCAGATTGAAGCCGGTAAAGCAAATCCGGCACCGCCGGTAGGTCCGGCCTTAGGTCAGCATGGGATTAACATTATGGCTTTTTGCAAGGAGTATAATGAGCGTACTTCTGCCCAGGCTGGGTCTATTATTCCGGTTGAGATAACAGTATTTGAAGACAACTCTTTCACCTTTATTACTAAAACACCACCTACTACAGATTTACTGAAGAAGGCGTTGGGCATTGAAAAGGGGTCTGGCACTTCCGGGTATGAGGTAGTGGGCAAGTTATCCCGCGAAAAACTGCGTGAAATAGCTCAATTTAAGGCTAATGATCTGAATGCGATTGATAATGAAGGAACCGAGCGGATTATTGAGGGCACTGCCCGGAGTATGGGAGTTGAGGTGGAATAGATAAAATGGTGAGTCATGGTAAAAAGTATCAGGAAGCAGTTAAACTGCTGGATAGTACAAAGGACTATCATCCTCAAGAGGCTATTGATCTGGCTAAGCAGGCGGCTCATGCCAAATTTGACGAGACAGTTGAGCTTCATCTTCGAATGGGCGTTGATTCTCGGAATGCCAGTCAGCAAGTGCGGGGGGTTGCCCTTTTGCCTCATGGGCTGGGTAAGCAGGTGTGTGTATTGGTTTTTGCCCAGGGTGAGGCGGAAAAAATTGCTGAATCGGCAGGGGCAGATTTTGTCGGTGGTGATGAGTTGGTTAAGAAGGTTGAGGGTGGCTGGTTGGATTTTGATACCGCTATCGCTACCCCTGAGATGATGGGGAAAATAGGTAAGCTGGGGAAAATATTGGGCAGGAGGGGCTTGATGCCTAATCCTAAATCAGGGACAGTTGTAGTTGCGGCTGATCTCCCCAGAGCTATAGACGATGCCCGTAAAGGACGAGTGGAATTTAAACTGGACAGGGCGGCTATTATTCATCTGCCTCTGGGCAAGGTTAGTTTTGAGGCTGATAAGTTGATGGATAATCTGATGGCGGTGATGGAAGCCGTGGTCAAGGCTAAACCTGGCGGTGTCAAGGGGCAGTATGTTAAGTCTGCCTATTTAGCTACTACAATGGGGCCTGGCATAAAGCTTGATATCCAACCTGCTCTCGTTTTGGATTCCAGTTAGGATATTGAGAGCAATTTAACAATTTATTTTGGTTCGGCGTTGTCCTGAGACAGCGGGTGCCGATGAGGCTTAAATTATATGCCTGCCGAGGATAGGGACCTTGGATTAATGGAAGTTAGTCAAGTCCTTGTGTGTAGGCATAAGGACTTGTTCTTTTTAAGAAGAGGTATCAGGTAGGAGGTAATGCAAGATGTCCAGAGAAAAGAAAGTACTGATTATTGAAAAACTGGGGGAGAGTTTATCGAAATGTAATATTGGTATCTTAACTGACTATCGAGGGCTATCAGCTTCTGAGGTAACTGATTTGCGTAGTAAGCTGAGGGAATTGAGGATTGAGTATAAGGTGGTGAAGAATACTATGGCTCGGTTTGCCGCAGAAAAGGTGGGCAAAGACGGGCTGGTCAGCTTTCTCCAGGGTCCGGTGGCTATCGCTTTTGGCTATGGGGATATAACTGAGCCGGCTAAGGTTTTGGATGACTACGTTCGCGTCTCAAAGACGAGTCTAAATATTAAGGGAGGGTTCTTAGGTGATAGACTGCTTACTTCGGGAGATGTAGCGACTTTGGCTACGCTGCCCGCAAGAGAGGTAATACTGGCCAAAGTTGTGGGCGGGATGCAGAGTCCTATTGTATCTTTACTCAACTGTCTTACCTCTCCAATGAGAGGGGTCATTGGGGTACTACAAGCTAGAATTCAACAAATGGAGGGAGAATAAAATGTCAGAAGATGAAGTGAAAAAAGAGCAAGATACTGGTGCAGAAGCAGCCGAGGAGACTCAGCAGGTGGCTGAGGAGACCCAACCAACGGCCGAAGACGCAAAACAAGAAGCTGCGAAGCCAAAAACTAAGAAGAAAAAGGCAGCTGCGGCAACTGCTGATGAGCCGAAAGCTTCTGCTGCAACCAAGGGGGAGAAGACGTCCCCTGTCATTGAGGATATAATGGCTTCCCTGAAAAATATGACCGTGCTTGAACTGGCTGAGCTGGTAAAGGCTTTGGAGGCTGAGTTTGGGGTTAGTGTGGCAGCTCCGGTAGCGGCTACGGCGGCGGCACCGGCGGTGGCTGGGGGTGGGGCACCAGCAGTGGCGGATGAGGAACAGACTGAGTTCAGCGTTATTTTAACGGAAGTTGGGGCTAATAAGATCAGTGTGATTAAGGCGGTGCGAGAGTTGACTACTCTGGGGTTGAAGGAGTCCAAGGATTTGGTGGAAAGCGCGCCTAAGCCGGTTAAGGAAGGGATTGGCAAAGAAGAGGCGAATGCAGCTAAACAGAAGCTGGAAGAGGCCGGGGCTAAAGCCGAGGTTAAATAAGACCTGTTGGGTGGATAGGAACACCTTCTAGCCCGGTTGCAAATAGCGTTAATAACCTATATAGTTATTGCTGAATGGTATCCCTGTGGGGAGATTTGGCATGCCACAGAGAGATTCTTTTATACTAATGGGTGCGGGTGGCTTTTTTATTATCCTTGGTTTAGCCGCACTATTGTGGGGTAGGCGTGAGGAGAAGGGGTATTATGATGCCATGGCCGCCCGCCCCGATGTGAGGGAGTATCTGGAGCATAGCCCGGAGCGTCCTGAGCCGGGGTCGCTGAAGGTCGGTGGTTGGATATCTCTTGCTATTGGCTTGCTTATGCTTGCCCTTGGGGGGGCATTCTTGCTCTGGGGTTGAGAGTTTGTTAAAGCCTTGCTTCCCTGTATGTTCCTCCATTTGTTATGGAGGTTTCCCCTTTTCGCGAAAAGCCGTGAAAGTCTTCAGGGTGTATTCTGAGGTCTGACATAGAGACTGACAAGCAGATCCCAACTCTAGCGCAGTCTCTAGGTCTGTGTTGATTCCTTTGTGCAACTGTAGCTTAACCAGACGGTTGGCTAAAGCGGAGTATTGGCTGATTTTCTTTGCCAGTGCCGTGGTCTCCTTTCCAACTCCGATGGTGGAGCCACTCTGTCTAGGATGCCTAATCTCTCCGCCTACTCAGCTTCCACAAAATCGGCACTGAGAATTATCTCGGTGGCTTTGGGTAGCTCTACTATCCGTGGCAGCATCCAGGCTTCACCGGCGGCTGGAGTTAATCTCACTCGAGTAAAAGCTGCCATAAATCTGGTGTTCTCCGAACCCAATCTCATATCGCAGGCCAAGGCTAAGTCAAAGCCCCACCCGGTAGCTATCCCGTTTACCATGGCAATCGAAGGTATATCTAGATTGAACAGTTTAAGGATGATGCCCTGGTAGTAACGGTGTAAAGATTCACTGATGAGTTGAGTGCTTCCTCCCTATGATTCTAGCGGGTGTTCAGTACGGTTTCCACCGGCAGAGAAAGCGCGGCCGGCACCGGTTATCACCAGTGCCATTAGCTCGCTGTCACAAGCTATATCGGCCATTGCCTCTACGAGTTCATCGAACATCTGCCGATTAATAGCATTTAACACATCGTGGCGGTTCAGAGTGAGGGTGGCAATACTATCTTCTTTCTCGATGATAAAAGTGTCAAAATTCCTAACTTCTCCTTTCATATTTACTCCCTGACGTCGATCGAGAGACGGAGCCAGAGGTAAGGCTCACCTTCGCCATACTTATATAAGAGAAATAGCACTTCCTGTTCCTTCCCTGCCTCGGTTAGCGTGAAGATGATTTCCCTCTCCCATTTCTCTTTGTAGGCCAGTGCCACTGGTTCTATTTTCTTGTGTGTTATCCCATCCGCGGGCACTTCCAACCGGTAGCTCATGTCCATACGCTCCTGGTTGACTATCCCCACAATCACTCTCACTTCCTCTCCGACCGCCACTTCCTTGGGGTAATGTTCTGACTTGCCTTCCAGGTCTAAAATATAGAACTGGGTAAATTCCTCTCCCACATCCGAGGTAGTAACAGCGTAGCTCATCGCTCCTATACTGGACGATATTGCCAGTATTAGAACAATGTACAAAACTTTATTCAGCACGCTTGTTCCTCTCCATTTTGTCAGGTTGGAACCGAAGGAGATGCCGAAGCGTTCCTCAGGCGATAGCTTGTACCGCTTGAATGAAGCTGTCACTGATGCAGCTATAATGAACAGTATCGTAGCAATCAGTACTGGATAGACTCTTACACCCAATGCTGTCCAGTTGAGAATAAGCCCTATAAGCGACACCACAACAAAGCTCATACCAATGCTCAAGGCTACCCTGTCAATGGTTTTAAAGGTGTCCTTTTTAGGGAATAGTGCACTAAGCAACGTATATCCCGGGAAGAAAAGCATTGCAGGCAGTCCGAGGATGAGGTGCAGCACATTTGATGGTAAGAAGGTGATGATGGGAATTAGCAGAATAGCTAGGATATTGATAACTAACAGCTCATCTTTATTCTTTATCGGCAATATCATACTCCATAATGGCATTCCGCTCCAGTTCTGGGTGCCGGTTTATAATTGATTGGGATTAGAGTATAACCTCAAAAGTGTGCCAAGAGCAAGCCCTAAAGTGCTCATCGATTTTTACCTCTGATATATCACAGTCTTGTTGACAATCTACGCCACACTTGCCTACTCTAGGTCGACTGGATTATTATAAGATAAAATATATAGCGATTACCACTTGGGTAGGATGCCTGTGTCTTCAGGATTCTGGAATAGGAATGAATCGAATGAAAAAGGTAGTTGTCACCGGTGGAGCCGGGTTTATTGGCTCCCACCTTGCTGGGGAACTGGTGGGGAGGGGCTATCGGGTGATAATTCTCGATGATCTCTCCACCGGGAAGACGGAGAACATAGAACGTCTAATAAATCAAGGCAAAGTTGAATTCATCGAGGGGAGCATTCTCACTTTTCCCCGGCTCCAGCAACTTTTTCGGGATGTTGACTATGTTTTTCACCAGGCGGCTCTTCCCAGTGTTCCCAGAAGTATAGAAAACCCTCTCGTTTCTCATGAAGCCAATATTACCAGCACGTTGAACGTGCTCGTCGCTGCTAGGGATAATACCGTTAAGAAGGTAATTTATGCTTCGTCCTCATCGGTCTATGGTGATACCCCAACCCTTCCCAAAAGGGAGGATATGTTGCCTAATCCTCAGTCTCCTTACGCTGTGACCAAACTTGCCGGAGAGTATTACTGTCGGGTTTTCGGGGAAGTCTATGGACTTGCCACCGTTTGCCTGCGATACTTTAATGTCTATGGAACAAGGCAGTCTCCCGATTCCCAGTACGCCGCCGTTATTCCCAGGTTTATAAAGATGGCTTTAGAGGGGAAGTCTCCCATTATCTTTGGCGATGGTGAGCAAACCCGGGACTTTACCTTCGTTAAGGATGTGGTCGCGGCTAATATCTTAGCCGCCGAGAGTCAGGCTAGTGGTGTCTTCAATATTGGCAGAGGTAAGCGGAGCACCATAAACGAGCTGGTAAATCTTATCTTGGATATTGCAGGAGGCAAGCTGGAACCAGTTTATCAGGAGCCGAGGCCCGGGGATGTCAAGCACAGTATCGCCGATATCTCCGGAGCCAAAACCTTTGGCTATGATCCAAAATATGGTCTGGAAGAAGGGTTAAGGCAAACCTTCGGGGAGTTCAAATGGTGAAGTGTGTAGACAAGCCGGTAGTCTGTATCATTGGTCTTGGCTATGTTGGCATGCCATTAGCCGAGGCCTTTTCTAAGGTATTCAAGGTTATTGGCTTTGACACAGACAGAGGCAGGGTTGGGAAGCTCAGCCAGAGTAGCTATAACCAGAGCCTCGTTCTTGCCGAAAACCATGGGGAAATGGGCGAAGCGGATTTTCTCATCATCTGTGTGCCTACACCGGTAACCATGTCCAAGGAGCCGGACCTTTCCTATATCAGCAGTGCTGCCGAGATAGTGGGGCGTAATATGAAGCCGGGGGCGGTGGTAATCCTTGAGTCTACCGTCTACCCCGGCGTGACCGAAGAGATAGTAAAGCCTATTCTGGAGAGGGAGTCAGGCTTAAGGTGTGGTGAGGGCTTTAAGATTGCTTACTCCCCGGAGAGGATAAACCCTGGTGACTCCGAACACTCCTTGGGCAAAATAACCAAAGTCGTTGCTGGAATGGATGAGGAGACCACAGAGCTTGTTGCCCAGCTCTACCGTGAGGTTACCGCCCATATCTTCAGAGCCAGGGACATAAGGACTGCTGAGGCAGCTAAGGTTATCGAGAATATCCAGCGCGACCTTAATATTGCGTTGGTGAACGAACTGGCGGTAATATTTGGGAAAATGGACTTGAGCACAAAGGATGTCCTCGATGCGGCAGCGACCAAATGGAACTTTCATCGTTACTCACCGGGTCTTGTGGGGGGGCACTGCATCCCGGTCGACCCTTACTATCTTGTCTACAAGGCTAGGGAGCTCGGCTATCACCCCCAGGTTATCCTGACGGGGAGGGCGATAAACGATTACATGGCCAAACATGTTGCCCAGATGACGATAAAAGCGCTGAACGATGTCGGGAAGGTGGCAAATGACTCCAGAGTGCTGATAATGGGTCTTACCTACAAGGAGAATGTAGCCGACATCAGAGAAACGCCGGTTAAGGAGATAATTAAGGAACTCAATAAATTCGGAGTCGAGGTTCAAGGCTTTGACCCCATCTTAAGCGGTGAAGAAAGTGAACTTGGAATAGAGCTTCTGAAAGACCTTGAAGAAGAGAAGGGTATAAAGACAGATTGCGTTATCCTTGCAGTAGCTCATCCTTCCTTCCATAAACTCGACTTGAGTGACCTCAGGAAGATGCAGAATAAGCATCCCATCTTGATAGATATTCGTGGTCTTTTCAACCCTGAAGAAGCCGAGAGAGCTGGCTTTTACTATAGAACTTTATAAAGGAACTAGGGATGATACCAGGTGTTACACAGGCTCGAGGAGGAAGCAAGGGAATTCCCGGAAAGAATATTAAGGAGCTCTGTGGGAAGCCCATGATTGCGTGGACTATCCAGGCAGCAAGAAAATCGAAATTGCTGGACCGGTATATTGTTTCCACGGAGGATAAGGAAATCGCCGAGGTATCAAGAAAGCATGGCGCTGAGGTTGTCGACCGTCCACCGGAGCTTGCCACCGACGAAGCATCGGCCTTATCCATGCTTCAAGATGTCCTGGAACGGATTAATGCTGATATCGTTGTTCTGTTGCAGGCAATATCGACAATCCGTAACCCGGATTTAATCGACTACTGCATTAAAAGGTTCCTGGATACGGCTGCTGATTTGCTGGCAACCGGATTTATCTGCAAATATAAGGAGTATGGCACTTCTCATCTACGCAGACAAGACATCAAAGGCTTCTTTTATGATGATGGAAGTGTATATGTAATGAAGGCAGACCTGATAAAGAAAGGGGATAGATGCGGCAAGAAGATTGAAATGGTTATTACTGACAGGGAGCAGAATATACAGATAGTCGACGAGTTTGATTTCTGGGTTGCCGAACAAGTATTAGAAACGAGAGGAGCTAAATGAATGTGTCACTGGTGGGGAGGTACTTCCCAGAGGAAGATAGAAGGGACGCACAGAGCAGGCTGGCAAAATACTTGACAGCTGGCAATTAATATGGGACAATAAGCTAAACTATTCGGGTAAAGAGTTGGGTGAGGCGGAATATACCGCAGACGAGAGGAGCTAAATGAATGTGTCACTGGTGGGGAGGTACTTCCCAGAGGAAGATAGAAGGGACGCACAGAGCAGGCTGGCAAAATACTTGACAGCTGGCAATTAATATGGGACAATAAGCTAAACTATTCGGGTAAAGAGTTGGGTGAGGCGGAATATACCGCAGACGAGAGGAGCTAAATGAATATACCGGCAGCAAGGATATATTTCCCGGAAGGTGATAGGAGGGAAATACTGAAACAGATTGACGGCATACTTAGAAGTGGACAGTTGACACTGGGAAAGTACGGCAGGGAATTTGAGCAAAGGTTTGCCGAGTATGCGGGCGCAAAATATGCGGTGGCGGTAAACAGTGGCACCAGCGCTTTGGAAATCATCCTCAGGGCGTTGGATATCGAGGGGTTTTCGGTAGTAGTTCCCACCAATACCTTTGTTGCTACCCCGGCTTCGGTGATTCATGCTGGGGGTAAAGTGATATTTGCTGATATCACTGATAACCTTTGCCTTGCCTCCGAGAGCCTAAAGCAGAATATTAAAAAAGATACAAAGGCGGTTATAATTGTTCACATAGGAGGGCTGGTGTCACCTGAGATAGCGGAGGTCCAACAGATTTGTCAGGAGCACGGGCTGCTTCTAATTGAGGATGCTGCTCATGCTCAGGGAAGCACTCTTAACGGCAAAAAGGCGGGGAGTTTTGGTATTGCCGCTGCCTTCTCTTTTTATCCAACTAAGGTGATGACATCCGTTGAGGGTGGAATGATAACTACTGATGATGCAAATATCTATCAAAGAGCGTTGGTTTTCAGGGATCAGGGCAAAGCCGGTTTTCTGGGCAATATCCATACCGAGTTGGGTTATAACTGGAGAATGAGTGAGATACATGCTGCCATAGGCTTATCCCAGCTTGCCAGGCTGGATGAATTTATCGCTGATAGGAGGAGAGTAGCCCGGTTCTATGATTCAGAGTTGGATAAGGTTAATAGCGCAATTCCGGTTGAGATACCACTACAGGCAAAGTCAAATTACTATAAATATGTGGCCGTAATAAAAGATGGAATTGATAGGGCATCTCTTAAAAAGGAATTAAGAGAGAAATATAGTGTAGGCCTGGGTGGTGAGGTCTATGAGCTTCCCTGCCATCTCCAACCGGTATTTAAAATTCCGTATGGATTCGAGGGTGGCGAATTCCCATTGGCCGAAGACCTCTGTAAACGGCAGATATGCCTCCCCGTATTTGCCGGCATGACCGAAGAGCAGGCCGGATACGTAGTTAAGTCATTAAAGGAGGTTTTATCATGAAAGCCTTGGTAACTGGTGGCGCCGGGTTTATCGGCTCGCACGTAGTGGATAAACTCAGAGACAAAGGAATTGAGGTAAGGGTATATGACATGATAATGCCTACCTTCAGGAGTGATGTGGAATTTTATCAGGGCAGTATCCTGGACTATGATGCCCTTCGGATGGCACTGGCGGGTATTGATGTAGTTTTTCATCTGGTGGCTGTAGCTGATGTTAAAGATGTTTTTGAGGGTCCCCTCTATGCGGATTCTATCAATGTTAGAGGGACCGCTAACGTGCTTGAAGCCGCCCGGAAGAACGGCGCCATTAAGAGAGTTATATACGCCAGTACTATCTGGGTCTACAGTGATTGTGAAGATGGATCGGTGGATGAAGCTACCCCTTTGCCTCCTCCAGCCCACCTTTATACCGCAACTAAATTAGCTTCCGAATACTATTGCCTTGCTTATTCCAGACTATATGGTCTTGAAATAACCATCCTCAGGTACGGTGTCCCTTATGGGCCGAGAGCCCGGCTGGGAGCAGTCATTCCTATGTTCGTGGGCAAGGCACTGAGGGGCGAACCGCTGACCATAGCCGGGGACGGTTCACAGTTCAGGAAATTCATCTATGTAGAGGATTTAGCTGAGGGCAATGTCCTGGCATTGAAGTCGGCAGCCAAAAATAAGATATATAACCTTGACGGCAAGGAGAAAGTAACCATTAAACAGATTGCCGAGACCGTTCAGAGACTTCTGGGAGACGTTAAGATAGAGAGTGTTCCAGCCCGTCCCGGGGACTTCCCCGGCAAAGAAATCTCAAGCGAGCTGGCCAGAAAGGAATTAGGCTGGGAGCCAAAGGTGAGCCTCGAAGAAGGGGTAAGAAGGTATATCCAGTGGTATAAAAAAGAGCTGGAAGAGAGCGATTCACGGTGGGCTCGGCTTGATGAAATTCTGAGGTCACAAATGTGAAAAACCGTCTGATAATTGCTATAATTACATCTTTAAGGAGTATATAGAAATGAGGGTTCTGGTTGTTGCTCCACATATGGATGATGAAGTGCTGGGTATGGGCGGCACTATTGCCAGGCATGTCTCGGAAGGTGACGATGTATATGTCTGCTTTGTGGCTCACCGTATATACGAACGCAAGTTTGATGCGGAAAAGAACACGTTTGAAATCCAGTGCGCCTTAAAAGCTAAGGAGGTATTGGGGTACAAAGAAGCGGAATTCTTCGATCTGCCTGATGAGCGGTTGGATGCCTGTGTTCAGGAGGTATTAATCCCGTTGGAAGCATACGCAGATAAGATTAAGCCAGAGGTCGTTTACATAAACCACCGTGGGGATAATCATCAGGACCATAAAGCCGTGTTTCATACAGCAATGGTGGCGCTGCGACCGTCAGTAACTTCTCATGTTAAAAGAATATTGTGCTACGAGGTTCCGTCGTCAACGGAACAATCTCCACCCTTCGGCGACTTTGCTTTCCTGCCTAACATGTACGTAGACATTGAAAAATATCTAAAAGCTAAAATTGAAGCGCTCCATTGCTACCAGACAGAAAAAAGAGAATTTCCACATCCCCG
>CAYFFA010000020.1:0-13177 GCA_964342375.1 uncultured Dehalococcoidales bacterium | reverse complement strand
TATTGAACTTGTGGCGCGAGCCATACTTTGCAACTGGCTAGTTTGCCTTGCCTTGTGGATGTCGGCACGGACACAAAACGACGTAGCCAAAGCCATTGTTATCTTTTGGTGCCTGTATGCCTTTATCGCCAGCGGGTTTGAACATTCCGTTGCCAATATGACACTGTTTTCCATTTCCCTTCTCGGCAAACATCCCGAATCCGTGAGTCTCTTGGGTATGGGCTATAATTTATTCTGGGTAACGCTCGGTAATCTGCTTTCAGGCGGCCTGTTCATGGCAGTCGGT
The DNA here is from genome assembly GCA_964342375.1 of uncultured Dehalococcoidales bacterium. Taxonomy (GTDB): domain Bacteria; phylum Chloroflexota; class Dehalococcoidia; order Dehalococcoidales; family CAYFFA01; genus CAYFFA01. Next base: position 12,891 of record CAYFFA010000020.1, on the reverse strand, counting down.
TATTGGTTGTACTCTCGGCCGAGAAATGGATCCGTTGCTGAAGATGCGGACACAACAGAAAAGACTTAGAAGTCGGGAAAATTCTAGTGCTTCCTGTATAGACCCTTACCTCGTTGTACTGAAGGAAAATTCGGGATGACGCAAGATAATACCACAAGACAGTGGCATCGTACTGCTCGAGGGCGCCTGAAGTTTGAGTTGGCTGGTATAGCCTTTGCCAGAAAAAGCGGGTTTACCCCTGAGGATTATGCTAATCATCTGTGGTCAACCGGAGCAGCTAAATGGATGGGCAAGCCCGACCCCGCGGTTTCCGAATATTTAGCCAGAGAAATAGAAGCCTTTAGAACGCTGTACCCCGAAGTTGCTCTTGAGCCAGGTAAGTCGAGTGGCGAGGAGGCAGAGCTAATCTTCACCCAGGGTTGTCTTGGTGGCTGGGGTCGGGATCAGTGGGGAATGGCTAGAAATATGGGTCTCGGTAAAGGGCATGTATGTCGTTACTGCCGTCAGGCTTTTCGGGCTTGGGCCGGCCAGTTAGGTCTTCAGGCCTGTCCTGAGCCTCGGGTCAATGGCACTTGCGTTCTCTGGGTAAAAGTGTCCCGAGAAAAGCATCTCTAGCGATTTAGGAATATACGATGCGAAACAATTCTTTTAGATTCAGCCTTCAGGAATTGGGTGGCGCTCTGGGCGACTTGGGCACACTGGTGCCACTTGTTGTGGCACTGGTTCTGGTCAATGGGCTAAACGCGACATCGGTTCTGGTGGGTGTGGGGGTGTTCTATATCGTGTCTGGCATATATTTCCGTCTGCCGATGCCAGTGCAACCATTGAAAGCGGTTGCTGCCATCGCCATCTCTCTGGGTCTTTCCGCCAGTGTTATAGGGGCTGCTGGTTTACTCATGGGTGCCATCTTGCTACTCTTTTCTCTGACCAACCTCAGCGCTGCCGTGGTTAAATTATTTCCCCAGGCGGTAGTCAGGGGCATCCAGCTTAGCATTGGACTGATACTGTTCAGAAAAGGAATCGAGTTTGCTATCAATGAACAGACATTTATTAACGGAGCTTCTCGTTCCCTAGGGATGAACCAGTTTCCTCTCGGGACATTCTTTGCCATCTCGGCATCGTTGATATTCATTCTTTTCAAATTCGTCTTCTTCAAAAACAGTCAACGCTTTCCTCCATCGTTAGCTCTGCTCATCTTTGGGCTGATAATCGGGGTCATATTTGGATATGCCCCAGGAGTGGACAAATTGACCTCTACCCTTCCCGGCATAGCGCTACCGAGTACTGCTGATTTCTGGCTGGCCCTGACGGTTCTGGTCATTGCACAACTGCCGCTAACTCTAGGTAACGCTGTGGTTGGTACCTGTGATACGGCAAGGACTTACTTCCATGATGAGGCGTACCGGGTGAGACCGAGAGCACTTACCACATCAATGGGATTGGCTAATATCATTGCAGGGTTATTTGGCGCCATGCCGATGTGTCATGGCTCGGGTGGCCTTACTGCTCACTACAAACTGGGGGCCAGGACAGGAGGGGCTAATCTGATGGTCGGCGGTTTAATTCTGGCAACCGGGCTTTTCTTTGGCAGCGGCGCGGTGTCCTTTCTCTCTATTATGCCACTTTCAGTACTGGGGGTTTTACTAGCCATAGTTGGCATCTACCATACTCTTTTAATTCGTGACCTCACGGCCAAAAGACAGCTAGTAGTAGCTGGAACAGTCGCTGTTACCACCATTGCTCTTGGTAACCTGGCCTTCGGCTTCGGTGCTGGCATCATCCTGTATCATATATTGAGGCCAGACATTTCAAGAGCTTGGTTCCGCTCGCTGGGAAGAATGAAGTATCACCGAAAGGCGAAGGAGAGTCCTGGGCCGATAGATTTCAGACAGAACCTGGTGGACTAAGGTGAGTAGTGAGGTGATGGAGAACAGTCGGGAGGAGACGAACTTGAAAACAAGACAGGACCAAAATATGAAACGGATGACAGCGCATCAAGTCCGTACAGCTATTCAGGCGGAAAACGAAGTAATAACTCCGATAATATCTTTCGTTGGTAATTCCAACTCTGGCAAGACCACGCTCTTGGAGAAGGTGGTGGGAGAACTCAAATTAAAAGGGTACCGTGTGGTTGTAATTAAACATAGCCCCCATGGCTTCGATATTGATCAATCGGGAAAAGACACCTGGCGGTTGTCTCAAGCTGGGAGTGACATAGTCGTTGCCTCTTCACCAGATAAGGTGGCTTTTATTGAACGTGTGGATGCGGAGCTTACTTTAAGCCAAATTGAAGCACTTCTTCGAGGAAAAGCAGACATGGTGCTTACGGAAGGCTACAAGAATGGCAATACTGCCAAAATCCTGGTACTGGATGACGAAAAAGATCGGGGACAGCTTTGCTGTCAAGGGGAGATATTGGCTACGATTTCAGCTCGCTTGTCTCCGCTGGGCATGCCTGAATTTGATTATGACGATGTTGCTAGAATAGTGAATTTGCTGATAGAGCAGATAGGTTTGAAGAATCATTAGCTGACTCCGCGTTTCGTCCCCTTGGGCGGAGCTGGATAACTCTAACAACCAACGCACAATTGTGTTTTTCACGACCATCTATTTGAGCAAGGTTGACTTTGTCCTCTCTACTCGAACCGGAGCTGGCGGTCAGATTCGAACTGACGGCTGACGATCTATGAAACCGCTCCTCTTCTGATATCTGCCTACCTTCATTTCTTGCGGTAGTTACTCCAACGGAGCGCTTCATTTATCCTGACATTGTAATTTTGCATGCCATAAACCATACCATAGTTAATAGGCATTGAAAAGGGAATAAGGATTAAGATAAAATATGATAAAATATGTGTGCTATAATCTATGCAAATAACATCAGAGTTTAAGAGGAAAGCATGAAGTGTTGTTGTTGTGACAAGCTAGAAAAGTTAAAAGAATTACCGAATTCGTACGCATCACTATATATAACAGCTAAAGTCATCGGAGGAATAAGCATAGGCGTACTATTGGCAACTTGGATAGATACTTGGTTTTGGTGGATTTTCATGGTAATTGCCTGTGTTATAGCTATTCCCGTTGTCTGGAAGCTTTTCAGCAAATAAACGTTATGCGGAAGCCTCTCTCATCAGGCTCAGGTGGCAAGTTAGACCCAGCACTATAGCCAGCCAAGAGCGAAAGTGTGCACAAAGGTTTTACCTTTCGTACACCACTGTTGAAGGAGAGGGGGAGAGAACTTTTGAAGGGGCGAACCTCCTTCAAGTTTCCCCTTTGATTCTCCTTATATTACGGTCTCCTGGTGGCGGGCGCTGTGGCACTGGATATTGATGGCTGCCGGCAGGCTGGCAATGTGGGTGGGCACGATCTCGGCATGCACTGCCAGGGCAGTAGTTCTCCCGCCCAAACCCAGCGGGCCGATGCCTAGGTCGTTGATTCGGCTCAAAAGCTCCTTCTCAAGTTCGGCAATCTCAGGATCAGGGCTTGGTGTGGCTACCGGACGGAGCAGAGCCTTCTTGGCCAGAAACATCGCCTTTTCGGCGGTGGCGCCGATGCCCACGCCAACGATTATCGGTGGGCAGGGGTTGCCGCCTGCCTCATCGACGGTCTTGATTGCGAAGTCGATTATGCCCTGCCGGCCCTCGCCGGGTTTGAGCATAGCCAGGCGGCTCATGTTCTCGGCACCGCCTCCCTTGGGCATAACCACAACCTTGAGCCTGTCACCGGGGACTATCTCAGTATGAATAACCGGTGGAGTATTGTCTCCGGTATTGGTTCGGGATGAGAGGGGCTGATTGACTATGGATTTGCGCAGATAGCCTTGTGAGTAGCCCCGGCGCACCCCTTCCTCTACTGCGGTGTGCAGGTCACCGCCGGTGATGTGGACATCCTGGCCTATTTCAAGGAAAATCACCGCTGTGCCGCAGTCTTGGCATAGTGGCAGATGTTCCTGTGTGGCAATTTGAGCGTTTTCTATAATCTGGCTTAGGGTTTCCCTTCCCAGCAGGGATTCTTCGGTCTGTTGTGCTTGCTGGAGGGCGGTTAATACATCCTCGCCCAGCACGGAGTTTGCCTGCTGGCAGAGTTCGGCTACAGCTTGAGTGATTGAGATTGTTTCGATTTCTCTCATTTTGGGTTCCAATAGAGGCTTAGCCTAGCTTCATAGCCTTAACCAACTCCTGTACCGCCCCGGCTGATTTTACTAACTGCGCCTTCTCCTCATCAGTTAGCTCCAGCTCTATTATCTGCTTGATGCCGTTCCTGCTCAGCTTCGCGGGCACGGTGATGACCGTGTCCTCAATCACGTATTCTCCGTCCAGGTAGATTGCGCAGGGTAAGACTTCTTTTTTGTCCAGAATTATGGCATCTACCATCCGGGCAACGGCGGCTGATGGAGCGTAAAAGGCGCTGCCGGTTTTGAGTAGTTTCAAAATTTCTGCCCCGCCACATATGGTGCGATGTACCAGTCTATCAATAGCCTCTTTGGGCAGAAGCTCGGTTATCGGTGTGCCCTTGACTGTGGTCAGTCTGGGGATGATGACCATATTTTCGCCGTGTTGCCCCAGAACGCAGGTGGATATGTCTCCCACCGGTGCCTTTAGCTCGGCGGCGATGAAGCTGCTCAGTCGAGCGCCATCAAGAACGCCGGATAAGCCGAGCACCCGGTTTCGGGGAAAGCGGCTGATGTGGAGGGCAAGGTGGGTCATAGCCTCTATCGGATTGGTAACCACGATGATAATGCAGTCGGGGGAGTGGCTGGCTATATCGCGGGTGGCCTCGGTGATGATGTTCGCGTTGATTCGCAGCAGCTCATCGCGGGTCATGCCCGGTTTCCTGGCCGAGCCTGAGGTAATAATCACCACGTCTGAATTGGCTGTTTCTTCATAGCTATTTGTTCCGACGATGCGGGAGTTGAAGTCGAGGATGGGCGCCGATTCAGAGATATCCAGCGCTTTGCCCTGAGGCAGACCATCAACGATGTCCACCAGGACTATATCAGCGCAGTCCTTCTCCGCAATTCGCTGGGCACAGGATGCGCCAACATTCCCGGCGCCGATAATGCTAATTTTTATTGCTCGCCTCCAGTTTTTCGATTACGGCATCGGCTACCTGTGAGGTGCCGACTATTTGAGCGCTGCCGGGTTTCATGTCAAAGGTAACATTCTCACCCTTAGCGATAACTTCGGCTATGGCTTTTTCCAGTCTATCGGCGGCTTTTGTCTCATCAAGGTGGCGGAGCATCAGCACCCCGGAGAGCATCATCGCCATGGGGTTGGTCTTATTCTGCCCTGTATATTTAGGGGCGCTGCCATGTGTCGGCTCGAAGACAGCGGTTTCAACACCTATATTAGCGCCCGGCGCTAAGCCCAATCCACCCACCAGACCGGCGCATAAATCGGAGACGATATCGCCGTAAAGATTGGGCAGAACCAGTACATCAAATTGCTGTGGCCTCCGTGCCAATTGCATGCACAGGTTGTCCACGATTATATCGCCAAATTCAATATCGGGATACTCACGGGCGACCTCTCTGGCCACAGCTAAAAATAGCCCGTCGGAGAATTTCAAAATATTGGCTTTGTGTACCGCGGTTACCCGTTTTCTGTTATAAGCCCGGGCATAGTCAAAGGCGAATTTGACAATCCGCCGACTGCCAGCCTCGGAAATCACTTTCAGACTGAAGCCGGAATCCTCAGTAACAACTGCTCCCTTTTCGGCAAGCAGCTTTATGAGCTTGTCTGCCTCGGAGGTTCCCCTCTCGAACTCAATACCGCTGTAGAGGTCTTCGGTGTTTTCTCTCACCACGACAATATCCACGTCTTTGAATTGGGTTGGAGCCCCGAGATAGATTTTACAGGGGCGGAGACAGGCATAAAGGGCTAACTCCTTGCGCAGAGCCACATTTACACTTCTGAAACCTGAGCCTATGGGTGTGGTGACCGGCCCCTTAAGGGCAACTTTATTTTTCCTGATAGATTCAAGCACCGGGTCGGGAAGGGGTGTGCCAGACCTCTCTATGGCATCGCTGCCGGCATAGGCTAGCTCCCAGTGAAAGGAGACTCCGGTCGCTTCCAGAACCCTTTTGGTTGCTTCGGTGACCTCGGGGCCGATTCCATCTCCGGAGATAAGGGTAATATTATAAGCCATCGGTCTGATTCCTTTATATATTATAGTTTGAAATCGCCATGCTTCTGAATGTAGGGGATTAGCCCGCCTTCATCAAGGATGCGGAGCATGACCGGTGGAATTTCGCCAAAGGTTAGCTGGTTGCCGTTAGTTGTATCCGTGACTGTGCCTGCTGCCAGATCTACCTCTAGCTCATCTCCATCGTCGATTTTATCGGTATCGCATATTAATACCGGGAGCCCCAGGTTGATGGCGTTTCTGAAGAATATTCGCGCTACGGACTTGGCCAGGATAGCGCTCACCCCTGCCATTTTAATGACCAGGGGGGCGTGCTCCCGGCTGGAGCCGAGGCCGAAGTTACTGCCGGCCGCAATGAAATCGCCTGCCTTTACCTGGGAGGCAAAAGCGGGGGCGGCATCCTCCAAAACGTGTTTTGCCAGTTCGGGCAGGTTGCTTCTCAGGTGAGCCAGGCGCCCGGGCACGATGTGGTCTGTTGAGATACTATCGCTAAATTTGAAAGCTTTTCCTCTGAGCATTTACAGCACCTCTCTGGGGTCGGTGATTTCGCCGGTGATAGCCGTTGCCGCCGCCGTGGCCGGGCTTCCCAGGTAGATGAAGGCATTGGGATTACCCATTCGCCCCTTGAAGTTTCGATTAGCCGTGGACAGGCAGGATTCTCCGTCTCCCAGCACTCCCTGGTGGAGACCAAGACAGGCCCCGCAGCCGGGTGGCAGGATAACCGCCCCGGCTTCTATCAGGGTCTGGATATAGCCTGCCTCGATAGCTGATAGCAGAACCTGCCGTGAGGCTGGAGCTATTATTAGTCTGGTTTCAGGATGTCGTTTCTTCCCCTTCATAATATCGGCCGCTATGGCTATATCGTCCAGGCGTCCGTTGGTGCAGGTGCCGATGAATACCTGCTGGATTGCGGTTCCCTTGAGCTCCTTGACCAGGGCCGTATTATCCACGGTATGGGGCCTGGCTACCGTGGGTTCAAGTTCAGCCACATCCATATTGATGGTCTGTTCATAGGCAGCATCGGCGTCAGGAAATACAGGCTGGTAGTCATCACCCCGTCCCTGTGAGACCAGGTAGTCCCGGGTGGTCTTGTCAGAGGCAAAAAGTCCTACCTTAGCTCCGGCCTCCACTGCCATGTTGGCTATGGTAAGGCGACCTGAAACAGACATTGAATCCACAGCCTCGCCATCGAACTCCAGGGCTTTATAGGTGGCGCCATCGGCTCCAATCTGTCCGATAAGGCGAAGAATAAGGTCTTTAGCGTAGACGCCCTTCGGGAATTCGCCTGAGACCGTTATCTTGATACTTTCCGGGATCCGGAGCCAGGTCTTACCCAGCCCGCAGGCGATTGCTATATCCGAGGAACCCATTCCGGTAGCAAAGGCACCCAGTCCGCCGGCGGTTACTGTATGAGAATCAGCGCCAACGATTACGTCACCCGGCTTAGCTAATGATTCAGCCACAATCTGGTGGCAAACGCCTTCACCGGTGTCAAAGATGTGGCAGCCGGTTTGCCGGGCAAAGCTGCGCAGGAGCAGGTGGTCGGCAGCAAGTTCCTTGCTGGGGCTGGGGGCAGCATGGTCAATAAATAGCGCAGTTTTTTGCGGGTCAGCCAGGCGTGCAAAATCGCTTGTCTGAAATTGCCTTATGGTTAGTGGCCCGGTGGTGTCCTGGACAAAAACCAGGTCTACCTCGGCAATGACAATATTCCCTGACCGGGCATCACCCCCGGACTTCTGGCTCAGTATCTTTTCAGCTAATGTCTTGCCCATATAATCTCGCACTCAATCCCATCCTGCACCATGCAATTTGAACATAAATGCAGATAAATCATATCACGTTGCCTATCACGCAGGCAAGGCTGCATTCAGGACCTGTGTCTCCTCTTTTTCAGGAATAATATTTAATAAGTTGTGGAAGGATGTTAGAATAGAGATTAGGTTTCACAGTGGGCGAATTTATAGGGTGGACGGGGTGGTTATTCGAGGAGGGCTGGTGAACTCTGAAACAGTAACAGCGTATCTTAGTCTGGGCTCAAATATGGGAGACCGCCAGGAAAATCTGGACAGGGCGTTAGGTTTTCTATCGCAAAGATTGCGGGTGGAAAGGGTTTCATCGGTGTATGACACTGAGCCGATAGGCGACGTCAAGCAGCCACGTTTTCTTAATCTGGTGTGTCGGGCTTATACCAGTCTGCCTCCGATAGAGCTTCTGATGGTGGCTAAGGGTATCGAGGCCAAGTTGGGCAGAGTGAGCAAATCTGGGGCTCCTCGCCCTATCGATATAGACTTGCTCTTTTATGGTGACCAGGTTGTTGAAACCCCCGGGCTGGTTATTCCTCATCCCAGGCTGGCGGAAAGGGCCTTTGTTCTTGTTCCCTTGGCGGAGATTGCTCCTGGTCTGGTGCATCCGGTGAATGGTAAAACCGTTAGAGAGCTAAAGAGAGAAGTAACTGAGGTGCAGGGTGTGTTCGAGTGGGAGAATGTTTGAGGTGAAGGATGTATCAGATATCCGTAGAACAGGATTTTGATGCCGCTCATTTCTTGAGGGGTTATCAGGGCAAGTGCGAGGCGTTGCACGGGCATCGTTTCCTGGTGGTGGCGAAGCTCAAAGCTTCTGCGGTCGATGATATAGGTATTGCCTATGATTTCACGGAGTTAAAGCGGAACTTAAGGGATATTTTATCCGGGTTCGACCATACCTGCCTCAATGATGTGCCGCCGTTTGATAAGATAAACCCGTCCTCGGAGAACATTGCTTCCACCGTCTATGATGAGCTAAAACCCAGGCTGGCTGGAGCTCCGGTTTCTCTTTCCGGCGTGGAGGTGTGGGAATCTCCCCAGAGCGGTGTAGCCTATAGTCCGGACTAAAGGCGCAGTTCTGGCGGTACCAGGCCGGGGATGCTGTCTACAATAGGGTAGTGCTCTTCGCACTTTGGGCAGTACAGGGAGCCGGCGACTATCTCTTCCGTGTTTGCCACTTCCACATTGAGCTTCAGCTTTCCCTTACACACCGGGCAGGCGAGAATATCCATCATGGCTCTTTTCATAACTCCAATTATACCACTAACCCCATTTCCGCTATAGCCGTTAAAGCAGTCTTGCCTTTTTGAGCGACAGGTCTTACAATTTTAGTTTATAGAATAGAGGGGAGGTTTGATATGGCAAAACTGAGCGAGGAAGCCAAACAACTAATCGGGGAGCTTTATCCGGGACTGGTAGCTACTGCCAGCAAGGATGGTAGGCCGAGCCTCTCGGCAAAGGGGTCATTCCGTGTCGTAGATGACGAGCATGTTGCCTTTGCTGACATACGCTCGCCGCGCACTATAGCCAACCTGAGGGAAAACCCGCAGATTTCGGCAATGGTCTTTAGCAACCAGCCGCGCAAGGGCTGCCGAATCTGGGGGAAGGCAGAGATTCTGGATAGTGGCGAGCTGTTTGATGCTGTGTCGGCTGAATTCGGAGCGAAGGGGTTTGAGGTTCAGCACGTGGTTAAAATCACTGTGGAGGAAGTGGTAACATTCTAGGCGACTACCCGGGTTGAGAATGCCATGCCCCAAAAAGGGACACCACATCTTAAGTTAGAGTTACCAGTATTCTAGTCTCAGGAGCTGGTGGGCGGTAACCCAACGAGCTGTGCGGTCGGATATGACATGAACACACTACTCTGTATTTTATCTGTAATTATGGAAACCGTCAATATTTGATTATTTTGTTTGAATAACGGATGCATTCATGCGCATCAATACCGTCATATCTTAACATGAGCAATGTCAGAAATTCCTAGTATCTTAACTCCATCTTGATATGCTTTATACCCGCTTCATAAAAATATGGACCCGACTCATAGAAACCGCATGATTTGTAAAAGCCAATCGTGCTATGCTGGGCATGCAGAATCACGTGTTTTACCTGCCGGTGTTGGAGTTGATTATTCAAAAAGGAAATTATGCCTTTACCTACCCCTTCATTCCTAAAACGCTTGAGTATTGCCATCCTCTCTATTTTCGCTGTATCTCCGGCCGGGAATACTACTCTAGCTGTGCCTATCACCGTCTTTCCATCCATTACCATCACATTCATTCCAACATCGCTCCCGTCGCCATTGAAAACCAGTTCCTCCGCGATCTCCTGCTCCTCTACGAATACATGGCGTTTTATCGAGCTGATTCCGGCTAACTCCCAGTCATTTTCTACGAACTTGTATATAAGTTCCTTCATTTTATAAGCACCGTAAACGTAGATAATTATAACGAGTCATCGGACTATTCACAATGCAGTAATTAAACAAATCATGACTGAAGTCAACAAAATATTCGTTAAGATTTAATGCAGTCCGCTAATAAAAAAAAAGAGGGAGCATTTCTGCTCTCCTTATGATGTTATCTAGCTTCCATTCAGCTACCATTGAACGAACATCTGGATGTATGTTCAACCATAATAAAATATAGATTATGTGTTCAATAATTTTTTCTTAGTAATTATGCTTATTCTATTGACCGTCAAGGTATTCCTCGATAGCCGTCTTCATTAATTCAGGCTTATACCAACCTTGTTTGGCCACGATCTTTCCATCAGTGTCTATGAGATATGCAATATTTGGAGCTGGTCCATAGGTACACCAAACCGGGTTATCCATTTCGTCAATTAACACAGGAATTGTAATGCCAAGTTCTCGAACCATTTGTGTAGATTGAGCAACTCGTTCCTGGTAAGTTGACGGCTGAGTTAGCGGATTACCCTCCTTATCGCGGCTTGCTGAAGTCGTCCATTCCTCGCCGGTATAGGGACAAGCTGATCCTATCGGATGGGCCTCAATGATATAGATGATAATGAACCTCACTCTACCGTCATAGTAAGTCTGCATTTCTTCAGTGGCAATGATCCGCTGCCCGAATGGCGGACAGGTAAACGAGCCGAAGATCATCACCACCGGCGTTTCCACCAGTAACCGCGAAAGTTGATACTCAGCACCCTGAGTATCTTCAAGGGCAAAGTTTACTGCTCTTTGCCCGATTGATAATCCAGTATTTTCAAAATTATTCCTGCGGAGATGATTAAACGCTCTCTCAGTAGGTTGACAGTTCCTGCTCAATTCCTCTAAAAGTATAGGTTCTACGGACTCAATATTGGTGGTGGGATTAGAGTTGGATTCTGGTGTAGTTGTCTGCGCAAGCGATGTTTCAACGGGTGTTTCCGTTCCTGATGACTCTGGTTCTTGTTTAGTAGTAGAGACTGTTTCAGCACAACCCACTAGAATTGATAAGAAATAAAAAGCTACTATTAGTGCAGTTATTCTTTTCATCGTTGATTTAATGATAATCAAAGGAAATCTTATTTGTCAACGGACTAAGCTCACGCAGTAAACACAGGATATATGTTCAACCATAATAAAAAATATATAGGTTAATCAAAGATTTTACGTGTATAGAACGGTGCTATTAAAAAACGTTTTAAAATCTTAAACCTAGTAAGCCATACGATATTCACGCCATTCTTGTTGTTACTCAACACTTTCTGCGCTAACCAAGGGGTCACTGTTTCTACGCGATCGGATAAGATGTTGAAAATTCGCTTAGAGCGCTCCCATTCTTCAGGATGCCCTTCATACTGCCCAGTAATGAGTTTAGTGGCTACCATACCGGGTCTAAGTCCTCCAATCAGTATTGGTGTGCCTTGAGTTTCCTTTGCCATGGATTTGGTAAGATACGATAATGCTGACTTACTTGTTCCATATAGTGCTAGACCCCTGATTATCGGACCGCTGCTACCCAAACCTTCCATATTGTAGGTACCACCAAATCCCTGTTCCAGCATACCCTTCAGCGCTACTACTGAACCGTATATTGCACCTGTTATGTTTGTATTAATTATTTCTTTAATTTGGTCAGGCGTGAAAGTCCAGATCTTGGTTTCGGGATGACCAATACCAGCATTGTTGATCCATATATCGATATTTCCAAAGCGAGCTTTTACGACGTCCCATAGAGTTTGAACCTGATCATAATAAGTTACATCACAAGGATAAGCTAATAAACGATCGCGTTCATATTTAGTAGCTAGCAGACTATGAGCTTTATCTAGATTTACTTGAGAACGTCCGCTGATTGTGACTGAGCAACCAAGCGATAGAAAGGAATCTGCTAGACCAAACCCTATACCACTAGTGCTTCCAGTGATAACAATATTTTTCATTGACTTGAGCACTTATGACTCGTTTGAAAAACATTTATTCGATTCCAGTGTGCGCAGCAATGAATTAAGCCAAACACTAATTCAACTCGGATTGGTAGAGAAAGCAAGTCGAGTAATACCTACATTTTCACCACTTATTATAACCTGGGTAATAATAGTCATATTAGCATTAGTATTTGCTATTGCTGGGGGCATGTCCATCATTCCTATATATTTGAACCCCCCAATTCTAATAATCCCTTTTTATTTGTTGTTGGTAGCAATTATTGCCTTAACAAAAGATATAACAGCAATACTTAGACATATGAGAGCCTTACAGATTGGTCATTAAAAAGCTATGGCTGAATTAGGTGATAAAATAAGAGGGCAAAATCCCTAAAATAAAAAGGGGAATAAAAGAACCTTAACCGCTGGATAGCGGAAGGAAGGGATTACACTGACTTATTAGGTCAGCGACCAACCTAGGAGCCTGATCCTTCACAGAGTGAGGGACGGGTTATCTCCCTAGAAAGGAGGTGATCCAGCCGCAGCTTCCGCTACGGCTACCTTGTTA
>CAYFFA010000019.1:0-13301 GCA_964342375.1 uncultured Dehalococcoidales bacterium | reverse complement strand
TACTTGTTTGATAGGCGGCAGGTGTAAGCATGGTAACATGTTCAGCTTAGCCGTACTAATGGTCGAGGGCTTGGCCTGCTTCAGAATTGACATTAGTTAAAAGAGAAATCTACGGTGGTTATATCTGCCGTAGATTTTTTGTTTTACGGGGTTCTTGTTTTTTGGTGACCTATCCCCTCGAAGAGTCTTCGACCTGACTCCCTTCCCTTGGGGATTTGGTGAAGGGAAGGGGATAAGGTGCTAAAAACCCCCTTTTATTTTTCACACCGCTTATGCTAAAATAGAATTGCTTTGCATTCTTACCTTCTCCCTGCCCCCTTGCTTGGTGAAGGTAAGTCAGGGCAATCAGTGATATTGCATATACCTTGACAATGATGGTAAAATGAAGAAGATATCCGGCGGATGCCAAAAAGGCTAACCGCACCTGATACAAAAAGGCAGAGTTAGCCAAACGCCTTCTGGTGGTTAGAGCGGGGTGGAACCACCCGTTCCCATCCCGAACACGGAAGTGAAACGCCCCAGCGCAGACGATACTGAGGGGGCAACTCCCTGTGGAAAATATGCCACTGCCAGAAGGCTTTGACCTATAAGCGTGGTTGCCCTATAATGGAAACTAGCGATAATAATCCAGCGGCAGTTACGAGAGGGAGAAATGGCTGGCCGATTCGAGAAATTTTCAGAGCGATCCCGCAGAGTACTGACCTTGGCCCAGGAAGAAGCAGAGCGCTTTAACCACAGCTATATTGGGACAGAGCATATCTTGCTTGGTTTGGTACGGGAGGATGAAGGTGTAGCCGCTAAGGTTATGACCAATCTAGGTGTGAGCTTGAGTAAGCTACGCTCATCGGTGGAATTGACCATGGGGCGTGGTGAGAAGCCAAGCAGTGGTGAAGTCGGTCTTACCCCCAGAGCCAAAAGGGTCATTGAACTAGCTATAGATGAGGCTCGTCAGCTCGGCCATACTTACATTGGTACCGAGCATCTTCTATTAGGATTGCTGCGTGAGGGAGCGGGAGTGGCTGCCGGGGTGTTAGATACCTTTGGTGTTACCCTCGAGCGTGCGCGCGCTGAAGCAATTCGTTTTCTCAGTCAAGGTGTATCCAGGTCAAAGCTCACTCGCTCTTCAACTCGTACCCCGGCTCTTGACCAGATAGGAATTGACCTGACGGCGGCTGCCCGGGCCGGGAAACTTGACCCGGTTATCGGGCGAAGCAATGAGATTGAGCGGGTAACTCAAATTCTCAGCCGCCGTACGAAAAACAACCCGGCCCTTATTGGTGAGCCAGGGGTTGGAAAAACAGCAATCGTCGAGGGCTTAGCGCACCGTATTGTCACCGGCGATGTGCCTGAGACATTAGAGGGCAGGCGACTGATGGCACTGGATATGGGCTCGCTAGTAGCCGGGACAAAGTATCGAGGTGAGTTTGAGGAACGGTTAAAAAAGATTATTGAGGAGATAAAAACGGCGGGAAACTGCATCCTCTTTGTTGATGAGTTTCACACTATGGTCGGTGCCGGGGCGGCTGAAGGAGCGGTTGATGCGGCTAACATCCTTAAACCATCGCTGGCACGAGGCGAACTGCAGTGCATCGGCGCTACCACCCTTGATGATTATCGCAAGTACGTGGAACGGGATGCAGCTCTGGAACGCCGCTTCCAGCCTGTTCTAGTTGCTGAGCCTTCTATAGAAGAAACGCTGGAGATTTTAAAAGGCGTTAAGGAGCGCTATGAGGAGCACCACAAGCTAGCCATAAGCGAAGAGGCACTAAATTCAGCGGCAACACTAGCCGCCAGATATATACCTGACCGCTTTCTGCCCGACAAAGCTATTGACGTGGTCGATGAGGCGGCATCCAGGGTCAGAATTAAACGCCGGACTATGCCAGTTACCCTTAAGGAAGCGAAGCAGCTCAGAGATAGTTACCGTAAGGACAAGGATACTGCCTTGGCAACACAGGAGTATGACCAGGCTGCTGAACAGCGCGAGCAAGAACTCCAGATTGAAGAGGAAATAAAGAAGATAGAAGAGGAGTGGCAAGCTGAGCAGGAGCAAGAAAAGATAATAGTAACGGCAGAAGATATTGCCGAAGTAGTTGGTATGTGGACCGGGATTCCAGTGGTGCAATTAGCCAGTGATGAGGCCAGCCGGCTACTCCATATGGAGGAGGCGATACATAGCCGCATTATCGGTCAAGATGAGGCAATTAATGCTATTGCTAAAGCGGTAAGGCGGGCTCGGGCCGGGCTCAAGGACCCGCGACATCCTATAGGCAATTTCATCTTCCTCGGTCCTACCGGTGTAGGAAAGACGGAGCTGGTCAGAGCCCTGTCTGAATTTATGTTTGGCAGTGAAGATACCCTGATAAGACTTGATATGTCTGAGTTTATGGAGAGGCACTCTGTAGCCAGATTGGTCGGTGCCCCGCCAGGATACGTTGGTTATGACGAAGGCGGACAGTTGACCGAGGCAGTGAGGCGTAAGTCATATTGCGCCATACTCCTTGATGAAATTGAAAAGGCTCACCCTGACGTGTTCAATATATTGCTTCAGATATTTGATGATGGTCACCTGACTGATGCCAAGGGTCGACGGGTTGACTTCCGCAACAGTATCATCGTTATGACCAGCAATATCGGGGCTGAACTAATCAGGAAAGGCAGCACCCTCGGCTTTACTGTTCCAGATGAGGCTAAAGCCGAGAAGGAATCCTATGAACGGATGAAGGAGAAGCTGCTGGGGGAACTCAAGAAGACCTTCCGCCCCGAGTTTCTCAATCGGGTTGATGGGGTGGTTGTATTTCATCCTCTGGCCAAGGAGCACATCCGCAAAATAGTTGACCTGATGCTGGTCACAGTAACTCAGCAGTTAGATGAGAAGGGGATAAAGCTGGAGGTAACTGAGGCGGCTAAAGATTTTCTGGGTGAAAAGGGCTACGATGAAGCCTACGGGGCTCGTCCACTGCGCCGGGTAATTCAAGACATGGTTGAAGATAAACTTTCGGAGGATTTACTTTGCGGCAAATTCCAGGAAGGGGATACCGTTGTCGTTGACCTGAAAGGGGAAGAGGTTGTGGTACGTACAGCCGCCGTAGGTGCAGTGGCAGGGGATGATAGACCCTAATATAATATTGCCGTACTGGCTTTTATTATATAACGGGCGGAAAACTGATACGGATGAAGTGACCGCCCTTTTTGTTAACCTGAAATAACTCAATCAATTGAGCAATAGCATAAGAGAAACTCTGAAGGCAGGATAGCGGTATGGGAGTAGATTGGGGTTTTGCTGGCCTAGTTGGCAGTGTTGGCTTTGGCATGGTCTTCATCCTTTTGGGTATTCTAGCCGTAGTTATATCGCTAACCGGGTTGGTACTCGATAAAATCAGCGCTGCTAGGAGCGAAACCGGTGATGAAGAAAAAGGAGAATAGAAATTGGCCCAAGAAACTATAGAAGTTCCTCTGACCGGTAAGATTATCGATGTAAATATCAAACCAGGGGATGTGGTTAAAGAGGGGGACACGCTCTGTCTATTGGAATCAATGAAGATGGAAAATCCTATACTGGCTCCAGTAAATGGCACCATTACTCAGGTTGGGGTCACCGTTGATCAGGTAGTCAAGCCTGGCGAAACAATAGCCGTTATCGAATACGAGTAATCGGGTGGATAGCATTGGGCTTTTTTGATACAGGGTTTCAGCATTTCTACTGGGGCAACGGTTTGATGCTGGTTATCGGAGGGGTTCTCGTCTACTTGGGAATTGCCAGGAAGATGGAGCCTCTTTTATTAGTGCCCATAGGCTTTGGCATCATGTTGGTTAATCTACCCCTCGGCGGCTTGATGGATTATGAGCTGCAGATAAAAAGCCCCGCAGAGGTGCCGGGTAAGGTAATCAGCATAGAGGTAGATGAAGGTAACAGGGTTGGAGAAGGCGACATTATCTTACAATTAGATTCGGGAAAAGTATCGGCTCCAATCTTCGGGCGCATTCAGGAAATCAAGGTTTCACCGGGGCAGGAAGTTGAGCCAGGTGAAGTAATAGCGGTACTGATAACAACTGCCCAGACCCCATTACCGACAGCACCTGTAGGGCTGCTCTCAAGAATATTTCAGTACGGTATCATGTGGCAGATTATACCTCCCCTCATCTTTCTCTGTTTAGGGGCATTGACCGACTTTGGCCCGATGATGGCTAATCCAAAAACCCTGCTGCTCGGCGCCGCCGCTCAATTCGGCGTCTATTTCGCCTTCTTTGCCGCCTTAGCTACTGGCATGTTCAACATACAGGAAGCGGCCTCGATAGGAATAATCGGGGGTGCTGAGGGACCAACCACAATCTATGTTACCTCCATCCTTGCCCCTCATATAATAGGAGCGACTGCGGTAGCCTGCTATTCATACATGGCACTGGTGCCGGTTATTCAGCCGCCAATAATAAGATTGCTCACCACTAAGAAGGAGCGGGCGATATACATGAAGCCGCAACTTCGCGAGGTATCAAACCGGGAAAAGATATTATTCCCCGTAATCGCCTCAGTGATTGTTATATTATTTGTCCCCATGTCGGCGCCACTTATCGGCATGTTCATGGTCGGAAATCTGTTCCTGGCCAGCGGTGTCGTTGATAGACTCAGCAAGACGGCGCAAACCACATTCATAGATATCCTGACCATATTTCTCACTCTGAGTATAGGGGCTACCATGACCGCCGAGAACTTCCTGCTGCCCAAGACATTAATGGTTCTGGTTTTGGGTATAGTGGCGTTTGCTACCGCCACCGCCGCCGGTGTTCTAATGGCAAAAATCATGAACATTTTCTCCAGGGAAAAGATTAATCCCATGATAGGTGCCGCCGGTGTTTCCGCAGTGCCTATGGCAGCCAGGGTAGTCCAGGTAATGGGGCAAAAGGAAAATCCCAGAAACTTCCTCCTAATGCACGCTATGGGACCCAATGTCGCCGGGGCTATCGGGGCGGCTATCGCCGGTGGCGTGTTCTTGGGTATGATAGGTTAAACTAACCTGCTCGGTATTATCGGAGTCTCATCTACATCCCTTGCATTACTTCTCAAAAACGAGTAAAGTCAACCTATGGTCAAATCGGGCAAATCCGGAGGCAGGACAATCTTTGTCTGCCAGCAGTGCGGCAAGGAGAGCCTGAAATGGCAGGGACGCTGCCCCGACTGCCAGCAGTGGAACACCTTTGTTGAGACAGCGGGGTCAGTGACTGCTCCGTCCAGGGTGGCTGCCCGGGAAAACCCGGCCCAGGAGCTGTCCCAGGTTGCCCTTGAGGCAGCCGACCGCTTTCCACTGTCTCTTTCCGAGTTCGACCGGGTGCTGGGTGGAGGACTGGTATCCGGCTCTTTAGTACTCATAGGTGGTGACCCCGGTATTGGCAAATCCACCCTCCTGCTTCAGGCTGCAGCACTGGTAGCTCATGACAGGGGCGATGTGGTTTATAGCTCAGGAGAGGAAACATCACCCCAGATTAAGCTCAGGGCAGAGCGTCTGGGGGTGAAGGGAGAAAAGCTCTACCTCCTGGCTGAGACCGACCTCAATGTTATCCTGAGCCAGCTTGAGCAGTTGCAACCCCGCCTGGTGGTTGTTGATTCCATACAGACTGTTTATCTCCCTGAGATGGATACAGCGCCGGGAAGCGTAACCCAGGTGCGAGAATGCACCCTGCGGCTCATGCACTGGGCGAAGCTCAATGCAGTACCCGTTTTCATTGCCGGACATGTAACCAAGGATGGAGCTATTGCGGGACCCAGGGTACTGGAGCATATCGTCGATGCGGTGCTCTACCTCGAGGGCGAGCAGTTCAGTGCTTACAGGGTGCTGCGCTGTGTGAAAAACCGCTTCGGCTCCGCCAATGAAGTGGGCGTCTTTGAGATGAAGGAGGAGGGGTTGGCGGAGGTGGATAATCCATCCCGCGCCTTTCTGTCACAGCGGTGGGGTGAAGCCATAGGCTCAGCGGTGGTGCCCACCCTTGAGGGCAGCCGACCCCTGCTGGTAGAGATTCAAGCCCTGACCAATCCCACCAGCTTTGGGTTGCCACGGCGCATCGCCAATGGTGTTGACTTCGGTCGGCTACAGCTGATTACCGCCGTGCTGACCAGGCGGGTCGGCTTAAAGCTGGGCAACCAGGATATTATCGCTAACGTCACCGGCGGAATCAGAGTCAATGAGCCGGCGGTTGACTTGGGCATCGCCCTGTCCATCGCCTCCAGCTTCCGGGATGTGGAGGTTGACCCGCAACTGGTGGTGGTGGGAGAGGTGGGGCTGAGTGGAGAACTGAGAGCGGTTTCCCAGCTAGACCGGCGGGTGGCTGAGGCAGCTCGGTTGGGCTTCAAGCGCTGCCTGGTGCCGAAGATGGGAGCTAAGGTCAGCACTAAAGATATTGAGCTCGTCCAGGTGAGCATCCTGAGGGAGGCGATAAGGGTGGGGCTGGTCAGGGGTAAAGCGAGAAGCAAGGCTGATGAAGACTAATCAGCAAAAAGTCGGCGCAATAATCGTAGCCGCTGGCTCAAGTCAGCGGATGGGTGGGGTGGATAAGGCATTCGCTCCATTAGGCGGGAGGCCTCTTCTGACCCGGGTGATTGCTGCCTTTCAAAGATGTAATGCCATTGACCAGATAGTGGTTGTCGTACGTGAGCGGAACCTGGAGCAGTGCCGACAACTGGTGGCTGGGGAGGGGTGTCCTAAGGTGACTGAAGTATGTGCTGGCGGTGAGCGCCGCCAGGATTCGGTTGCCGCTGGGCTAAGCCAGCTTAAAGATTGTGACTGGGTGGTGATACATGATGGAGCCCGTCCGCTGGTAACCATAGAATTGATTGAGCGCGGGCTGGAGGAGGCTCAAGAAACCGGCGCGGCGGCGGCTGCCGTCCCGGTTACGGATACTATAAAGGTCGCTGGAGACGATAGAATAGTCCGCCAGACGCCCCCACGTCAAAATCTATGGGCAGTGCAGACGCCTCAGGTGTCTCGCTGCGATATAATAACAGAAGCCTATCAAAAGGCAAATAGCGAAGCGACCGACGACGCGGCGCTGGTGGAACGGTTGGGCTACAGGGTTAAGCTCTACATGGGCGCTTATGATAATATAAAGGTGACCACCCCCGATGACCTGATTCTGGCTGAGGCTTTGTGGCAAAAATATGGCAAGCAAGATTAAAGTAGGCACAGGCTTTGATGTCCACCCCCTGACGCCGGGGCGGCGGCTGGTGCTGGGGGGAGTGGATATACCCTTTGACAGGGGACTCGGCGGCTGGAGCGACGCCGACGTGCTGACCCACGCCGTTATGGATGCCCTGCTCGGGGCGGCAGCTCTGGGAGATATCGGCGTCCATTTCCCATCCGGTGAGCCGCAGTATAAGGATATTTCCAGCCTGACTCTGCTCGAAAGGGTGAGAGACAAGCTGACAGAACATGGCTGGCGAGTAGCTAATACCGATGCTACCATCGTGGCTGAGCAGCTCAGGTTAAGAGATTTTATTGATGGGATGCGACAGAAGCTCAGCCAGGCGCTGGGTATCGCCGTCAGTCAGGTGAGCGTGAAGGCCAGTACCTCAAATGGTCTGGGATTCGTTGGGCGGGGGGAGGGCATAGCTGCCCATGCCGTAGCCATGATAGAAGGGAGCAAGTATGAAAGTATGAAAGTATGAAAGTATGAAAGTATGAAAGTATGAAAGTATGAAAGTATGAAAGTATTTAATACCCTCTCTGGACAGAAAGAGGAGTTTTCACCCCGGGGCGATGAGGTCAAGATGTATGTCTGCGGGGTCACACCCTACGATGACGCCCATATCGGTCACGCCATGAGCTATATCGTCTTTGACGTCATCCGGCGTTACCTCCAGTTCAAGGGCTATAAGGTAAAATATGTACAGAACATTACCGATATCGACGATAAGATTATAGATCGGGCCGGTCGGCTCGGAATTTCTGCCTCCGAGCTGGCAGGAAAATATACCGACAGCTATTTTGAAGATATGGATGCCCTGAATGTCGGTCAGGCTGATATTTACCCCAGGGCTACCGATGAGATTCCCAAGATTATTGAGGTAATACAGGGGCTGGTGGATAAGAAGTATGCCTATCCGGTGCAGGGCAGCGTCTATTTCCGAGTGAGGAATGTTCCCGACTACGGCAAGCTGGCTCACCGCAACCTGGAGTCCATGATGGCTGGAGCCCGCATTGAGGTCGGTGAGGAGAAAGAATACCCGATGGACTTTGTCCTGTGGAAGGCATCAAAGCCGGGGGAGCCGTCCTGGGAAAGCCCGTGGGGTCCGGGCAGACCGGGCTGGCATATCGAGTGCAGTGCCATGTCCTTAAAATATCTGGGTGATAGCCCTGATATCCACGGTGGCGGGCAGGACTTAATCTTTCCTCACCATGAGAATGAGATAGCCCAGACAGAGAGTTTTACCGGCACAAAGCCCTTTGTTAAACACTGGCTGCATAACGGACTGCTGCAGCTCGGTGAAGAGAAGATGAGCAAGTCCTTGGGCAACCTGGTAACTATCAGGGAGGCGCTGGAGAGATATAGCGCCGACGCCCTACGCATCTTCGTCCTGAGCTCTCACTATCGCAGCCCCATTACATATTCTGAAGAGACGCTGGAGGCGGCGGAGAGGGGGGCAGAAAGGCTGGCTCTTGCCTATTCAAGAACCTCATCCGAAGAGAGTGCCAAAGACGAGCTCTACATCAAGCCTTATGAGGAGCAATTTATCCACGCTATGGACGATGACTTTAACACCGCGCGTGCTCTGAGCCGTGTCTTTGAACTAGCCGCAGTAATCAATCGAGCTATAGATTCCGATCGTAATGTTGGGGAGGCAAAACAATTACTTAAGAAACTAGCCTGTGATATCCTTGGTTTAACTCTCAAACCGCCAGAGAGACCTGATATTGAACTAAATGACCTTATTGATTTACAGGGCTTAATACTCACCCAAATGCGCGAAGAGAAGCTCGTTGACATGAGAGATAAAATAGCACCACTTGTTATACAGCAGGATGAAATGGATAAGGATGCCGAAGACTATATAAGAATACTCAAAGATATAAGAAACGTCCTACGTAAGGGTAGACATTTCCAGCTCGCAGATAGAATAAGAGATAGGCTGGACGAATTGGGCATAACACTTGAGGATAAACCTGAAGGTACAGAATGGAGGCGCAAGCGGTAGCTTAATGGTAAAGGAGAGTCAAAGGGTGGGTTGCCTAGTAAAATAACACTCCTTTGGGAGATGAAAAAATGCAAAACATAGCCTTCATTCTTATTGGTATCGGCGTACTGGCTTTAATCGGATGGAGTGTTCATGGTTTCTTCATGGACAGTGATGTCCCGCTGCTTATCAAGATAGCCGCTGGTGCTATTGGAATAGGAGGATTAGTCCTTCTCAGCATAGCCATTAAAGACAGGCTGGCTAAGGCTAAAACCGATGATTTTAAGGAGGTAGAAAAGTGATTATCACCACATCTGGTCAAGTAGAAGGCACTAAAATCACTAAAACTGTAGGCTTGGTGAAGGGAAGCACAATCCGGGCAAAGCATGTGGGGAGAGATATTATGGCCACGTTTAGGCAGTTTGTGGGTGGCGAGATATCAGAATACACCAAGATGATGGCCGAGGCTAGGGAGGAATCCATCCGGAGAATGGAAGAAGATGCCGAAAAGAAGGGAGCTAACGCCATAATCAGTATGAGGTTCGCCACCTCAATGGTAATGTCAAATGCCGCTGAGGTGCTGGCTTACGGCACGGGGATAGTGCTGGAATAGACGGATAAGCCAGACATAGTGAAGAGAACCAGCCCCTTCGCCACCTTGCCCCGTTCGGTATTCCTGCTGGCGGTAGCTCTCCTGCTGATGAGAGCTGCCGAGAATTTCTATTCAGTGTTCGCGAGCCCGCTCCAGCCGGCTAAACACTCAGAAGTGATGTGGACTCACCGCCCTCTGGTCATCAAGAACCAGAGAGCGCGCCAGAATTTCAGCTTAATGAGACCAACAGGTAACTCCAATTCTCTCTTCTCGGTAACGGGAAGCATATTTATCTGGTCAATCTCGACCTTCAAGCGGGATAGTTCTTCCTCAGAGTTGCCATCCCCGGACAGTATACTCTTAATACGCTGCGTCATTTCCGAACCAGCCAGAATACGCCGCTCCCCAGCCTCAGCCATCTCTTTGGAGATGAGCCCATATTTTGCCTTCAGACGGGTGAGGCGCAGTATCGCCTCATAAGTGATATCCACAATCTGCTGACGCGTCATCCATTTCGTTTCGTAATTCAGAGAATACTTCCAAGTTGGCGCTGTGAGCGCCTGGCGATGCTCTTCCAGCGTCCGGAACAGAATACTATAGCCATAGCGCTCTGGCTTCTCAAAACCAAGGCTGCCCGGGTCAAGAAAAGGCGCGAGTGGAGCAATAAACAATGAGAGTCTCTTATCTCCCCTGAACTTCTGGTACAAATAGTCGAAGTAATCAACATTATCCATCACCGACTGTGGAGTCTGCTCCGACAATCCTATCATGAAGAACACGTCCAGCCGACCACAGTCAGCATCAAGGGCATCGCCCAGAGTTTGCTCAAAGCCCTCGTTTGAATAGTGCTTACCACCGGCTCTCCGTACTGCAGGGTCGTGGGATTCAGGAGACATCTGCAAGCAAAAGTTGGGGCAGGATTCGCCCATCTGGTGCAATAATTCGGCTGGAGCTGGATTGAAAAGCTCGAGGATGAACTGGTTTTTCACCTTAATCTGCTGAATCAAGCGTAAAACCTTGTGGCCATAATCCTCTCCCGGCTGGCGGAGGTCTCCCAGAATAAAGATAGGACCAGTGCTGAGTCGCGCGATTTGCTTGATATCCCGAACCACTGCTTCCGGAGAGCGGAAGACAACCTTTTCCTCCCGATTATAAAAACTTTTGAAGGCGGCAGCCGAGCCGCCGCAGATAACACAATTTTCGGTACAGCCGCGGCATGTTAATACCGCCGTAATTGGGTAGTCTATCCAATTCTGAAATGGTACTTGGCTGGCAAGGTCTCTGTATCTAATTACTGAGCGCACCATATTCGCATAATGATTGACCATTACACCATCAAGGTTAGCCGGAACATGGGAGAAAGGATTTTCTTGTGTCCTGCCCTGGCTGTCTTGCCAGACAAGATTAGGCACCGCTTCCGGCTCTATTCCCCTCTTCGCGCAGTCAACCAATTGACGCAGGGGTTCCTCGGTGGAGTCGCCTCTCATCACGTAATCTACCTGCGGATACTGGATTAGCTCCTTATAGTAGTAAGAGGAAGAAAGCCCACCCATCACCACCTTTGCATCGGGATGATACTGTTTCACCAACCGTGCTACCTCAATTGCGCCGTGGGCATGCACCAGCCAGTGCAAATCGATACCAAATAAGGGCGCATTCAGGCGCTTTATCATCTTCTCGGCATCGAATTTCCCGTTGTTCAGCATCCGCACGGCAAGGTTGACGATGCGCACCCGAAAGCCAGCACGCTCCAGGTAATCGGCAATGCTGGCAAACCCCATGGGATACATCTCAAAGACAGCAGAAGAAGGAATCAGGTCGCTAACCGGCCCGAAAAGAATTGGTTTTTGGCGGAAGTCATAAACACTGGGTGGGTGCAAAAGAATCAGGTCGGGGGCCATCCAACTATCCCATAACTCTGGCCAGAATATAGCCGATGCCCATGAGCAGTTGCGTTAAGAGGACAACCATAACGTTATTTCCCATGGCTGGTATCAGTTTATCCAGCATGTCCGGCTTCAGTGCGCCCTGAATCGCCTTGACGGCTAGAGGAATGGTTAGCAAGGCTATTAAGGAGAAGGCGGGTATTTGCCCGGCGACCACACCGCCGATTATCCACAAATAAACTATTATGGTAAGAGCAGAATAGATTATGCCTGCCTTCTTCTTTCCCAAAGTGATGGGCAGGGTTTTCCTATCTCCTGTCTTATCAGCATCTACGTCAGGAAATTCGTTCAAAAGGAGCAGGTTATGCACCAGAATACCCGAGGGTATGGAGGCGATAACCGCAGGAAGATAGTGGCCGGTTTGCACGAAGTAGGTGCCCAGAATAGGCAAAGTGCCCAACCCCAGTCCGGCAGTCCACTCCGGCCACCTCCGCTTGAGAACGAAAGGAGAGTAAAGGATAATGAATAACGCGGCTATTATCACTACAGGCAGTAGCCACCAGCTTGTCGCTATCATGAAGTAAATACCGATACCTAGGGCCAGCAGAAATGATACTAGTCCAAGCCACAAGACCTGCTTTGGCTTGAGAAGAGCTTCAGGCAGGATGCCAGTGCCCCCGCTAAAGGGCGTTCTTTTGGTGGCTAAGTCTATCCCGCTTCTATAGTCAAAGTAGTCGTTAAGCGTATTGACGCTGGTATGAGCTAGGAGCAGTCCGATCAAAGCCAGTATAGCATAACCCGGGCGGAAGGCACCGTCATACCAAGCTATAGAAGTGCCCAGAAACGCCAGCACCACGCAGAGAAGCAAGAACTGCGGTCTGGTCACCAGAAACCATATTTTCAGTTTCATTAAGCTCCCCCTCTAGTAACTGATTTATAAACACACACCATCACTTATTAGTTCTGAGGAAAATCAATAACGGTGGGGGGTATCCCCTGAGCTATCTCTCCAAAGATGCGAAACTTTATTGTATCCGGTACCACCTTAATACAGTCGAGCATGTCGCTATTTCCGGTCTCGGTGAGGGACTTGACCACAGGCGACCTTTTAGCGGTCATCTCTAGGGCTTCCTCTCTCCCCTTCTGGCCCCTAACAAAAAACGCTTTTCCGGTGATTTCAACCTCAGTGGATTCGTTAATATCGGCTTCAGACTGGTAGACGAGAAGCGAGACCGAAGGATGGTCAGTCATCTGAACCGTCTTGGGGTCGCCCTTCATGGTGGCCAGATAAATATTGAAATCATCATCGTGGGCATAGTGCATCATGCGAACTCTCATCTGCTCTCCCCCCGAGGTGGCTACGGCAGCCACTTCAATGTTCTCCATTAACGACAAAATCTCGTCTCGGCTATGCCGTGTGCTCAAAACTTTACCTCCTTGGTTTTAAATTATACTTTATGTTTTATGTGCTTGGGCCAATGTTTCTGCCAGCACTTCTCGTGCACATAGACAGCACATTTGGCATAGCAGTAAATGTGAGTGCCGGCTTCTTTCTCTAAAAACGGGACAATTCACCAATTATTTCATAGAATATCATTTTGATCCTACTATACTGGCAATATCAGTGTCAAGGATATTGACAAGAAGGACATTTCACCCT
>CAYFFA010000018.1:12729-13497 GCA_964342375.1 uncultured Dehalococcoidales bacterium | reverse complement strand
CGTAAACGGCCAAGTCAGTAACATTGCTACTGGTCCCAATCACCTTGCCGGTGGTGGTGGGAATGGTCTGTGCCGAGAACGCGAGTGTGCCTGCAGATACCGGAACCGCTGCAGCTATCAGGCTGCCAATCAGTACCAGGGTCAACATCACTCCTAATATAGATTTCTTTTTCATAGAACTTTAATTTTTCCTCCTTGTTTAATGACGCCCCCGTAAAAAATAAAGCATCACAACCACACATCCGCTATTACGGGGACAGGTTGTTTCTAGATTCTGTTGGCTCGACTTTCGAACTCTCCCTTTCGGGCTTCGTATATAGCACCACCTCCTTCTAAAGTAACTGTATTATAACTTTATATATAAGTATAGCATAGCCTGTCAATACCCTGTATTCGTTCATATGATTAGCACACACAGTTCTCCGTCAAGTCATTGCCACGCCCTTCCAAAGAAGGGCGTGGCAATCTCAGGCGAGAGACTGCCGGGATTGCTTCGTCGCTTCTGCTCCTTGCAATGACAGAACACTTCGAGATGTCACCAATCTATCTAAACGACCTCATACCCTATCAGGGAAGCTGTTCACTTTTATGCCCTTCAACCCTGCTTTTAATTGTTTCTATAGTGTATAACGAAGTAATAGCGGTTAGGTTAGCTGCTTATTCAATATATTCAAAGATTTTTACTTCAGGAGTCATTATCCCTGCCTTCAGTGCCACCTCTTCGGAGCTGTGAATCAGCTTGTAGTGTTCCAGTGCTTCCAGTGGCAC
>CAYFFA010000018.1:0-12629 GCA_964342375.1 uncultured Dehalococcoidales bacterium | reverse complement strand
AAAAGAACTAGTATTATGAGCACAATGAACCGTGAAGAAAACCAGTTCTGTTCGGCCCAATGCGCTTTGCTCATTTTGCTATCTCACCAGCAATTGTAAGTTAAGTTAGCTGCTTATTCAATATATTCAAAGATTTTTACTTCAGGAGTCGTTATCCCTGCCTTCAGTACCACCTCTTCGGAGCTGTGAATCAGCTTGTAGTGTTCCAGTGCTTCCAGTGGCACCGGACTGATAAACGGGTTCATGCTGACTATTTTGAAATCAGTCGAGTTCTGGCTGGAGATATAGGCGGTTGCCTCGTCATAGTTGGTGAAGGTCTGAGCACTGGTTATCAGCTTAATGGGCTCGCCATTCTGTACCTCTCTTTCCTCATAGGAAATTACTGTTGACTCCTTGGGGGTTATGGCTTTGCCATCGAAATTATACAGCCTGACTGCCATTGAGCGGTAGTATTCAGGGTAGAAAAGGTTAACCGATTTCAGCCCATTTTCCTGCCGCACGAAGTATGTTTCATAAAATTCTGTCACTTGTTGCCCTGACCACTGAGCAAGTGCCCAGAATTTGTCTGTGGCTGTATCGTTATCCAAGATTATGTATGCTGTCCCCAGTAAATATGCCATTTCCTGGGCTGATTCTTCATCATGAGATGTAAAGAATATAGCTATTCTCTCCCCGCCGGGACCGGGAGGGCGATTTGGCAAACGGTGAGCAATGCGCAGAATCCAGTTGCCATAGTCACCCCAGGCCGTTACCGCATAGGCAGATTCAGGGTACTTGTAGGTTTCTATCGGTGGTGGTAGTGGGTGGAGTTGGTAATAGGCGTCGGGGTCGCCATAGGGGTCTGGGGTATTTTCCCTCAGCCAGTATAAAGAGCTTACCCAGGCATCACTGGGGGCAAAGCGTCCCAGATTGGCGTTGGACACTAGTTTGATATTGGAGAAGAAGACGAGAAAGAAGATAATTATTACCCCTAGAACCATAGTTATATGGCGGGTGGTGATACGGAAGCCTTGCTGGTAGTTCCTTTTCTGCCTGGCCTTTTTCGGTTTTATTATTATTGGTGGTGGATACGCTGGTGTTGTATCCGCCAGTGTATCAAGAGTGGGAGATTCAAGTATATTCCATGATAATTTCCTGGCCGGTTCGTTTCTCAGATAGGCAATGATGAATTGGAGCACAAAGAAGACGAGGATTGAAAAGTAGCCAGTGAGAAGTGCTACATTGACGGCAAGGTAATAGGCAAACCGGCGCTGCCCCAGTGTGGCGGCAAGTATTATCAGACTCCATATCAGCAGGAGGCTTTTCTCGGCATTGCCTCGCTTAATAGCAAGAGCAATTAGAATGCCCAGGGATATCAGACTGAGGAAAGAGCCGGTGGAGAAATTGGCCCATGCCAGAAAGAGCGTGAAGTTGCCCTGAGGAAAAAGAAAGGGCTGCATTTCGAGTATAGTAATCGGACCAGTTGGGTTGAATATGCTAAGCTGGCTCAACATCGTCTTCAAGAGGGATGGGGAGACAGCATAAAAGATAATCAGCCCCACCGCTCCCAGCCCAATCAGGGCCAATGGATAATACGTTGGCCTTATGCCTCTGTTTATCATTTGCCGGGAGATAGCGCTCAGCGCCATTAACATAAGCAACACGATGCCCAAGGATATCAGGGGGAGCGCATTAGCCATTATTAAATGCGAAGTGAAGTCTATGGCGCTCCAAATGCGCCAGAGTGGAGCGTATATTATCAGGGGAATAAGGAAGAAAATAAAACCAACTATGAGTAGATAATCAGTGGAGCGACGCTTCAGGTGGTCAATAACGAACTGGATTATAAAGTAGGCGGAGACAATGAAGACAAAGAACAACGCCCCTATCCAGGTGATAAAGTAGATTCCCAGAAAAATGCCAGCGAGCAAGCTATAAATTGTAGCCCTGGAGAGCGTGGCCCAATCCCGGTGCCGGAGATGGTTGATAGTTAGTTGTTTTTCACGTGAGGCTTTAATTGCCAGAATCAGGAACATCATAGCCGTGGTAGTGAATAGCACCTCGGCAACATGGTGGTCAGTAAAGCCCAGGATTGAGCGTCCCAGGAATTCGCCAGGTAGTATAGCAATCAGGGCGGCTGAGATAACTCCAGCCCATCGTCCAAATAGCTCCTTGCCAATGAAATAAACGGGGATAACGGTCAAAGCTCCCAGGACTGTCGGGAAATAGACGGCAACTACATCAATGGTATGCTCGCTGGGCGAACCTAAGCCAATCAGCCAGGTAACACCGGCCAGGAGCCAGTGGAAAAAGGGGGGGATCTCTACCCAAGCATTGTATCCTGGGTAGTTCATAAAAGGGTCAAGTAAGAGACGATTGGGAAAGTTGTGGAGCAGATTGTCAATCAGGCGCATATGGTAGTAGGCATCAGTACTGGCAAACTTTATCCAGTCACCACTGAATATCTGGTCATAAGGGAAATGAATTCGGATGTATAGTGCGATACTGAAAAAAAGAACTAGTATTATGAGCACAATGAACCGTGAAGAAAACCAGTTCTGTTCGGTCCAATGCGCTTTGCTCATTTTGCTATCTCACCAGCAATTGTAAGTTAGGTTGTCTCCTTGCCCAGGGCAGCCAGGAATTCGGCGTTGGATTTTGTCTTTCGCATGCGCTCCAGTACGCGCTCGGTGGCATCAGTGAAGTTGGCAGAATCGGAGGAAATCATAGACAGCATGCGCCTCAGTAGCCATACCTGTTTCATGGTATTTTTATCTAGGAGTAACTCTTCCCGCCTGGTGCCGCTGCGCTGAATATCCATGGCCGGGTAGATGCGGCGCTCGGATAATCGACGGTCAAGGTGAAGTTCCATATTACCGGTCCCCTTAAACTCCTCATAGATGAGTTCATCCATGCGACTGCCGGTATCAATAAGGCAGGTGGCGATGATGGTTAAGCTACCACCCTCAGCAGTATTGCGGGCGGCACCAAAGAATCGCTTGGCTGGGTATAGGGCGGCGGGGTCAATGCCGCCGGATAGGGTGCGACCACTGGGTGGCATAGACAGGTTATATGAGCGGGTAAGGCGAGTAATACCGTCAAGCATGATGACCACATCCTTGCCACTTTCTACCATACGCTTGGCTTTCTCCAAGGCTAACTCGGCGACGCGGGTCTGATTCTCCGGCGGCTCATCAAAGGTGGCACTCATTACCTCAACGCCAATTGAGCGCTTCATGTCAGTAACTTCTTCCGGTCGCTCGCCAATGAGGCACACCAGCAGGTCGATATCACTATAGTTGGTGACGGTGGCATTAGCTATGGATTTGAGGAGCAGGGTCTTACCCGCTTTAGGAGGTGATACAATTAAGCCACGTTGACCTCGACCGATGGGTGCGAGAAGGTTCATTAGTCGGGTGGACAAGTTGCCACCTGGAGTCTCAAGGTTTATTAAGTTATCTGGGAAGGTAGGGGTGAGTGAGCCGAAGGGAGGGCGTCTCTTGGCTAGCTCAGGGTCGAGGTCATTTACTGCCTCCACTCGGAGCAGGCTGTGATACTTCTCGCCTGCCTTAGCTGGTCGGCTCTGACCGGCAACCACGTCACCATTGCGCAGGCCGAAGCGACGAATTTGGGACTGGGAGACATAGATATCAGCTGGGCTGGGCAGCAGGGTTTCCTGTCTCAGAAAGCCATAGCCGTCACTCATAGTCTCCAGGATGCCGCTGCGGAAGATATTACCTTGCTGCTCAGTGTGTGCCTGGAGCAGGCGCATGATGATGTCATGCTTCTTGAGGTTAGTGCAATTGGAGATATCCATCTCCTTGGCTAGCTCAAGCAGCTCATCTCGGCTCTTGTTTTTTAGCTTAGTAATGTTTAATTCACTATCGTTCATTATTGTTTAACCTCTCTCTCTTTAAGCACCCCGGGGGAATTAAAGATTTTCTGGTAATTTGCTTTGTTTCCCACTCCGTATTGTGGAAACGAGGAAGCCGCCGTGTATAAGAAGATAGGGCTTCATCAACCTATCACCTTTTAGAATCGGAGGCTAGGGCTTCGCCAAAATCCGATTACAGGTCCATAGGTTTCGCAATTTAGTTTCTAGCGTTGTGAGACGCTTTGCCAATCAGCGTTAAAGCGAGCGATGCCGACGTCAGTAAGTGGGTGGTGCACCATCTGCATCAGAATCTTATAGGGAACAGTAGCAATATGAGCCCCGGCCTTGGCGGCAGCCACGCAGTGCTGAGGATGACGGATACTGGCAGCAATTACCTCGGTGGACAGCTCTTTATAGTTTTTGAACATATCAACTATATCTTTGACTATCTCCATGCCGTTATGACCTGCGTCATCCAGTCTGCCGACAAAGGGGCTAACATATGCGGCACCAGCCAGTGCCCCAAGCAGGGCTTGATTTGGTGAGAAGACCAGGGTGAAGTTCACCTTTATATTATCCCTCGCCAGGGCAGAGGTTACCTCCAGCCCGTCAGGAGTTGCCGGGATTTTAATCACGACATTGGGTGCCCACGTAGAAATCTGCCGTGCCTGCTCAAGCATCGGCTCCACTCCTTCTACCAGCACTTCGGCCGAAACGGGTCCGGGGATAATAGAGCAGATTTCTTTCACGACGGCTTCATAGTCAGCCGTGGCTTCATTAGATACCAGGCTGGGGTTGGTGGTGATACCGCTTATGATGCCCAGCTTGGCAGCTTGTCTGATCTGGTCAATATTGGCTGTATCCAGGAAGATGTGCACATTTACCTCGTGTATTAGATTTTATCATAACTTAAAATATTTCCCAAGCCTTACAGTAATTCAAATGTCAGCTCCTGTTTTTGCAGGGGCGTCTACCAAGGATGAAAGGGGTAGCGGGGGTTGGGCCCCTTCGCGCAGTATATCCTTGGCTACACCAATAAAATCACGGAATAGAGGATGAGGCCGGTTAGGCCGGGAGGTGAATTCAGGGTGGAACTGGCAACTTACCATCCACGGATGGTCGGCTAGCTCGCACAGTTCGACCAGCCTGCCGTCAGGGGACAGTCCGCTATAGACCAATCCTGCCTCGCCCAGTTGGGTGCGAAATTCATTATTAAATTCGTAGCGGTGTCTATGGCGCTCACAGATAAGGCTTTGTCCATAGGCGCGAGCGGCACGGCTGCCTGGAGCCAGTTGACAGGGATAGTCGCCCAAACGCATTGTGCCTCCCACATCTTCGGTATCCTTTTGTTCCGGGAGGAGGTCAATGACCGAGTAGGGAGTGGCGGCATCAAACTCGGTGGAGTTTGCCTTATCTGAGCCTATGGCATGGCGGGCAAACTCAATTACCATAACCTGCATCCCCAGGCATAGTCCAAGGTAGGGGGTTTCGTTGTTTCGGGCATATCTAGCCGCCTCGACCATGCCCTCTATTCCTCTAATGCCGAATCCACCGGGCACTATAATACCTTGGGCTGAGCGCAGCAGGGCATCGCTGCTCCCCTCCACTCCTAAATCCTCGGAGTGAACCCATTGGAGGTTAAGCTCTCGGTTATGATATAGGGCGGCATGACAAAGGGATTCCCGGACTGAGAAGTAAGCATCCTGTAGTTCCACATATTTACCCACAAGGGCGATATTAATCGGCTCACGGGGTGTTTTAAGGCGTGTGACCAGACTCTGCCACTGACTCAGGTCTGGCGGCTTAGCGTTAATGCTGAGCCTATCTACAATTAGTTGCCCTAATCCTTCCTCCTCGAGCACCAGCGGTACCTCATAGATGGTGGGTATATTAGGCAGCGGGATGACTGCCTGCCGCTCAACATCGCAGAACAGGGATATTTTATCCTTTATCTCTTCCAGGATAGGCTGCTCACTGCGGCATACAATAATATCCGGCTGGATACCAATGCGGCGCAGTTCATTAACGCTGTGCTGCGTGGGTTTGGTCTTTAGCTCCTGGGAGGAGGTGAGATAGGGGAGAAGGGTAACATGAATATAGAGCACATTATCTCGCCCCGCCTCATTTCTCATCTGCCTGATAGCTTCAAGGAAGGGCTGCCCCTCAATATCGCCAACTGTACCGCCAACCTCTATAATAACCACATCAGCCTGGGTTTTCTCGGCTAATTGGGTGAATCGCTTCTTTATCTCGGTAGTAACATGGGGCACAACCTGGATAGTACCACCAAGGAAGTCGCCACGCCTTTCCTTGGTAATTACTGCGCTATATATTTGTCCTGAGGTAACATTGGATTCGGCGGTAAGGTTGATATCAGTGAAGCGCTCGTAGTTGCCCAAGTCTAGGTCAGTTTCGGCACCGTCCTGAGTGACAAACACCTCGCCATGCTGGTAGGGTGACATTGTTCCGGGGTCAACATTAAGATAGGGGTCCAGCTTCTGAGCCGACATGCTAATTTGTCGACTCTTCAGGATGGTGCCAATAGAAGCGACAGTGATACCTTTGCCTACTGAACTAACAACACCACCGGTAACAAAAATATACTTAGACATACAGAAAAACCAATAAGAAACAGCCTTCGTTGGATTTGTTTGGAGAGGTTTCTTCTATTATATAATAAGGTAAGCATTATTTGTCAAGTTTTTAGCCATTTCTCTGGATGTTATAATGAAATCATGAAGAAAAACCTGAGACAAGCCCTTTCACGCAGGCAGAAGCAGCATATCGCTGAGCTTGGCCGGGCGCTATCGGCGGTTCTATTGCCTATCTATTATAAGGAAGGGCAGCATTACCTCTTGTTTATTAAGCGGACGGAGAAGGTAAGAGAGCATAAAGGCCAGATATCTTTTCCCGGCGGTGCCTACGAGGCGGAGGATAAGATGCTGCTGGATACCGCCTTGCGGGAGAGTGCTGAGGAAATAGGCTTGGTACCCGGTGATGTTGAGATACTGGGGATGCTCGACGATGTTCCCACTCAAACTTCGAGCTACATTATCTCCCCCTTTGTTGGATTTATCCCATATCCGTATCGGTTTAAGGCGGACAGGGAAGAGGTCGAAGAGATATTTGAAGTTCCTATTTCGGCGCTTCTGGATGAGGACTGTGTGCATCAGGAGACCGAGATCGTAGGTGGTGAAGCGGTTACTGTATATTCGTATCATTATCAGGGGAGGATAATCTGGGGAGCTACGGCTAGGATATTAAACCAGTTTCTAGATATTTTTCGCCGTATTCAGAGATAAGCTGGGGCTGGTCTCTCCGGTCTCAGCCACCTGACATTACTTTTTGCCTTGAGCAGCAGCCCTAGCCTTAGCCTTAGCTTTGACCTTTATCTGTTTGGGTTTGGCTTCTTCAGGCTTGGGAATGGTCAAGATAAGGAGGCCATTCTCAAAGTTTGCCTCCGCTTTGTCGGTCTCTAGCCCGCTGGGAAGAGCTACTGCGCGGCCGAAGGCTCCGTAGCGGTGTTCCTAGTAGAGGTAGTCTTTGCGCTCGGTCTTCTCTTCTGCCTTGGTTTCACCCTTGATGGTCAGGGTGTCATCAGTGATGCTGACATCAACCTCTTCAGGCTTGAGCCCTGGCAGAGCAGCTTTAACCGCTACCTCTTTCTCGGTGTGATACATGTCAGTAGGAGTGAACTCACCGAGTCCAAAGGTGAGGGGTCGGTAGGGAGCAAAGAACCTCTCGTCAAACAGGTTATCCATCGCCCTCCTCACGGCAGTATATGGTTGGTAGCGTATAAGGCTTAGTGTCATCGTCATCCTCCTTTCTAAATTTTGTTGGCTTGTCCCCAACCTTATTATTATAATCTAGCATAATTATAAAAATTTATTAATAAATCTCTTAAAATATATTGACATCTTGTTATAATTATTTTATACTTGCTGTAGTAGCTAACCGAGGTGTGATATGGCCGGCAAGGATTACTATAATATATTGGGTGTTGGCCGCAAAGCCAGTGAGCGGGAGATAAAGCAGTCTTACCGCAAGCTGGCGCGTAAGCATCACCCTGATGTTAATCCTGGTGACAAGTCAGCAGAGGCAAAATTCAAGCAAATAAACGAGGCTTACGAGGTTTTATCTGATAAGGAGAAGCGCCAGAAGTATGACCAATATGGTGACCAGTGGCAGCATGCTGAACAGTTTGCTCAAGCCGGGTACCGGCAAGCACCGGGTTGGGATGTCAGCCAGGGCGGTGGTGGCACCACCTCTCACTTCGGCGGGGGCGATCTCGGCAGTATATTTGATGACCTGCTTCGTGGTTCCGGTTTCAGGACTTCCCAACGCGCGGTTCGTCCCAAGCGGGGTCAGGATATAGAGCACCCGGTTGAGGTAACGCTGGAAGAGGCATATCACGGGGCTAGCCGTGTTATTAGCCTCGGCGGGAAG
The DNA here is from genome assembly GCA_964342375.1 of uncultured Dehalococcoidales bacterium. Taxonomy (GTDB): domain Bacteria; phylum Chloroflexota; class Dehalococcoidia; order Dehalococcoidales; family CAYFFA01; genus CAYFFA01. The sequence continues at coordinate 4,330 of CAYFFA010000018.1, read as the reverse complement.
CGACTTGAGGTCAAGATTCCCCCAGGGGTAAGGGATAGGTCACGGGTGCGTGTTGCCGGCAAGGGTGGTCCGGGTCACGGTGGCGGAGCCAGTGGTGACCTTTATCTGGTGGTGTCTGTTAAACAGCATCGCCAGTTTGAGAGGAAGGGCGATCATTTACATGTAGAGGTGGAGGTTCCGTTGACTGTGGCGGTGCTGGGTGGCGAGGTACAGGTGCCGAGCTTCAAGGGTAAGCTGGCGTTAAAGGTTCCGCCGGAGACTCAGAACGGGCGGTCATTCCGCCTGGCGGGACAGGGTATGCCCCATCTGGGCAATTCCTCCCGTGGCGACCTTTTGGCTAAGGTAATGGTACTATTGCCACCTAAGCTGTCTTCGCAGGAGAAGGAGCTGTTCGAACAACTTAGCCAGCTTCGGTCTGGCTAACTAAGGTGGTGAGGTTGTTATGACTCAGGGTGATTTTGTGCCCAGATATGTGATAAGCATAGCCGCCAGGATGGTGGGTGTGCCGACTTATACCTTGCGCTATTATGAAAGGATTGGCATAATAGAGCCGTCTCGGTCGGAAGGCAACATTCGGCTCTATTCAGAGAGTGATATAGCTCTTCTTCGCCGGGTTAAAACTTTGATGGATGACCTGGGGATTAATCTGGCAGGTGCGGAGGTTATATTGCGTTTGATGCAACGTATGAATGAACTGCAGAGCCAGGTAGAGGACCTGGAATCAGAGATAAAGAGGTTGCGGGAAGTGAGTGGTTGATGAAGCAGGAGAGATTTACCGAGCAGGCACAGGAGGCATTGGCTGCTTCTCAGGAGTTTGTTAGTCAGTTTCAGCATAATCAATGGGATGTCGAGCATATCTTGCTGGCGTTGCTCCGGCAAGAGAAGGGGCTGGTCAGTGATATATTGCGAGAGCTGGGGGTTGATGTTGATGCGGTAAAACAGCAGGTGGAGGCCGTAGTGGACAAAATGCCTAAAGTCACTTATGAGGCGGGGCAAATTTATGCTACACCGCGCATCAATGCAATATTCATGGCAGCTGATGCCGAGGCAAGAAGGCTTAAAGATGAGTTTATCGGCACTGAACATTTACTACAAGCCATGGTGGAGGAGGAAGGGGGTGAGGCAGCCAGAATCTTTCAAAGTTTTGGTGTTGACCGTGAGAAGATATTTCAGTCACGTCAGAAGCTTCGTGGCGGACACCGGGTTATCGATACCAGGGCAGAAAGCAAATACCGCTCTCTGGAGAAGTACGGTCGTGACCTGACCGAGATGGCTCGTCAGGGTAAGCTTGACCCGGTTATCGGCCGTGAGGATGAGATTAAGCGGGTAATGCAGGTGCTTACCCGCCGGACCAAGAATAACCCCGTGATTGTCGGTGACGCCGGAGTGGGCAAAACGGCTATCGCTGAGGGGCTGGCCCAGAAGATTGTCGCCGACGATATTCCCGATTCCCTTAAAGAGCGCAAGGTAGTGGCGCTGGATATGGGAGCCCTAGTAGCCGGGAGTAAATTCCGCGGCGAGTTTGAGGAGCGGCTTAAGGCGGTTATGGATGAGGTTTGCCAGGCGCAGGGTGAGGTCATACTGTTCATTGATGAGATTCATACTGTAGTCGGGGCTGGAGCCGCTGAAGGGGCTATTGATGCCAGCAATATGCTCAAGCCGGCGCTGGCTCACGGCGAGTTGCAGTGTGTCGGGGCGACCACTCTTGATGAATACCGTAAATTTATTGAGAAGGATAAGGCTTTGGAGCGTCGTCTTCAACCGGTGTTTGTTGGTGAGCCCAGCATTGAAAACACCGTAGAGATGCTTCGCGGGCTTCGCCCAAGGTATGAGGCACATCATAAAATTAAGATAAGTGATGAAGCCCTGGAGGCAGCCGCCAGGCTAAGTCAGCGTTATATTTCCGACAGGCATTTACCGGATAAGGCTATTGACCTCATTGATGAAGCCGCTAGCAAGATAAGGATAGATACGCAGAGTGCGCCACCGGAGGTTAAGTCGTTAGAACAGCAGCTCAAGCAGCTATCTAATGAAGAGGAAGCAGCCTCGCAGCGGCAAGAATATGAGCATGCTGCTCAACTTAAGAGCGAGCGGTTGCAACTGGAATCTGAGTATGAACAGGCTAAGAGCCAGTGGCTTAAACATGAGAAGATTGACGAGGTGGTTGGTGAGGAGGAGATTGCCCATTTAATCTCGAAGTGGACGGGTATCCCGGTATCCCAGATGCTGGAGGGAGAAGCTCAGAAGCTGCTCCATATGGAGGAGCGAATTCACGACCGGCTGGTGAATCAGGAGGAGGCAGTGGTTGTCATTTCCGAGGCTATCCGGAGAAGCCGAGCCGGACTCAAGGACCCGAAGCGACCTATCGGTAGCTTTATGTTCCTGGGTCCAACCGGCGTCGGCAAGACCGAACTGGCTCGCACCTTAGCCCAGTTCTTGTTCGATGATGAGAACGCAATGGTGCGCCTGGATATGTCGGAGTATCAGGAGAAACACACGGTGTCACGCTTTATTGGTGCCCCACCGGGCTACGTTGGCTATGAGGAGGGGGGACAGCTTACTGAGGCAGTGAGACGGCGTCCCTACAGGGTAATCCTGCTGGATGAAATTGAAAAGGCTCATCCCGAGGTATTTAATACCCTGCTTCAACTCCTGGATGATGGCCGTTTAACCGATGGACATGGGCGGACGGTAGACTTTAGGAATACGATAGTCATCATGACCAGCAACGTCGGTGTTGAGCTCATCAGGCGTGATGCGGCTCTTGGTTTTGCCACGAAGAAGGACGGAGCCAAGGCTCAGCAGCGGAGCTATGAGGATATGAAGGGAAAGGTGATGGATGAGGTGAAAAAGACCTTCCGTCCTGAATTCCTTAACCGGTTGGATGATATCATAGTCTTCCATGAGCTAACTGAGGAGCAAATCAGGAGCATCGTTGATTTTATGGTCGGGGACCTGCAGAAGCGGTTAGCCGAGCGAAAGTTGGGGATAGAGGTAAGTAAGGCGGCGAAAACGTGGCTGGCTAAGGAAGGCTATGACCCGGTATTTGGGGCACGACCGTTGAGGCGTGCTATAGAGCGCCATATAGAGAATCCCCTGTCAACTAAACTGTTACGAGGTGAATTCAGCCCGGGTGACACGATTATAGTCGGCCTCAAAAATAATGTGTTAACCTTTAAGGTAAAAGCTGCTGTATGAGTAAGACCTCTGGTAAGGAAGATGAATGGTAGAAGCCAGCAGCAAAGGTAGCAAATGGACTAAGCTGAAGAGGGGCTTGAGGGGATGGGAATACTGGGTTGGTGCCCTTGGCATAGTCCTGACCGTAGCTATAGTAATAGCGGCTGTTTTTTACTGGGAAGATTTACGGAGACTTGGACATTATGGCTATCTGGGAGCGTTTCTTATTAGCGTTTTTGGTGGCGCCACTATTCTGGCTCCAATACCGATGACACCGGCGGTGTTTGCCCTGGGCACGATAATGAAACCGGATTTCGCTCCATACCTTGGCCCAATATTTGTTGGCGCTGCTGCCGGTCTGGGTGAGACTATAGGTAGTCTGGCTATCTATATGACCGGTTATGGCGGCGGCTCGGTCTTCTTTACCAAAAAGTATGGTAGGTTTGAGAAAGCCTACGCCCGGATAATGAGCTGGATGGAGCGGAGAGGCTCATTAATCCTGTTTCTCTTGTCGGCGGTGCTTAACCCATTCTTCTATCCGGCAGCCTTGACTGCCGGGGCATTGAAATTTGGCATACGGCGGTTTTTCCTGATTTGCTGGGGTGGCAAGACCATCAAGGGGATAAGTGTGGCCGCGGCTGGTTACTGGGGGCTTGCAGGTCTACTCAAAGCACTTGGCGTGCCTCTCTAGACTTGTGTTTGTGGTTTTTTTCTGCTAAGTTGTATCTGTACTTATGGGGCTGTAGTTCAGTTGGGAGAACGTTTGACTGGCAGTCAAAAGGTCGAGAGTTCGAGTCTCTCCAGCTCCACCACTTTTCATAGCTAATTTCCAAAAAGAAAGCCTCCAGAGATGGGGGCTATTCTTATTTTGCTAATAATTTGCTAATAATGTTTTTCAGTGACCTCTTTTTCACGCTCGGAGTTAACTAGTCTGTCAAAGCCTTCAGCGGCAGCTTCTTGGAGTCCGGGGGCAACGTGGCTATAGGTATCAAGGGTTATTTGTATGCTGGCATGACCCAAACGTTCTTGAACTATCTTAGGGTGAACACCTTGCTTTAGCATTAAAGAAGCGTGGGTATGCCGGGCATCGTGAAGGCGAATCCCACTTAACCCAGCCCGCTTGACCAAGTTGCGCCATGCCTGAGTGATACTA
>CAYFFA010000017.1:0-13742 GCA_964342375.1 uncultured Dehalococcoidales bacterium | reverse complement strand
CTCAGTGTGGGTTCCCTCATTCTGTCAGTATGTGTCATGAAACTCAGGCACTTGCTGGAATAGATGGGTCTAATCACCCTCTCCTCACCAGCAGGCATATGTTACGAGAAAAGAACTTGAGCGGGAAGCGGTAGGCACTTTCAGGAAAGGATTTGAGTACCTCGAAGCCGGCTTTCCTCACCAGGCTCTCCGTCTCATGGTAAGAGAACAAGTGGTAGTAACGATATAGAATTTTACCCTTCTGCCGCCATGGCACGGATATCTCCTTTGGCTTAAACCAGAACCTCAGTTGCCAGCGGTTCCACACGGTGATAAAGGCTTCACCCCCGGGCTTTAGTACCCGCCTCAGTTCCTCTAACGCTGCTAGTCTCGCCTCCTCACCTTTTATATGGTGGTAGGTAGCCACTGATATTGCCCAGTCGAAAGTTTCTTCAGGAAAGGGAAGACAGCCGGCATCAGCCAGGGACAGGTTTACGGCAAAATTGAATTTTTGGGAGTATTTCCAGGCAAACTTCAGCATCTCAGGGGAGAAATCCACACCATACAAATCAAAATCCTGCTTGAAGGGTAAAAAGTCGGGACCATGAGCACAGCCGATATCGAGTAGCCTGCCTTTCTGCCATCTCCCTGCCAGAGCCTCCAGCTCAGTGCGGAATATAGACCAGTGCCTGAAGTTATACCAGCCTGGAGCTATTTGATCGAAGGTATCCTGGGTCACCCTATCTCCTTTATCCCATCCTCTATGAGGGGATAATTTGTCAAACAAGGTCTTTGCTTCACTTAAACTCCCTCCTCAAATCTGCTAAACTGTTTATGACATACTATGAGGAAATTTGCAAGGACTATATCAGGAGTTACCCCGGTAGCGGTGATGACCCAGCCCATGGAATGCCCGGGGCAATGCATATATTGCCCTACTTACTCCGCTACGCCCCAGAGCTATACGCCGGAGTCACCGGCGGTATTGCGGGCCAAAAAGTGCGGGTACGATGCCGGGAAGCAGGTTGAGTTAAGGCTAAAAATTTTATCTGAAATGGGGCACCCCACTGATAAGGTAGAGCTGATAGTAATGGGCGGCACTTTTCTGGCATATCCAAAGGACTATCAATACCAGTTTATTAAGGATTGCTTTGATGCCTTAAATGGTCGGGAATCAGCCGCGCTTGAGGAGGCAAAGCGACTCAATGAGACGGCTGACCACCGCTGCACCGGACTGTGTATAGAGACCAGACCTGACTGGTGCCGGCAGGAAGAGGTAGACAGGATGCTTGATTTTGGCGCCACACGGGTAGAGCTCGGAGTCCAGACCCTGGACGATGAAATCTATCGGCTGGTGAAGAGAGGCCACAAGGTGGAGGATGTAATCGAAGCCACCACGCTGCTCAAGAAGCATGGCTTTAAGGTACACTACCACTGGATGCCGGGACTTCCCGGCTCAACCCCAGAAGGAGATTTGGAGCTATCAGCAAAATTGTTCAGCGATGACAGTTTCAAACCGGATGGCTTGAAGCTGTATCCAACTATGGTGGTGAAGGGCACCGAGATGGAGAAATGGTACCGTGATGGGCGCTACCACCCCTACGATGCCGACACCATGATAGACCTGCTTGTCGAGATTAAGTCCGTTGTGCCCGAGTATGTCAGAATCTCTAGAGTGCTGCGTGATATACCGGCAAAGTTTATTATCGCCGGTTGCAAGGATTCGCTGCGGGATGTCATCAGACAACGAATGGAGCAGCAAGCAATTGAATGTAAGTGCATCAGGTGCCGTGAGTATGGTCACCGGGCGCGGGATGGCAGGAGAATAGGCGAACCCAGAATGGCGAGGATGGATTATGAAGCGTCAGGTGGTAAAGAAATCTTCCTGTCCTTTGAGGATGAAAGTGGGATGCTGTTTGGTCTGCTGCGGATGAGGATTCAATCCGAGCCCGTACCCGGAGTGGGGCAGGAAATCAAGGGCAATTCAGCCATTATAAGAGAGCTGCATGTCTACGGCTCTGAGGTCCCCATTAGCGAGCAGAGAGAAGAGGCGGCCCAACATAAGGGTCTGGGTAAGGCATTGTTAAGAGAGGCGGAGCGAATTGCCATCGATGAATGTCAAGTGCAACAGATGGCGGTTTTGAGTGGAGTCGGTGCTAAGGAATACTACCGCTCGGGGCTTGGCTACAGCTCACAGGGTGCCTATATGGTTAAGAAGCTGTAGCCAAACTATCAACTGGTTTGCCACCAGCCACTCAAATCTTTCCCTATCCATAGCCTAATCTCACACAAGGCAATAAATTGACACCCCATCAGCAACCCCGCTAGAATAATACTTAGTACCGCCTGAAAGAGTGAACTTATTGTACCAGAAGACTACCTTAGATAACGGGCTGCGTGTTCTTACCGCCGCCATGCCCCATACCCGCTCGGTATCCATTGGCATCTTCATTGGGATTGGCTCCCGCTACGAGGCTGAGGCTGAGGCTGGTATCTCCCATTTCGTTGAGCACCTGCTATTCAAAGGCACACCCAGCCGACCAACCGCCAGAGAAATTGCGACAGCAATAGAAGGAGTGGGCGGAATCCTTAACGGAGGCACCGACAAAGAATTAACCCTCTACTGGTGCAAGGTAGCCCAACCCCATTTCCCGCTAGCGCTGGATGTGCTTACAGATATACTACTGCATTCCAAGTTCGACCCTCAAGAGATAGAGAAGGAACGCCAGGTTATCATTGACGAGATAGGCCTGTATAAGGACTCGCCATCACAACGGGCGGATATGCTCCTTGATGAGCTTCTATGGCCCAATCACCCGCTGGGGCGAGACGTGGCAGGCAACAAGGAATCAGTGACCGCGATATCACGAGATATGATGCTTGATTACGTCGCCAAACAATATCTGCCTGACAACACAGTGGTCGTTATAACCGGTGATATCCAGCACCACGAGACAATAACCGCCGTCAGTCAGGCTACGGGCGACTGGACCGGTTCGTCATCTCGCTCTCAATATTCGCCTTATAAGGAACAACCGGTGCCACGGCCGCACATTGAGACACGAGACACCGAGCAAACTCACCTGTGCCTCGGACTACCCGGATTATCGCTCTTTCACCCCAAGCGCTTCACCCTCGGCCTGCTTAACGTCATCCTCGGCGAGGGTATGAGCAGCCGCTTATTCACCGAGATTCGGGATCAACTAGGACTTGCCTATAGCGTTCACAGCTACGTCGAGCACCTCCTTGACTCAGGCTCAATTACCATCTTTGCCGGGGTAGAACCCAAAAACCTGCGAGCCGCCATCAAGGCTATCCTAGAGCAACTTTCCCAGATGAGGGAATCAGTGCCTGAATCCGAACTGACCAAGGCCAAAGAGTTATCCAAAGGGCGCTTGCTACTACGCATGGAGGATAGCCGCAGTGTAGCTGGATGGCTGGGAGGACAGGAAATTCTCACCGGGCGCATTCTCAGCGTTGACGAGATAGTATCCATCATTGACGCCATCACCGCTGATGAACTCAAGCAACTGGCCGAAGAACTAATTGTAGATAGCCAGCTTCGTCTGGCGATAGTCGGGCCTATCGCCGCTGATGAGCCTCTGGAGGAATTGCTGAAGCTCTGAAAAAAAATAGCCGCAGCCCGAAGACCGCGACTATTTCTGTCATCATACGTGAAGTAGAGATTAGTACATACCCTCCATACCACCACCCATACCACCCATACCACCACCACCTGGCGGCATTGCCGGCATCTGCTCCTTCTCCGGGATATCAGCAACCAATGACTCGGTAATCAAAACCATGGCGGCAATACTGGCTGCATTTTCCAGGGCAGACCTTACCACCTTGGTCGGGTCAATAATGCCCTTTTCCACCATATCGGCAAATTCACCAGCGTTGGCATTATAACCAACTCCGGGCGGGCTCTTCTTAACTGCGTCTATTATAACCGAACCATCCTGCCCGGCATTTTCCGCAATCCAGCGAATCGGCTCCGCCACGGCTCTCCTAACAGTATTAATGCCGGTGGCTTCATCGCCTTCAACCTTTAATTTATCCAGAACCGGAAGGGAATTAATTAAAGCCACACCACCGCCGGGCAATATACCCTCTTCTACCGCCGACCGGGTAGCCGATAACGCGTCCTCAACCCTGTGTTTTCTCTCCTTAAGCTCGACCTCAGTAGCAGCCCCGACTTTGATTACAGCCACTCCACCAACTAATTTTGCCTGCCTCTCCTGAAGCTTCTCCCGGTCGAAATCAGAGGTTGTCTCCTCTATCTGGGCCTTAATCTGCTTAATCCTCGCCTCAATCGCTTCATCCGAGCCCTTGCCCTCAACAATAGTACTATTATCCTTATCAGCAGTAACCCGGCGAGCCCTACCCAGGTCCTCCACAGTAACTGAGTCCAGCTTGCGCCCCACCTCTTCTGAAATCACCGTGCCGCCGGTGAGCATGGCTATATCTTCCAGCATCGCCTTACGCCTATCGCCAAAGCCGGGAGCCTTGACTGCCAGAACATTAATGGTACCTCTCAGCTTGTTGACTACCAGGGTAGCCAGGGCTTCACCCTCCACGTCCTCGGCAAGAATCAGCAAGTTCTTTGAGACCTGCAATATCTTCTCCAGAGCCGGCAGAAGATCAGAAACCGCCGAGATTTTCTTGTCAGTGATCAGGATATACGGGTCTTCTAGCTCCGTAGCCATCTTTTCAGCATTGGTGATGAAATAGGGGCTGATGTAGCCACGGTCAAACTGCATTCCCTCCACATAGTCGGTCTCATACTTTATACCCTTGGACTCCTCAACGGTGATAACGCCATCCTTCCCCACCTTCTCCATCACGGCAGCAATTAAATCACCGATCTCCCTATCCTTTGCCGAAATAGTGCCTACCTGGGCAATCTGGTCCTTGCCCTTGACCTCAATGGTCATCTTTCTCAGCTCAGCAACAATAGCTTCGGTCGCCTTCTCAATCCCCCTCTTCAGCGCCATAGCATCAGCACCAGCCGCCACGTTCTTGAAGCCCTCGGAAATGATGGCATGAGCCAGAATGGTTGATGTGGTAGTACCGTCACCACAGGCATCATTGGTCTTGGTAGCGGCTTCCTTTACCAATTGAACACCCATGTTCTCAAATGGGTCTGGAAGCTCGATATCCTTGGCGATAGTAACCCCATCATCGATTACCGAGGGTGCACCCCACTTTTTATCCAGCGCCACAGGGCGTCCCTTCGGTCCCAGCGTAACCTTGACTGCATCCGCCAAGGTATCTATTCCCTTCTTCAGCGCATGTCTAACTTCTTCATCAAATATGATCTGTTTTGCCATTTTGTTCCTCCTTACTAACTCCAGTAATTACTTAACCTTCTTAGCCAGAATATCACTTTCGCGCAAGATTATTAACTCTTCATCATCAACCTTAATCTCAGTGCCTCCATACTTAGCATAGACAACTATATCACCCACCTTAACATCCATGGCTATCCGTTTTCCATCTTCAGATAACCTGCCTGCACCAACGGCTAAAACCTCCCCTTCCTGAGGTTTCTCCTTAACCGTATCAGGCAAAAGAATCCCCCCCTTGGTGACCTCCTCTCTCTCAATAGGCCTGACTACCACACGGTCAGCCAGCGGCTTAATTTTAATCGCCATTTCTTTTCTCCCTCCTCAACTCAAAACTCAATTTTTAGCAATCTCATGACGAGACTGCTAATTTATATAATAGCGCAAACGGACTGAAGCCGCAACTTAACAAATCGCCATATCCAATCACTATCAGCTATTGAGAGTCATTCCTAGGCATTAAACAGCCTATATTCTCCTGTTTATTGCTATTTTCGACCCGAATCTCCCAATCTGCCCTATACCTCCACCCTGGGGCTATTTACTCATCCCGACTCAAGAGGCAACATGGTTAATGCACTGATCTCATCGCTTTGACAGTTTACACTGAACCGTGTAGACTTTAAGCATGGGAAATCAAAAGAATATAAGCCGGCCACTATGGGATAACCAGCGCATTCTCGCCTTGAGGTGCCATCTAGGGCTAACCCAACACCAGCTTGCCGCAAGGCTGGGCACACGTCAACAAACAATAAGCGAGTGGGAAACCAGGATGTATGAGCCACGCGGTGCCTCATCTACCCTCCTTTCTATTGTTGCTAAACAGGCCAGGTTTGAGTACCAGGTCACTCCAAGCAAAGAGCCCAAAAAGCCTTGATATTATACACGTAACCGTGTATAATAACCACTATTCTACCTGTCGCTGGCCGAATTGGAGTCAGGTAACTTTGACAAGCCAGCCGAAGGGGAAGCAATGATCCAGATTGAAGTCCACCGAGGAGACATCACCCAGCTTGGACTTGACGCTCTGGTGAACGCCGCCAACAACCAGTTATGGATGGGCGGCGGAGTCGCCGGCGCCTTGAAGAGAGCCGGGGGCAAGAAATAGAGGCCGAAGCAGTAAAGAAGGGGCCATTCCCATCGGCGAGGCAGTAACCCCCAGAGATGGTAATCTGAAAGCAAAATACATCATACACACCACAGTGATGGGACAGGACCTGAAGACTGATGCTGGCCAAATCAGGCAAGCGACAAGAAACAGCCTGCGCAGAGCAGACGAGATGTGTATAAAGAGCATCGCTTTTCCTGCCCTCGGCACCGGCGTTGGTGGCTTCTCCACAGCTGAATGCGCCAGGATAATGCTCGACGAAGTGCGCCGGTATTCAGCCACCAAAACGGGAATAGAAAGAGCAGTCTTTGCCCTGTTTGACCGGTCAGTATATCAGGCTTTCAAACAAGAGTTCGATAACCAGTAGAGTTAAGGGCTAACCGAGTAGGCGAGTTCGGACGAACCCCCCTTTATTAAGCTCGATAGTACACTATATCGTGTTAAATAGAGTATAGAGGGGTAAAGTTCATAAACGATTCCCCCTCCATACCCAAAGAAGATATGATTGCTGTCGGTTAGACTAGCGTGAGGCCAGGCGCCACATCCAAATCCAAGCCGTCTATCCTGCCAGCCTGGAAACGGTAGTAGCCGCAGGCGGCAATCATAGCCGCATTATCGGTACATAACACCGGTTCAGGAATCAGAACGGGGAGGGATGAACTTTCCTTCATGCGCCGGCGAAGCAACTGATTGGATGCCACTCCACCGGACAGCAAAATCTGCTTCACGCCGACTTCCCTGGCTGCGGATACGGTCTTGGCAACCAGGACATCAATCACTGCTTCCTGAAAGCTGGCAGCAGCGTCATCCACCGTAGGCAGCCCTCCGCCTTGACCTGGCTGTGAGACCTTGCCTCCTTCCACTAGGCGCAACATGGCGGTCTTAACCCCGCTGAAGCTGAAATCGCTGGTCCCTTTGAGATAAGCGCGAGGTAGCTGAATAGAAGATGCTTTACCGCTCACGGCCGCCTTCTCAATAGCGGGACCACCGGGGTAGCCCAGGCTCAGTATTCTGGCAGCCTTATCAAAGGCTTCGCCAGCGGCATCATCCCGCGTCCGCCCCAATATCACATAGTTCCCATATCCCTTCATCAATACCAAATCGGTATGCCCCCCGGAAACGATGAGGCACACCACGGGAAAGGAGGAAACGGCATTACCCAGCCAGTTAGCGTAGATATGACCCTCGAGGTGATTAACGCCGGTGACAGGTAACCCCCGGGCTAAAGCAATGGACTTAGCCACATTAGCCCCTACTAGCAACGAGCCAGCCAGACCCGGCCCAACGGTAACCGCAATGCCATGCAAATCACTCCAAGTGGTGTTAGCCTCAGCCATCGCCCGCTCAATAACTGGAATAATGGCCAGAATGTGCTGTCGGGAGGCTACTTCAGGCACAATCCCACCGTAACGGGCGTGGATTTCCACCTGAGAGGCAATCTGATTGGACAGAATTCTGGACCCATCTTCCACCACCGCTGCCGCAGTCTCATCACAAGAGGTCTCAATACCCAGTATTTTCATATATTTGGATTATAGCATAGACGTCATCAGTGAAATAGCCTCCCTCCCCTTTGACACACCTGATAGCCAATGCTATGATGGCCGAAAGGACACTAAAATAAGAGTGGGGTGATGACACGTGTCTGGTATTGAAACGTTCTACCTGGCACTTCTTATCCTTTTCCTGTTACTATCGGCCTTCTTCTCTAGCTCGGAAACGGCCTTTACTTCCCTGCAGAGGATAAAAGTTGAGCACATGGTGGATATGAAGGTAAGGGGAGCAAACCGAATATCCAGGATGATAAAGAAGCCGGAGAAGCTCCTGTCCACCATTCTGCTGGGCAATAACCTGATGAACACGGCAGCGGCAGCTTTAGCTACGGTCTTGGCCGTCTCCTTCTGGGGAGAGCGGGGTATCCTGTATGCCACCATCGGCGTAACCGCCCTTCTTCTGGTATTCAGCGAAACTACCCCCAAAACCATAGCCTTCCATAACGCTGAGAGACTATCCCTGGCACTTGCTCGCCCGATAGAGGTGCTATCATGGCTATTTATCCCTTTTGTAGCCGCACTGAGCTGGATAGCTTCAGGGCTCACCAAGATGATTGGAGGAACCCCCATACCCAGGTCTCTAGCCAGTCCGGAAGAAATCCGCACCATGATATCAGTGGGACACAAGGAGGGAACCGTGGAGGAGGCTGAGGCCGAGATGCTGCACAAGGTCTTCGACTTCGGCGACCGACCCGTCCGCGAGGTTATGATACCACGCCCAGAGGTAGTAGCCATAGAGCAAGGCTCCAAAATAGCGGATTTCCTTACCCTCTATGCTGAGTCCCCCCTATCCCGCTTCCCGGTATATCAGGAGAACATGGATAACGTGGTCGGTACCCTCTCAGTAAAGGATATACTTATGGCTCTGGCTAAGGGCACTATCGACAATGATAGCCTCATTGATGGCCTGGTACGCCTGGCTTACTTCGCCCCTGAGACAAAGCGCATCAGCGAACTCTTTGCCGAGATGCAGGATAAAAACTACCGTATGAGCGTGGTGGTGGATGAGTATGGTGGTACCGCCGGTATAGTCAGCCTCAGCCGTCTGGTCGAGGAAATTGTGGGTGAAGTAGGAGATGAGTTGGCGGCAGTGGAAAAGGACTATGAGGTAATCGACGAGCACACCTACCAGATCGACGGAAGCATGCGTATTGAGGAAATAAATGAAGAGCTGGACCTAGAATTGCCCGAGGGTGACTATGAAACTGTAGCCGGCTTTATGCTCGACCTTTTAGGGCATATACCCAAAACTGGCGAACAACTAAGATACAAGGGTTTGAAGCTGAGGATAACCGAAATGCGGGGAATGAAGGTCGAGAAAATACTCCTGACCAAGGGAAAGAAGGAAAAGCATGCAGCGGCTGCGGATTAGGTTCTGCCGGCGAGAAGGGCTCAAGTTCATCTCCCACCTAGATTTAACTCGACTGTGGCAAAGGGCGCTTCACCGCGCCGAGATACCACTGGCCTACTCGGAAGGATTTCATCCCCACCCCAGAATATCCCTGGCTGCCCCCCTCGCCTTAGGCGTAACCAGTGAAGCCGAGCTGATGGATATTGTCACCACCAGATGGGTTTCACCCCACTGGTTCACCGCCACCCTGAGCCAGCAGCTACCGCCTGGCATTGAAATACTACAGGTGTATCCAATACCGTTGAGTCAACCATCTCTGCAATCACAGCTTGCCTACGCTGAATACAGGGTTGAGGTGGAAACCGATAAAGGGCAAACGGATATAGAATCAGCCCTCGCCGGCCTGCTGTCACTGGAGCACCTGCCCTGGCACCACCAGCGCGATACTGGCCGACGAGACTATGACCTGAGGGCTTTAATTAATTCCCTCTGGCTCATTGACTGGCATAGCGGATACTGCACTATCGGCATGAGGTTACAGTGTGATAATAGCGGTTCGGGAAGGCCGGAGCAGGTCGCCGCCGCTCTGGGTTTTGCCCATCATCCGCAATCGACACACCGCACCAAGCTCATCACGAAGAGAGTAAACTAGCAGAGAATATGTCCCAACCCGAGCTTACAGAAGAGCCAACCCCAGACCAAGCCCAGCAAGAGAAAGCGAAAGAATACGCCGGGCTCAGGCGGCATCTGGCTTTCAGCGAACTGGCGTTGGCCGGTGCATTGCTCCTGCTCCTCGTGTTCAGTGGTCTGTCCCAGAGGATAGCTGCATCATTTACCATACCAACAGTTCCAGCAGCCACACTTTACCTGGCTATGCTGATGGCAGCTTACGGAGTGCTGACAGCGCCGTTGAGTTATTATCGAGGCTCCATCCTCCCCCGCCGTTACGGACTCTCCATTCAAAAATTTGCTGGATGGATAGCTGATGAATTCAAAGCCAAAGGGCTAGCCCTAGCGCTCGGCGCCGGACTGATAGCCGTCATCTACTGGTTTATCACCAGCTTCCCATCGACCTGGTGGCTGCTCGGCTGGGGCGTTGTGGTCTTGTTCGGCTTAATACTGACAAACTTAGCCCCGGTTATTCTCATACCCATCTTTTTCACGATGAAGCCGCTCAGTGACACCGACCTCAGCCGCAGACTAGAGCAACTGGCACAGCGAGCCAAAACCAGCGTGCGTGGTATCTATACCATAGAGCTGAGCGGTAAGGGCACGATGGCTAATGCCGCTCTGATGGGATTGGGAAACACCAGACGAATTGCTCTCAGCGATACGCTGCTTCAGCAATACTCACCGCCGGAGATTGAAATAATCACTGCTCATGAGTTAGGGCATCACCACCACAGTGACATCCCCAGGTCGTTTGTAATACAGTCAGCTATCTGGCTGATTGGATTCTACATCGCTGGCCTTGCCCTAAAAGCCAGTGCGACGGCTCTGGGCTTCAACGGTATAGCAGACGTAGCCGCCATCCCCCTGCTGATGCTCGTAGTTGCCGCCTTCAGCCTGCTGATAGCCCCCCTGCTCAATACTTACCACCGCCACCTGGAAACGGCTGCCGACGAGTATGCCCTCAGGTTGACCGATAATCCCCAATCATTTATTGCCGCCATGACCAAGCTCACCGACCAGAATCTAGCCGAGGCACAACCCAGCCGATGGGTAGAACTGTTAATGTATGACCACCCCCCTTATAATAAACGGGTGGAGCACGCCCGTTACTATTCAGCACATCGCCCCGAGCAACAGAGCGAAGATAATTAAATGCCTCAAGAACCGTTAGAACAGAGGGTACTGCGCTTCACTCAGGAACACCAGATGGTAACAAACCAACCCCTGGTGGTGGCAGTATCAGGTGGACCGGATTCAGTCTGCCTGCTCCACATCCTGATCAAACTCCGGGAGGAGCTAAACCTGAAGCTACACGTGGCTCACCTCAATCACCATCTGCGGGGAACTGAGTCTGAGGCTGACGCCCGATACGTCTCCGGCCTATCCCGCCGCCTGAATATTCCCGCCACCATAGGCAAGCGTGCTGTCAAGGCTTATCAAGCCCAGCAGCATCTTTCACAGGAAGAAGCAGCCCGCGAGGTGCGATACGCCTTTCTGGCTCAGGTAGCCGGGTCTATCGGGGCTGCCCGGGCAGCAGTAGGGCATACCACCGACGACCACATAGAGACCATATTGATGCATCTAATCCGGGGAAGCGGAACCAGAGGACTGCGGGGGTTGCAACCATGCAGCCGGTGGCAACCTTCAGGGAATAGCCTCACTATTATAAGGCCACTGTTAGAGGTAAGTCGGCAGGAGACTGCCGACTACTGCCACCGTCATCGGCTCACGCCCCGAATTGATGCCTCCAACCTTTCACTTTTGCCGTTGCGGAATAGAATTCGCCTCCAGCTTCTGCCCCTGCTTAGGAGCTATAATCCACGGGTGGCTGAAGCCCTGCTCCGAACCGCCCGGATTGCCGCCGACGACCTCACCTTCATAGACGAAGAAAGCATCAGGCTATGGGATGAAATTGCTCAAAAACAGGAGAACGCAATATCTCTGGACAAGGAAAAGTTCCTTGAGTTGCCTCCCGCCCTTAAGCGACACCTGCTCCGAACCGCCATAGAAAACCTGTCAGGTCTCAAAGACATTGAGACGCGCCACATAGAAGAGATAATAGACGCTTTGGCCAAGCCGGCAGGAAAAAGGCTAGACCTGCCCGGCGGCTTAAACTTCTCCATAGACTACGATAGATACCTGATAGGCACAGACTTGGCATCTCTAGCCCCCTTCCCCGTTCTGAAGGGTGAATCTAGGCTAATAATACCGGGCGAAACCCTGCTACCCAGCTGGCGTGTAGAGGCGACTATCACAACACCGGAGTCGATAAAGGATGCCGGCGACTACGAAGCCTATTTTGACCTTGATAAAAGTGGCAACAGAATAACTATGCGAAGTCGTCAGACTGGTGACCGGTTCCAGCCACTAGGGATGAGCCAGCCCAAGAAGCTGAATAAGTTTATGATTGATGCCAAAATCCCTCGCGCCTGGCGTCAGAGAATCCCCATCGTCTGCTCCCCCGAGCACATCATCTGGGTCATCGGCCAGCGCATAGATGACCGGGCGAAGGTTACAGAAAAAACCAAGCGGGTGCTATGTCTGACAATGGTAAGGCAATGAAGTGAACAACTCAGAAAGGGCAGAGTTTTTAATCGCAGGCGCAGGTATTACGGGACTTACCATCGCCCGAGAGTTAGCCAATCGGACGAGAGGCTCGCAGCCGATTGAACAGCGTCCCCTCACTGGTTACCATATTGGTTACCTTAACAATTTTCTGGTTGACGACAGCTTCCACCGAACCGAAATGCTGACTTACCCGGAGTTCCATGCTGTCTGGGACATGCAACTCACCAGCGGTGGTGGTAACTGCATATATCCGCTGAAACAGTGCCCTTTCCCCAACGGGCAGGGAATCCACTATTTCCCCAAGGCGGGTAATGTCGGGATTGGTCGCTGTCACAGCTCCGCTCTCCTGACCCGCAGACTTAATGCCTGAAGTGCCTCACGCCAGTAAAGACCATGGCTATATTGTGCTCGTCAGCTGCCTTAATCGAGTCTTCATCCCTTATTGAACCGCCGGGCTGGACGATAGCCGTCACCCCGCCAGCGGCCGCCGCCTCCACCACATCAGGAAAGGGGAACATAGCATCCGAAGCCAGCACACTGCCCTTCGCCTTTTCTCCAGCCTTTTCCCTGGCTATCTGAGCACTGATAATCCGGCTGGGCTGACCTGCCCCCATGCCCAGGAGCGTCTCATCCTCGACCAGCACAATAGCGTTTGACTTTACATGCTTGCACGCTCGCCAGGCAAAGAGCAAATCTTTGGTTTCAGCCGGTGTTGGCTCACGCCTGGTTACAGTGCGCAGATTTACACTATCCTCAGGCAGAGAATCCGACCCCTGAACAAGGAATCCGCCCTTTACCCTGCGGAAGTCAAGGTAGCCCACCGGAGCAGCCCCATAAGCCTGGGGTAAATCAGTCACAAGAATGCGTAAATCTTTCTTGCGCTTTAACGCCTCCAGAGCTTCAGGCTCATACTCCGGGGCAATCACTATCTCAAAAAAGACCGGTTTCATTTCCTCAGCCATGGCCAGAGTAACCGGTCTGTTTGAAGCCACAATGCCACCGAAGGCAGCTACCGAGTCACCACTGAAAGCCCGCCGATATGCTTCGGCAATATCATCATGACTTGCCAGACCGCAGGGATTAGTATGCTTGATAATAGTCACGGCAGGCGCAGAAAAGTCAGTTACCACACCCCAGGCGGCATCGGCATCCAGGATGTTATT
>CAYFFA010000016.1:0-15105 GCA_964342375.1 uncultured Dehalococcoidales bacterium | reverse complement strand
AACTATCTTCTTTCGCGAGAAGTCCATACCATTATGGGAAAGCTTGATAAGCCCGGCTAAGGAAGCTGCTGCAGCTGGCTCGCCAAAGACACCCCCCTTAGTCGCCATGAGGCGGTAAGCATTCAGAATCTCTTCATCGCTGACCACATCAATGGTGCCGCCAGATTCATCACGAGCAGCGACTGCCTTCTGCCAGCTAGCTGGATTCCCTATCCGTATCGCCGAGGCAATAGTCTTCGGTTTCGCAATGACATGTCCTCGGACGATGGGATCTGCGCCTTCACCTTGAAACCCCATCATCTTGGGTCTCATCCTCGCCCTGCCAGCCTGTTGATACTCCACAAAGCCCTTCCAGTAGGCCGTAATATTACCGGCATTACCCACCGGGATGAAAAGATAGTCCGGGGCTTCACCTAAGACATCGATAATCTCAAAGGCGGCAGTCTTCTGTCCATCTATTCGATGGGGGTTAAGCGAGTTTACCAGAACAACCGGATGCTTTTGAGTTAGGATCCTGACAATATTTAAAGCTTCATCAAAATTCCCATCAATAGTGACTATTTTAGCCCCATATACGATAGCCTGTGCCAGCTTGCCCATAGCAATCTTACCCTTAGGCATAATATTAATAGCTACAAGCCCGCAATGGGCAGCATAGGCAGCGGCCGAGGCACTGGTATTACCGGTCGAGGCACACATTATCACCTCGCTGCCGGTTTCCAATGCCTTGGCTACAGCTACAACCATACCCCTGTCTTTAAATGAGCCGGTAGGATTACAACCCTCCAGCTTAAAATACAACTCACCACAACCGGTTTCTTTCTCCAGCGCTGTGCATCTCACCAACGGGGTATCCCCCTCCCCCAATGAAAAAAACGGCGTATCAGATGTAACCGGAAGAAAGCCTTTATACTTATCCAGAACCCCAGTTTTCATTATTACCCTAACGCTCAGTCTTCAACCCGAATGAAATTATTTATCTCTTTAACCATGGCTAGATGCGCCACTTCCTCAAGAGCTTGCTGCATCCCCATTTCCCGAGCCGGGTGTGTCATAATTATAATCTCAGCGGCTTGAGCCACACCATCAACCTCCCTCTGAATGACTGAGGAGATACTAATCAGTTGGTCACCCAAGACTTTAGTAATCTGAGCTAAAACCCCGGGGCTGTCGGCAACATTCAGCCTGATGTAGTATCGAGTCTCAACCTCAGACATAGATTTAATTACCTTACCAGGCTTTAGCCGCCATCCGGCTCTACCACCGGCACCGAGGGCAATATCCCGTGCCACTGATATGGTATCGGCAACAACAGCGCTGCTGGTGGGGGACGCCCCGGCGCCCTCACCAAAGAAAAGCACCTTGCCGACGAGGTCTCCTTCGACCTGAACAGCATTATAGACACCATTGACCTTAGCCAGAAGAGAATCTTCGGGGATAAAAACCGGGTGAACCCGTACCTCAATTGATTTATCATACTGTTTGGCGATTGCCAGCAATTTTATAGCATAACCCAGCTCTCGAGCATACTGGAAGTCACGACTGTGAATTCGGGAAATCCCCTCATGGTAAATATCTTGAGGCTGAATCTGACTATGGAAAGCCAAAGAAGCAAGAATAGCCAGCTTATAGGTGGCGTCTATCCCCCCTATATCATTTTCTGGATTGGCTTCAGCATAGCCTAATTCCTGGGCGCGGCGAAGAGCCGGAGAAAAATCTATGCCTTCCATCGCCATCCTGGTAAGAATATAGTTGGTGGTCCCGTTTATTATGGCATAAACACCGCTGATCTTATTTGCCACCAGGTCATGCTGAAAAGGGCCGATCAAGGGAATACCGCCGCCGACACTGGCTTCATAGAATAATCGCACCCCGTTCTGTTGAGCCGAAGCCAATAGTTTCGCCCCGTGCTTGGCGATAACCTCCTTGTTGGCGGTAACTACATGTTTACCTCCTGAGATCGCCTTCTCTATATACTGTAATGCAGGACTTTCACCGCCTATAACCTCAATAATCATATCCATCCCCGGTTCAGCAAAAAACTCATCGTCATCAATAGTGAAAAGTTCTTCCCCCAGCTCTTGCACCTGTGGCCTGGCTAAATCCGATGCCAAAACCTTTACCTTTTTCAGGGCAAGTGGGCAACCAACTTGCTCAGCCAGAATCTCAGCCTTATCCAGCAGAACTCTGGCTACCTGCCCCCCAATTACTCCCAACCCCATTAATCCAATCCCGATGCTTTCCGCTTTCATTGCCTTAGCCCCCCGTGGCTCTCTGTACAGCCCACTCCTTCTTCTCGGCAGTCAAATAGCTGTCGTCGATTTCGTATTCAGGATCATCCCACAGCGAAGAGCCCCATTCGTTCAAAGCCTCGGACTTCAGCAAATCCCTGCCTTCATCTACAAGCTCCTTGTTATCATCTATATCCGAGACCTTTACTAGCCAATAACCGCCTTCGGTTGTAGCAGCCTCGTCGCGGATAGCCTCACTTAACATTTCTACCTCAACACCAAGGTCAAAAGCGAATCCATCAAAAGCCGTGCTCATGTCGCCCAGAGCCAGCCATCCAAAATCTCCCCCCTGTTTTATAAACTCATCGTGCTGGGAATACTCTTCAGCCAGAGCGGCAAAATCCTCGCCGGCATCAAGCCTGTCCTTTATCATCCGTGCCTCCTGGGCACTACCCAGTAATATCGCTTGAACATGAGCTTCATCTGAATCCTCTTGCCGTTCCAATACTTCAATTAACCAGTAACCCACATCCTTGGCTATGGTTTCATCCTGTATTGGTGGACTTAATGTCCCTATTTCACTGCTGAAGGCATACTCGTCGAGTGCCGGACTGCCTAATAGTATGGTCAATATACCTTCGGGTTGCCACCCCAAATCACCCCCCTCCGATTTGGAGAAGCTTTCCAGAGAAAACTCGCCAGCCAATTCAGTAAAATCCTCGCCATTATCCAGTCTTGCTTTAACCTCTTCTACCTGGCTCTCACTCTCCAGAAACATCGCCATTATGCGCCTATGCTCAGCGAATACTGGCACCTGCGGGTCGATATATTCATTATTTAGCCGCCTTACCAATAATTCGGTTCTAACCAAATCCCTGTAATCATCGGTTAATGGTGGATCATGACTCTTAAACTCATCATCAACGTCATCTTCGCTGACACTTATGCCCAACTTTGCAGCTCCCTGCCTTATCAGCTCATCTCGCACAATAAATACCACCACGTCATTAGCCAAAGCATATATATAATCCGCAGGCTGGTCCCTCCCGTGGAACTTGAGTGCCTTTACATAGTAATCCATATCAAACTCGGTATCATTTACCTTGATGACAGTTTGACGCAGTGGTTGATACTCCCTAGTATACCACCCAACCAGCACGGTAACTAAAACGGCAACAATAACGGAGATGCCCACGCTGAAAATGATGCGCTGTCTTCTCTTCTGCTGTTGCCAATGAGAAAGCTGACGCTTTGTAAATTCACGTCGTGGTTTTCCTGTCCTTTTCTTAGCCAGCTTTAACTCCTCTCGATAATCGACTGAAATGGATTTGAAAAAGAACCATATAAGCTCCGGATACCATGCCCCACATATTTATAACTCAAAACCAGAAACTTTTCAAATTTTAGCTCTGGAGAAGGCGGTCGATAAGCTGTTTGAATAATTCAAGAGTTGTGATAAGATGATGGCAGTGAAGCAACATGAAACGGGGTGTAGCGCAGCCAGGTAGCGCACCTGAATGGGGTTCAGGTGGTCGCCGGTTCGAATCCGGCCACCCCGACCAATAAAGGAGAATATCTGCCATTTGTGTGTGAAGAAACTTATGAATCGGTAGCGCTCACCTGTCTCATTCGGCAGGCCTAAGGATATCATCGGGGTATCTATTTTCTTGGCTTCAGAGGCTTCAGCTTACGTCACCAGTCAAACTATTTTAGTCGACAGGAGATTGATTTCTACAATTTTTCGATACTTGCATTCCAAGTTTTCGGATAACGCCATCAGCTAGTACAGATTTCTCGCCGGAGCTAACGCTCAATCTGTTTGATCTGATAGCTTAGCGTGCCTGCTGGCACTTTTACTTCTATCAAATCGCCTTGGATTCGGCCGATAATAGCTTTACCTAAAGGTGAAGCGCTGGAGATCCTGCCTCTGGCAGGGTCAACCTCGGTGGGACTGACTATCATATAGTGCAGATCTTCCCCAGAAGCTACGTCACGCAGGGCAACATTATCACCAATATTTGCTTCAATGGTGTATTTTTGTTTCTCATCAATAATAACCGCTGACTTCAGAGCTACCTCCAGTTCTTTAATTCGCCCCTCCAAGAGCCCGCGCTGTTCCCTGGCCGCTTCTAGTGGTGCATTCTCACGGAAGTCTTTATCGGCAGCGGCTCTGCGTATTTCATCAATTGCCTGATAACGCTTCTCCTTAAGGATAGCAAGCGCAGCTTCCAATTCAGCATATCCCCCCTGAGTTAAGGGAATAGCCTTGGGCGATATCCGCCCAGATGAAGATGGCACACTAGCTTTCCCCTTCCGGGCTTTAAGATGAACGGCTAGATTACTCTTAATCCAACCTTCCTTCTTGGCATAAACCAGAAAAGCTCGTATCAGTTCAAGCTTTCTCGCATAGTCAGTATCTGATAATGATAACTGCTCGGCGTAGCTAGCCACCTCGGGCGCAGCAATCTCAGCAAAAGATCGCTCCCAGCCAAACCAGCGAACAAACTTATATATCTCCTGCTGGCTCGCTTCTACTTCATCGGCTGGCAAACTGGATAAAAAGTGATGAGCTGCCTCACCCTGACCCGGATTGCCGCCAGCGCTATTCACCTCTAGGAAACCACCGTATAAATATTAATCACTGTCATACTGATTCTACACATTAACTATCCTCGGGTCAAATTAATAGGAAGCTTCATCACCCTCATAACTCTGGACAGCGCACCATAGCCCACCATCCTCAACATCCCCTCACCATGCCAATCGAAAGACAATTCCTCTGTATCTGCCAAAGCTTTATCAATGCCATCGCTTTTCATTATGTCAAATACCCTATCAACCTGTCTATCGCTCAGACGCTCATATAGTTTGCGCGCCCAGTAGCCTACCTGGAGTTCTCGTCCTAATTTCTTTTTCCATTCCCGTTCATAATCTGCCAGACCCATGGCTGATAGGGTGTCGGTTTCTAACGCTCGGTATAAAGTATTCGCAGCTATATCCGCACACAATAATCCATAGTAGATACCACCGCCAGAAGTGGGCTTGACTTGCCCCGCTGCATCTCCGATCACCACCAATCTTTCACTGTAAGTTCTAGATAACGGTTTCAATGGAATCCCGCCTTGGCCGAGCTCAACCCCAACTAAAGCTATTTTCCCCTGAACTGAGAGAGATGATAGCAACCTCCTGAGATAATGCCCTGGGCTATGCCTGGATAAGAGCCCCACCAGAGCCCGTCCTGTTATGGTTGGCACCAGCCAGCCAAAAAACCCAGGAGCTATCTCCCGACCGAAATATACCTCAATATCGTTAACACCCCTTGTTTTCACCTCTGCCTGAGCTCCGATAACAAAATCACCAATCCGGCCCAATCCCAAACTCTCTGTCAACCTTGAACCAAAGCCAGTGGCAATGACTGCCGCTCTTGCCTCAAGTTTCAACCTCTGTTTATGAGAAACTGCCCCAATTTTAACCCTGTTATCCCCAACCTCTATGTCATTGACCATGCTATTTAATACATAATCAACCGCCTTATTCCGAGCTCTATCTGCTAGAGATCTATCGAAAGCTGCCCGGTCTAAAATATAAGCCTGAGTTTCCCGACGCCACAGCCGTATTGACTTCCCAGAGGGCGAATATAGTTGGGCACTATTTACCTGTCTCAAAATAACGTCATCTTCAATGGCAAAGGAGCGGACGCACTCCCGACCAATAATTCCAGTGCAACAAATCTGCTCGCCCACCTTTTCCTTCTTCTCCAGCACCGCCACTCCATATCCCTTTTCAGCTAGCTTATAAGCCACATAGCTACCAATCGCTCCAGCGCCTATTACTATCACATCATACAAATTGTATCCCCCACCATCGAAACTTTACTAAATCTCCTTTTATGAGAATACCCTCTCATATATCCTACCTAATCAGAATAGTAACTTCAAGCAGAAGGATTATTTTTCCTCGACTGTTTATTGGACACGAATAACAATAATATTGTAAATAATAATTGTCAAAGGCCAAATAAGGGGTTGACTTTTTACTCAACACACTTTGTACTGTGGCCAAGCATTGGTGTAAAAGGCTAAACTTGCGATGGAAGAAGGTAGGATATTTGGAGCAAGATTAAGGGAGCTACGAAAAAGGGCTGGCTTGAGTCTGATGGAGCTTGCTCACAGAGTTGGTATTGACTTTACCTATCTCAGCAAGATTGAGAACGGAGCACTGCCACCTCCCAGTGAGAAAGTACTATCAAAACTAGCCAAAGCTCTCAACACTGACAAAGGTGAGTTAATTATCTTAGCTGGGAAGATACCGCCTGATATTGCTGAACTACTGACCAATCGTAATACACTCAGGATCCTGAGATCTGTACAGCAGGGAGGGAAAATGCTCAGAGCTTCAGATGAAAAACGAAGGAGCTTGCAAAAGACCAGTGGAAAAGTCTTAAAGAATCGTAGAAACCTTCCCAAGATGGCTGCAGCATTGGCCACGACGCTGGCTGTCGCTGTTTTTATGTGGCTTGCCACACCGACTCAAGGTCTAGAGATCAGCTTCCCATCTCTTCCGTCCACCGGAAATCTTGGCGACAGTGATTCCTCCACATCAAAGGTGGAAATCGCGTGTTCAGAGTTTTTATCAATTAAGAGTGCTACTCTCTACATTTATAAATCGGATGACCGCGCTACATACGAAACCACTTCTACAAATCTACCTCAATATAGAATCTTTGATTTGGGTATTGACAGATATATTATTTAATGCTACACTGCTGACGATTATCATCCGGTGCCGAATTAGTATTTATTCTTGGGGCACAAATGATTATTACTGTTACTACCAGTACTGTGACTACTATATTAGGTCCTAGCGATTGGTTTTTGATAAGCAGCCAACCGGCAATGGAGCTTAATGCAGCTGTTGGTATACCCGCAGTAGCTAGCCTGATAGCCTTTCTAATCACCAAGGAGCTAGCTAACAGCACCAATCATACGTCTTCCATGCGCGTAGCCCGCATAGCCAGGTTTCTCAACGTTGCTATCTTACCATTGGCAATATCCTTCGCGGTTATCGTGGCTGTAAAAGCCATCGGGATAGCATATTAGAATAAGAACGGCAATATTAAATACAACATCATATTCGTTATACCGTGAGACAGGGTCACTCCAGCAAGTGACCCTGTTCTTTTAACCACCCAGCCAAAGAACAGGGCAATCGCAAAAACAAGAACTACGTCAATCCAAGAGAGATGCCCCATATACAATATGGCAAATAAGAAGCTAGTGAAGACTATCCCCCACATCCCAAATGCATCCCCCGCGGTCCGTTGAAGTACCCCACGAAATATCAATTCCTCGCCAAACCCGACGAAAGCAAAATACATCAGTGCTGGCAACCATACTTCCTGCAATGAAAGTTGCCACACGTCGGGTTCCGGCCTCAGTATGAGATACTCTGCCACCCCAAACCCAAATCCTGTCAACGCTACTGCTAGCTGGACCGGACGTAATCTGAGACTAAGGCAAATGTCTCCCATCCCATAGCCAAGGATGCGCATCGTCATAAACGCTGCGGCGATTAAAGGGGTATAGATAAGAGGAAACCACAATATCTCAGGAATATCGACCAGAGGCATGGTCAAGCTTAATATCCTTACTAAGGGAACCAGCGCCAGTGATAAAACTAGCTTCCGGTGGCTGGAAGAAATTCTATCAGCAAGCGCTGAGTGCAATATTACCGCCACCAATATTGCGAGGTGGAACGATATCCCCAAAATCGGGTCCCCAACAACGGTAACAGTCTCGGCGCCGACAATAGCTATCATATAGATTATGGCGATTCGCATTTCCAGTTATATCCCCAACTCAGAGCGAGTGCGGAGAAACCTTATCAGACTATCCCGGACAACCAGCCCAACAACCCTTCCCTCACTCACTACAGGTATCTGATTTAGGCTATTTTCATCCATCTGCTCCATTACAACCAAGGCATCCTGCTCAAGATTTGCTACCTCTATCTTATCAACCGGGGTCATTATATCCCTCACCTGAGTTACTTCCCATTTTTGCTGGAGAACAGATTTGATGTTCTGCAAAGACATAATACCCACCAGCCTACCTTCATCAGCCACTATACAGTAATGGCGTCCGCTTAGAAAGACATATCCCTGAACCAACTGGTTAATAGTAGTACCTGGCGAAATCGCAGGGATATCAGAAGTCATCACCTGAGTCACAGTGACCCCCTGAAGAGCCCCACGCCATTGGGCCTGTCGGTAGCCAATTGAGGCAGTATTTTTCAGGAACCACCCGATAAAGACCAACCACAGGCCACTAAACCAATTCATACTAAGACCGAAAGGATGCAAACCATTAAATTGCGTAAAGATTATTGCAATACCACCCGCGATAAACAGATAGCCGACACCCCGCCCAACCTGAGTGGCAATTCTAGTAGAGTGCATATAATTTCCGCTGGTCCGCCAGAGGAAAGAACGTAAGACACGTCCACCATCCAGCGGGAAACCCGGAATCAGATTAAATGCTGCCAGGGCAACATTTATAATAGCCAGCCATTGAATCATTATAGATATAGGTTCAGTGACAGGAGTTAATAGCAAAATCAAATAAAACAAGCTCCCAATGACCAAGCTGCATACAGGACCAGCGGCTGCCATTCTGAACTCGGCGCCAGGACATGATGCCTCCCTGGTCATCTGTGCGATACCGCCAAAGATAAAAAGGGTTATACTTTTAACGGGTACACCATAGGCTTTACCCACAAGGCTATGTGCTAACTCATGAGCAACTACCGAGGCAAAGAATAACAGGCTGGCGACTATACCTATAATCCAGTCATACCACTTGGACCAGTTAGGAAATACCAGAGACAGTGTTACCAAGGTAAATATTACAAACCATGTATAGTGAAGCCTAAGCTGTATGCCAAAAATCTTGCCTATATTAAATGCACTATCCATCTAATGAACGGAGCATGACGTCGGAAGCTAACACCTGGTTACAGAGACACCCAAATACTCCTCTACTAACTCCATGGCACAAAACTCACCACACATACTACATGCCGACCCGGCTGAGGCGCGCCTGGTGTGAACAACACGAGACCGCTCAGGGTTTATAGACAGCCTGGATTGCTCTTCCCAGCCTAGTCTTTTTCGAGCCGAAGACATCTTCATATCCCACTCGTTAGCTCCCTTCACCCCCTTAGCTATATCAGCGGCATGAGCGGCAATGCGAGAGGCTATTACCCCTTGCCTCACATCCTCAGGATCAGGCAAGGAAAGATGCTCGGCTGGCGTTACATAGCACAGAAAATCAGCTCCAGCAGAGGCCGCAATAGCACCACCTATAGCCCCGGTTATATGGTCATATCCAGCAGCAATATCAGTCACCAGTGGACCAAGCACATAGAAGGGTGCCTCCTTGCATATAGCCTTCTGCAAATGAACATTCATCTCAATCTGGTTAAGGGGTAAGTGCCCCGGACCTTCAACCATCACCTGAACCCCGGCTTGCTGAGCCCGCTGCACCAACTCACCGGCAATGAGTAATTCCTCTACCTGAGCCCGGTCAGTAGCATCAGCCAGACAGCCAGGACGCATCCCATCACCAAGGCTCAGAGTTACGTCAAACTCCCGAGCTAATTCCAACAAACGATCATACTGCTCATAAAGCGGGTTTTCGCGCTCGTTGTAGACCATCCAACCTATCAGAAAAGCACCGCCCCGGGATACAACATCGGTCACTCTGCCCTGCTGCTTCAGCCGAGCAATGGCTGATTGGGTTACCCCGCAATGTACCGTTATAAAATCAACACCGTCTCGTGCTTGTTCCCCTATCACGGCAAATAGTTCATCAACCGTCATTTTCACTATGGCGCTGTGCCTGTCTATCGTCTCAATCCCCGCCTGGTAGATGGGGACTGTTCCGATGGGTAAGGAACTGGCAGCGATAATCGCCCGGCGAATACCGGATACGTCACCGCCAGTACTTAAATCCATAACTGCATCCGCTCCGGAGTCGGTAGCTACCCGCAGCTTTTCTAGCTCAGTGTCAATACTCCCAAAATCAGAGGAGGTGCCAATATTGGCATTGATCTTGGTTGAAAGCCCCTGTCCAATACCACAGGGAACAAGGTCCGAATGGTTGATATTAGACGGGATTACAATCGTTCCCGCAGCCACACCCTGCCGGATAAGCTCAGCATCCACTCCCTCACGCCGTGCCACCGATGTCATCTGTGGTGAAGTGATATCCAGCTTTGCCAATTCTAGTTGAGTCATATCCTTCTTCATAATTAATAAATCAAGGGCTTCGACGGTTATACCCGACCCTTGGCCTGAGTCACTGCCGCCTCCCTGCGCTCGAACTACCGAGGTCAGGTCCTAAGAATCGGTCCCAAACACCTCTCAGCCGGTGAGCACCCCTAGTTGTTTAGTACATATTAACTTTATACACAATATATCACAAATAAAACCCGCGAGGCAATCATGCCACTCACCAATGCTCCGACTTCTTAATATACGACCTCGTATCTAACTGAGGTATTGATGGTGAGACCCCATTTCGCGTACGACTTCTTATCATCGGCTGACCGTGTTAAAATAAAGCTAGTACACGAATATTAAAAGAACTTGTTTGCCAAAGGAGATTTTATGGCAATGAAGCGTGCTTGGGATTCATTTTTAACTTGGCTGGAGAAGCATCTAAGAAAGCAATTTCTGGCTGGCATTCTGGTAGTTGTCCCACTCGGCATTACCATTCTGATGCTGGCCTGGATTTTCAACTATATCGATGACATACTTCAACCGGCTATCACAGCTATTGCTGGCCATCCTATTCAAGGCGTTGGCTTTGGCATAACTGTAATTCTGATTTACCTGTCAGGAGTTATCGCCAGCAGCGTTGGCGGAAAAGCAATAATTCGCTTCAATGAGTCAATTGTAGGAAAAGTACCCATAGTGCGCCAGGTGTACCATGGGATTAAACAAATTCTAGAAAGCTTTTCCAAGGGGGATAGAACTACCTTTATGCAAGTGGTCCTGATAGAATTCCCCAGAAAGGGTGCGAGAACCATTGGCTTCGTCACTAATGAATCCACCACCGCGGCTGGCAAAAAGTTGCTCAATGTTTTTGTGCCAACTACGCCTAACCCAACCTCCGGATTCTTACAAATAGTTGAAGAAAGCGAAATCATTCGTACCAGAATATCAGTGGAAGATGCCCTGAAGATGGTAATCTCTGCGGGTAAGATGTCACTCCACGAAATCAGCGCAAGTCTGCCCAGAGATAACCAGGCAGCCGATTCGGATCAGAAATAAGTATGGAGATTCTCATTGCCGGGGCCGAAAAGTTAGGCTTCCAACTCAACACCCGGTAGCTTGAGCAGTTCAATACCTTCTATCAAGAGCTGGTTAATTGGAACCGGCGAGTGAACCTTACTGCGATAACCGCCTATGAAGACGTGCAGATAAAGCATTTCCTCGATTCTCTCACCATCACCCTGGCCTGGCAGCAGCCGGTAGTCAACACTGATGTCCACCTTATTGATATAGGCAGCGGAGCCGGCATACCGGGAATACCGCTCAAGATAGTATTTCCTGATATAGATCTGGTGCTGCTTGAAGCGACGACTAAAAAAGCAGACTTCTTGCATCATCTCAAACGGAAGCTCAGACTGGATGATGTTGAAATCGTAGTGGGACGGGCTGAAGATATTGCTCATCAAGCGCAGTATCGAGAATATTTTGATGTGGTGCTCTCACGAGCCGTTGCTCCCCTCCCCACCCTGGTCGAATTAACTATCCCCTTCTGCACCATGGGTGGCAGCTTTATTGCCCAGAAAAAAGGTGCCATTGAACCCGAAATCACCGAAGCGGCCGAAGCATTTTCCCTGTTAGGAGGAAAGCTGCGAGAGGTGAAAAGAGTTGCCCTCGAAGAATTCGCCGATGAGCGCCGACTAATAATAATCGATAAGGTATCACCAACACCACAGCAATACCCGCGCCGCCCCGGCCTGCCAGCCAAAAGGCCGCTGGTATAAGCTAGAGGGACTTAACATGAAAATGAAACGCCTCAGCAGTATCTTAGTCTTGTTTCTTCTGTTTTTTGCAGTTGGTTATGCTACTCCCACTTCGGCCAAAGCCCTGTGCCAAGTCCCGCTCCCGCATCCAGTCCTACTCTTACTCCCAGTCCAACTCCAATCCCTGTGCCAAGCACAACGCCAGCTCCTACTCCTAGCCATGCTCCGACACCAAATTCAGCTCCCACAACGCAGATAACAGTCACTAGGGTGATTGGTGTTGATACCATTGAGGTTAACATTGCTGGCACAATATATATGATTCGCTATATAGGCATAGATACACCAGAGCTAACTTATAAACGACCAGATATTTTTTGCCCTAGCTCAAAAGGCTACTAGATATAACCGACAGCTAGTAGAAGGGAAACCCGTTCAGGTGGAGAAGGATATCTCTGAAACTGACAAATACGGAAGACTTCCACGCTATGTTTATGTCGATGATATCTTTGTTAACGCTGATCTGATAAGACAAGGGCTTGCTTGGGCTAAAGCCTACGAACCCAACACTAAATACCAAGATTACCTAGAAGTGCTAGAGGCGGAAGCCAGACAGGCTGGTCCGGAAATTTGGGCGCTAACACAGCCTCAAACACCAATGCCAAGCCCACCACCTACAGGAGTTCCAAATGCCCAAATTACCTTCATTTTTTATGACGGGCCAGTTCCCCGTGTAGAGTCGGACGAATATGTAGAAATCACCAATTTCAGCGACCAACCTCAAGATTTGGCTGGCTGGGTGCTAAAGGATATAACAGGGAGATATCCGTCATTCACTTTCCCATCTTAGATCTTTGCTCCCGGTGAAAGTATCCGAGTTTACACAAATGAATATCACCTTGAATGGGGATGGTTTAGTTTTGAATACAGCCGCGCCATTTGGCACAACACCGAACCTGATATGGCTTTGCTCTACGATAGCCAAGGTAAAGAGGCCTCCCGAAAGAGCTAATAAATTAGGTTGATAAACAGCCGGAACAAGAGTAAAATACATAATAATAGCTTTGCAGCGAGGCAAGGAGGTAGGGTCTATGGAGAAGGGAACGTGGAAGGTTAAAACCGGGCTTTCTCAAATGCTTAAGGGCGGAGTGATTATGGACGTGGTCACTCCCGAGCACGCCAGGATTGCCGAGACGGCAGGCGCCTGCGCAGTTATGGCGCTGGAGAGAGTCCCTGCCGATATCCGTGCTGCGGGCGGAGTAGCCCGCATGGCTGACCCAACGATTATCGAAGCCATCATGAAAGCGGTAACTATACCGGTAATGGCCAAGTGCCGCATCGGCCACTTCGTGGAAGCTCAGGCTCTGGAAGCTCTCGGGGTGGATTACATAGATGAGTCCGAAGTGCTAACCCCAGCTGACGAAAGTCACCATATCTGGAAGCACGACTTTAAGGTTCCCTTTGTCTGCGGCTGCCGCAACCTGGGTGAAGCCCTGCGTCGTATCGGCGAAGGGGCAGCCATGATTAGAACCAAGGGAGAGGCCGGCAGTGGCAACATTGTTGAAGCTGTCAGGCACATGCGGGCGGTAATGAACGGCATTCGCCAACTAGCGAACTCTCCTCGGGACGAGCTGATGACACAGGCTAAAGAAATAGGAGCACCCTTCGCTCTGGTGGAGGAGGTGCATAAAACCGGGAAACTGCCCGTGGTTAACTTTGCTGCTGGCGGCGTAGCTACGCCGGCTGATGCCGCCCTGATGATGCAGTTAGGTGCTGACGGCGTCTTCGTTGGCTCGGGTATATTCAAGTCCAGCAACCCGGAGGTTAGAGCCAAGGCTGTTGTCGAAGCCACCACCCATTTCCGAGACTCTCAAATCATCGCCGAGGTCTCAAAAAACTTGGGAGAAGCCATGGCCGGGCTGGATATAAAGGAAATTCCCACCGAGCAATTGCTAGCATCCAGAGGATGGTAGCTGACTAGAAGACTTCGCTGAGCATATAACAAAACTGCATCAGTTAAAAGAAGGAGACTTTTGCAGAAAGTAATTACCGATGACCTAGACGCCCTGCTTGACATCCTGCCGCCACATGTCCGTGAGCCGCTACACCAGCAAAAGGATTCCAACGAACTACTGGAAGCAGTCCTGGACCTAGGGCGCCCCCCCGAAGCCCGCTTTCCTCAGCGAGAGGTAATTCTCAACCCTAACGAAGTCAGCGATAAGGACATCGAGTATGTAGCCTCCCGAATCAGAAGCTTTGGCGATGACAACCGGGCTGGCATCGAGCGCACCTTGCATCGCATCTCGGCTATCCGTAACCGCAAAGGGCGCATCGTCGGGTTAACCTGCCGTGTGGGCAGAGCTGTTTTCGGCACCATAAAAGTTATTGAAGACCTCGTCCAATTAGGCAAAAGCGTCCTGCTGCTGGGTCGTCCCGGCGTAGGTAAAACAACAATGCTGCGCGAGGTAGCCCGGGTATTAGCCGATGACCTGGGCAAGCGGGTTATCATTGTAGATACCTCAAACGAAATTGCCGGTGACGGCGATATTCCCCACCCGGCCATTGGACACGCCCGGCGGATGCAGGTAACCACCCCGGTCAGGCAGCATGCGGTAATGATAGAAGCCGTCGAAAACCACATGCCTCAAGTAATCGTTATCGATGAAATCGGCACTGACCTCGAAGCGCAGGCAGCCCGGACCATTGCCGAGCGCGGAGTGCAGCTGGTAGGCACCGCCCATGGTAACACGCTGGAAAACCTGATGATGAACCCTACCCTTTGCGACCTAATTGGAGGCATCCAGACTGTAACCCTTGGCGATGAGGAGGCAAAGCGAAG
>CAYFFA010000015.1:12940-15380 GCA_964342375.1 uncultured Dehalococcoidales bacterium | reverse complement strand
ATTCAGATGTTCAGCAATATTACACAAGCGCTCACGATACCTCTCTGATAGATTGATAGCATCCATGATAACGGGAATCCCCTTTTTGAGCAACCTCTCAATAAGAAGATGGCACACCCAGAAGAGGTAAGAGCTCTCCGACGAACCATAACCTGGCGATGGAAAAAGGGTCTTACGCAAGGCATCGCTTTCCAGGACAACGAATGGCAGCCTTTCAGCTAGCTTGCTGCAGAAGTAAGTCTTGCCCGTGCCAGGCAAGCCGCTAACCACAACAAAGGCAGGCTCTACCACCGGCTCAGGGAGCTGTCCCAGGATCTCAATCAGTCGCTGCACATCGGAAACAAGATGGGTATGTTCCACATTACTGATTATAAGATGTTTTCCTCCGATTTGCTAGGCACTCCAGGGAAGGACTCAAAAAGCCGTGTAATTTATCAAAAGCATCGAACAAGCACAATCCACATAAATTAAAATCCCCTTCTTACCACAATGAAAGAGCAGGGAAACATCCTTTACATACCATCTTCACTTCCCAGCCGTCAACACATCGACAACCCAACTCATCCACCTTTGGCACAGGGTAGAAAATCTTGGGCGACAGCACCTGTCTATAAAGCTGCCCTTTTTCTTCCAAGCTTTATACTAAACGAGCGCACCATCTATTGACCTCTGGCTCCATACCGACAACTCATACCCGGCGGTAGCTGCGGTCGTAGAGGAGACGATTTATAAGAATACCTCTAATCTCAGTATTTGCCTTCAAATCGGCCTTGAGTCCAGCGGTTAGTCTCCGCACCATTATCAATACAAAAAGCGCAAGCAAACCCACGTTTATCACCAGCGGCTCCCCCAATCTCCAGCTTGCGATAGGCATCACAAGGAAACCAATAGCCATTCCCAGGGGTAAGCTACAGCTGGGAGGTCCGCCAAACTTGAGTCGTTCGTTCAGCGATTTACTGTTATCCAAAAGGCGAGGCACTGTCCTGATAGCAACCCCTATGATAATGGGCACCAGGGAGATAAACACAACATGGGGAGCCAGGGCCCCAGCCATTGCCAGACCTACGCTGTTGCCCTTCTCTCCATCAAACCTTGAAAAAACGGGCCACATCTGCCCAATAACTACCGCCAGTCCGGCCAGACCGATTATTAAGAGTCCAAAACCTAAACTCTTGACCACCAGAACAGCTACGACCCCTTTGGCAAACTCCCCCAGTATTCCAAGCGTTCCCACGAACCGCCCACCCGTCCGCCACAAACTGAGATGCGAATCGCCCTCCAGACTGATACCGCGAAGCTTAGCCAAAGCAGCAAGATGAGGTAGCGAGCCCAGAAGATAAGCTCCTAAGATTAACGCTCCACCAGTCCACATATCGACCTCCCGGATGTTATTAATTTGACCATCGTTATGGAATCATAAAATCATGGCTCAGAGTAAAAGGAAGCTACCAGCGTTCCCCGGCCGGTTGCATAGCCCATTACCGGAGAGAAGTCAGTAAGCCGAAGTTCAACACAGTTGAACTCAGACGCAATCCGTTCCTTCAGCCTTCCCCCCTCATCAGGGACATTAGCATGAGACACAATCACATGTACCGGACTTGTTCCCACTTTCTTCTTCATCATTTGGAGAACCCGGTTTATACCATTTTCTCTAGTTCGAGCCAGCCCAGCTATGTGCACAACCCCACCCAAGATGTCAAAAATCGGCTTAATATTGAGCATAGAGGCTGCTCGCGCTGCGACCTTGGGAACCCGCCCGGTTCTATAGACGTAGCGAACGGTTTCCATGAGACCAATAACGTTAACTCTATCCCTTACTGCCTCAGCTATTTCGATAACCTCAGCCAAATCTTTTCCCTCAATAGCAGCTCGTGCCGCAGCTAAAGCAACAAGCCCTTCCCCGCCAGCAGCCGTCCTTGAGTCCAGCACCTCAATAGTTGTGCCTGCAGGTTTATCCGCGGCTTCTTCCTGGGCAATACGGGCCATTTCGCAAAGGGTGCTCAGTCCAGAGGAAAGCGTGATGCAAAGTATAGATTTAAATTGAGTGCTTAACTCCCGGTAAGTCTCAAGATATTCACCGGCAGAGGCCGGTGACGTAGCAAACAGATGAGGTGCTTTTTCCAGCAACTGATAAGCCTCCGGTGGAGTTATGTCTACACCATCCCGATAGACCGCGCCGTTAAAATATACATTAATAGGTACTATGCGCAAGTCGTATTGCCTCACTATCTCTGGAGTGAGACATGCTATGCTATCAGCGATAATGGCTACCTTTTGCAGCGTGAATCTCCTGTCGGATGAGGAGCCAGCCTCAGATTACCCCTAATGATATCCAGACATTGGCCTAGTATAATAGCCAATCCCTTCCTCAGATTAAGCACTCATCCCAAGTTACCCAAGTTACCCCACTCACAACAATACCTAGCACTGCTAGGCGGCA
>CAYFFA010000015.1:0-12840 GCA_964342375.1 uncultured Dehalococcoidales bacterium | reverse complement strand
CCCAAGTTACCCAAGTTACCCCACTCACAACAATACCTAGCACTGCTAGGCGGCAATCTAACATACAGTGCTATACTTTGCAATTTAGTGCACGAGGAGAGCAGGTCAATAAATAACCTCAAGGTCTCCCCTCCGAATCTCACCAGTGGCAGTTTTGGGTAGGAAATCTGCAAATATAACCTGCTTGGGCACTTTATAATTTGCCAGGCGCTCACGGCAAAATCGCTTAATCTCCTCTTCCGTGGCCACCTCCCCCTCCTTCAAGCTGATGATAGCCCTTACAATCTCCCCCCGCAGCTCATCAGGAACCCCCACCACTACCGCCTCGGCTATCTTGGGGTGAGTATACAATACCTCCTCAATATCACTAGGCCAGATATTTTGTCCCTTCACAATAATCATCCCCTTCTTCTTGCCTGGGCCAGTAACAAACAAATAGCCATCTTCGTCAACCTTACCAATGTCACCGGTATGGAGCCAGCCGTCCTTTATTACCTTGTCGGTAGCTTGAGGATTGTTAAAATACCCTTTCATTATCAGGCCCCTAACAATTATCTCACCCGGTTGATTCGGGGGTAACTCCCTACCATCGTCATCTACTATCTTCAGCTCCCACCCGGGTAGGATTACCCCGGCTGAGCCAAGCTTTTTTATGCCACCAACAGGGCCAGTGGTAACACCACAGGTAGACTCGGTTAAACCCCAAAGCTGAGCAATGTCCAGGCCATATTGTTGTTTAAACCGCCTGTCAATATCATCCGGTAGAGACGCTCCAGCGGAAACACACAGGCGGAGAGAGCTTAAATCATGCGTTATCCTCTCCTGCTCCGCCATCTTGACCATCAAGGCATAAACATAAGGCACCCCCATAAATATAGTGCCTCCCTCCTTCTCAATAAGCTCCATAAGAGTGCCGAGAGATAACCCGGACAATATCACCGCCTTGCTACCTCTAGATACTGAAACCAGCAACGCTACGACTAAGCCAAAGACATGATGCATAGGTAAAGCAAACAGCATTAATACATCGTCTTCAGTCTGCTGAAAGTCATCGGCATGGAGGATTGACCCCCTGAGGAATAACTCGTGGGTCAACATAACCCCCCTAGGATGACTCGTAGGCCCTGAAGTGTAGCCAATGTAGGCTATGTCTTCAGGCCCCGGCTCCACCCCCACTCTTTGTGCCGATCCTGTAGCCATAATCTCCGCATAATTAATGAATTGACCCTTATAGCTGGAACCCACCCCTATAACCTGCTCGATAGATTCAAATCTTGGTAAGAACGGAACTAACGGGTCTAAATACAGGCTTTCAGCCACCAGAACCGTCGGTTGAGAGTTATCGAATAGTGAGGCTAATTCATCAAACTTATATTTAACATCCAGGGGAACAGATATACCCCCAATCTTGGTTATTCCAAGGAAGATAACGATAAATTCCATGCTGTTGGGCACTAATATCGACACCCGGTCGCCTTTCTCCACCCCCATTTCCAGCAAGGCATTGGCGACCTTATTTGAAGCTTCATCCAGTTCGGCATAGGATAACCTGCGCTCATCACAAACAACAGCTGTCTTTTCCCCGTACTGCCTGGCTTTCTCTCTCATCATCTGGTTCAGATTCACTATTTGCCTCCGATATTTAGAACTGAATTAGTGAATAAGTGTAGCAGATTTTATCATCGTTGCAAAGTGGCAGACTTAAAGCCTACCCTAAACTGTTGACAAATGACTGGCAACTTCAGTAATATCAAAATTATATTGCGTGAAGTCATTCACGACACCAAGAATTAAAGGGGGATTAAATGAAAAGAACCAAGTTCATTCTCGATGAAAATGATATGCCAACTCACTGGTATAATGTCCTGCCCGATTTGCCCGAGCCGTTGCCTCCGGTTTTACACCCGGGTACGGGGCAATCAGTAACTCCGGATGACCTGGCACCCCTCTTCCCTATGGCTCTTATCATGCAGGAGTTCAGCCCAGAGGCCTACATTGAAATCCCGGAGGAGGTGCAAGCTATCTACCGCACCTGGAGGCCTACCGTCTTGCACCGAGCACACCGGCTGGAAAAGGCACTGGATACGCCGGCAAAGATTTTCTACAAATACGAAGGGACAAGCCAAGCAGGCAGCCACAAGCCCAATACCGCTATAGCCCAGGCCTACTACAATAAAAAGGAGGGCATCAAACGCATAGCTACCGAGACCGGTGCCGGGCAGTGGGGCAGTGCGCTGGCTATGAGCTGCATGTTCTTCGACATTGAGCTGAAGGTCTATATGGTTAAGATAAGTTACGCACAGAAGCCCTATCGCCGTATCCTGATGGAGACATGGGGAGCACAGTGTGTGCCCAGTCCCAGCCCGGATACCCAGGCAGGACGCAACATACTGGCTGAAGACCCCGACTCCACAGGCAGCCTGGGAATTGCCATCAGCGAAGCCATAGAGGACGCCGCCACTCATGATGATACCCATTACTCCCTTGGCAGCGTGCTTAACCACGTCCTGCTCCACCAGACCATTATAGGAGAAGAGACCCGGAAACAAATGGAGATGGCGGATGCCTATCCCGATATTATCGTCGGCTGCGTCGGCGGCGGCTCAAACTTCGCCGGGCAGTTCCTGCCCTGGATGAAGGATAAGACCAGTGGGAAGAAACCAGACCTGCGCATCATCTGTGTTGAGCCCCAGGCCTGTCCTACCCTGACCAGGGGACTCTATGCCTATGACTTCGGTGATACGGCTGGGCTTACTCCCCTGCTCAAGATGCATACCCTAGGGCATACCTTTGTTCCGCCACCAGTCCATGCCGGCGGATTACGCTATCACGGCATGGCACCCATCATATGCCACCTCCATAAGCTAGGCTTAATCGAGGCCAGAGCCGAGCATCAAAAGTCTGTCTTTGAGGCTGGAGTGAAGTTTGCCAGAACCGAGGGTATTATCACCGGCCCGGAGCCGTGCCATGACCTCAAGGTGGCTATCGATGAAGCCATCAAGTGCAAGGAGTCCGGCGAATCAAAAACCATCCTGATAGCTCACAGCGGTCACGGGCACTTCGACCTGGCTGCCTATGATGAGTACCTCTCGGGAAGGATGCAGGATCACAAGTATCCTGAAGAAAAGGTGTCGGAGGCTCTGGCTTCACTGCCCGAGATACCCTCGGCATAATCGGACAGCCATACAAGGGGTCGGGAACACACCCGGCCCCTTTTTTGTCCTAAATATGCCCACATGCTACAATTATAATTATAATGAAACCGGCAAACGTAAAGTACTTAGTTGTTTCCCTAATTTTAACAGCGTTTCTTATATTAGGCAGCGGTTGTGAATATCTGGATGACCTGGGGATAGACATACCTATCCCGACACCCAACCCCAACCCAACACCAACAACCACCACCACCCCCACCCCTCCCCCCATTAACCCCACCTTCACGCCAACAGCTGCAGAAAACGCTGCTTCTAATTTACCCAGCATTGCTGCCGTAGTAGCCAAAGTTAGACCATCGGTAGTAGCTATCAATACCGAGATTCCGGCTCGTGATTTCTTCGGTAGACCGGCAGGGACTGTGCCTGGAGCTGGTTCGGGCTGGATAATAGACGCAAGCGGCCTCATCGTGACCAATAATCACGTGGTGGAAGGCGCTGAAAGCGTCTCGGTAACCCTGGCTGATAGTCGTACCTTTCCTGCGGAGATGATACGCACTGACCCCCTCACTGACTTGGCTATAGTCAAAATCGATGCCGCCAATTTACCCGCAGCCAGTATAGGGGATTCCTCCGAATTGAGGGTCGGCGACTGGGTAATAGCTATCGGCAACTCCCTGGACCAAGGCATAAGTGCTACGCTAGGGATAGTCAGCCAACTGAAGGTTTCGCTGGCAGTGGAGCAGAGTCAGGTATTGTATGACCTGATAAAGACCGACGCCGCCATAAACCCCGGCAATAGCGGTGGCCCACTGGTCAGCATGGCAGGAGAGGTAATTGGCATTACCAGCGCAAAACTCGCTTTCATCGAGGTTGAAGGTGTGGGCTATGCCATAAGCAGTAATACAGCCCGTCCCATTATTGCTGAATTAGTCCAGAAGGGATATGCAATTCGCCCCTGGCTCGGGGTAATACTTCAAGACGTAAACCAATTGCTTGCCATGAGATATGATTTAGCCGTGGAAGAAGGCGCCTTTATTGCTCAGCTATCCCAGAACAGCCCGGCCGATAATGCCGGATTAGCCGAAGGCGATGTCATCGTCGGCTTCGCCGGTAACGAAATAAGCAACGTTCAGGACTTGATGCAGGCGATACACTCCAATCAGGTTGGAGGAGATGCAGAGATAATCTACTGGCGGGGTGAGACCAAGAATACCACCTTTGCCATGCTTGCTGAGAGCCCGCCACCACCCTAAGTCAGCACAATCCTCTTTACTCCCAACAGTACATCATAGCCACCCAGCTTGTAATCTCCAGTGAAGACATCCTCCTCCCCTTCTGGAATCCCCTCAACAAGGTCACGGGATAATGTTTCTTGCTTGATATACTCGCCGAAGGTCCCCATGACCTGCTTCAAGTAATCATCCCCCTGAAAATAAGTGGCGATATGGTCAGCAATATCAAATCCTGCAGAGCGGCGCATTGTCTGCAAACGATGAACTATCTCCCGCGCCATCCCCTCAGCTTGAAGCTCAGGAGTAATGGTAGTATCCAGACTTACCATAGCTTCCATCGCAGGTATGGTTGCTGGTATGTCCTCAAGAAAATCCAGACTCTTCACATTAACTTCTTCCAGCACCTGTGATTCTAGGCGCTTGAGAGCCCTCCTCTCTGCTTGCGGCCTGACCTGAACCAGAAGCCTAGCCAGAGGCTGGCGCACCTTAATGCCTGCCTGGCTCCGCGCCGCCCGACCCAGACTCGATACCTTCATGGCTAATCTGATATCTGCCGATAACCGTTCATCAATCTTAGACTTATCACCCAAGGGAAAATCAGCCAAGTGGACGCTGTCCGGAGCATCAGGAAATGCGGAGCAGACCAAATTCTGATACATTTCCTCAGACAGGAACGGAGTAAACGGAGCCATAAGCTTCGATAGTGTAACCAGACACTCGTAAAGCGTATTATATGCCGCCAGTTTATCGGCATCACTCTCACTCTTCCAGAACCGCCGTCGACTCCGCCGCACATACCAGTTAGACAGGCCGTCAATGAAGCCCTCTACTTTTCTTCCAGCAATGGTCGGATTATAGCCATCCAGCGCTGTATCAACGTCAACGATAAGCTGATTAAGCTCGGAGATAATCCACCGGTCAAGCTCAGATGCCTCAGATGCAACTGCTTCAGAACCGGGAGTGAACTGGTCAATATTGGCATAGGTTACAAAGAAGGAATAGACATTCCACACGGTCGATAAGAAGCGACGGGTCGTCTCAGCCACCGCTTTATCTGAGAAGCGGCGCACATTACCCGGCGGCGAGGCGGTAAGGCAGTACCAGCGCAGGGAGTCAGCACCATACTTATTTATGACTGCCCATGGCTCAACCACATTACCCTTAGCCTTGCTCATCTTCTCCCCTTTAGTATCGAGGATATGCCCCAGACAGATGACATTCTTAAAAGAGCTGCGGCCGAAGAGCAGGGTAGATATGGCATGCAGGCTGTAAAACCAGCCGCGGGTCTGGTCAACCGCCTCGCAGATATAATCGGCAGGGAACCGCCCATCCTCCAGCAGGGTATCGCTATCAAAGGGGTAGTGCCATTGCGCCAACGGCATCGCCCCAGAATCAAACCAACAGTCAATAACCTCCGGGACCCTTTCCATCTTGCCCCCACACTCGGGGCAATCAAAGATAGGCTCATCTACAAAGGGGCGGTGCAAATCCAGAGGCTCTTTCAGCCCGGTGAACCCGATCTTGCTCTCTAACTCCGCTACACTGCCAATACACTCAGCCTTCTCGCAGCATTCGCAGCGCCATATGTTGAGCGGCGTGCCCCAGTAGCGCTCCCGCGAGAACGCCCAGTCCACATTATTCTCCAGCCAGTCGCCGAACCGGCCGTACTTAATATGCTCCGGATACCAGTTTATCTCCTTATTTCCGGCAATAAGGCTTTCTTTTACCTCGGTTGTTCTTATATACCAGGTCTGCTTGGTATAGTAGAGGAGCGGCGCATCACACCGCCAGCAGAAGGGGTAGGTATGCCGAATCTTCTGGCTGCGGAGGAGCAGCCCCCTTGACTCTAGGTCTTCAAGAATAAGAGGGTCAGCGTCCTTAACGAATTTGCCGGAGAAGGGATAGTTGCCAGTAACAATACCTTGCAAATCCACTGGATGGACAAAATCAAAACGGCCTCCCCTCCAAGCCTCAAAATCCGCCTCACCATAGGCAGGAGCAATATGGACTATCCCTGTGCCTTCCTCCATGGATACAAATTCAGCTTCAATCACTTCGTATCTCAGTTCTTCCACAGGTTGCTGTTCCACAAGCCCTGCACCTACATGTTTTTGACCAGTTTCATCAAGTATTAATTCAAAACGCTGGCGCCCAATGCCATATTTGTGGGGATTAAATAAAGGTTCATATTTAACATGAACCAGATCTCTTCCTTTCAACTTTAGCACAGTCTTATCCCCATCAAGCCCTACCGCTGCTAACAAAGCTGAAGCCATTATCAGATACTCGCCATCTACTCCTATCAAAGCATACTCGGCATCAGGAGCTACAGCTAACGCAGTATTTCCCGGCAGAGTCCACGGCGTAGTCGTCCATGCCAGCAGATAAGAAGGCTTTATCTCTAAATCACGCAATAGATCGACCGAAGCGTCACTTTGCCATGAAGAAACATGTATAGACCCAATTAATGATTCTTTGTCTACCTTAAACTTTATGTAAACTGAAGGGTCTTCGACGTCATCCTGATACCCTAGGGCGACCTCGTGGGAGCTGAGTGAGGTGCCGCAGCGGGGGCAGTGGGGTGTAACCCTGTACCCCTGGTAAACCAGCCCCTTATCCCACATCTGCTTTATCGTCCACCAGACAGTCTCTATGTACTCGTTCTTCATGGTGACATAGGCATTGTCCATATCAATCCAGAAGCCGATGCGTTCGGTCATCGCCTCCCATTCCTTGAGGTATTTAAACACGCTCTCCCGGCAGCGGGCATTAAACTTATCAATGCCGTATTCCTCAATCTGCGCCTTGCCGGAAAATCCCAGTTCCCGTTCCACCTCCAGCTCCACCGGCAGTCCATGCGTATCCCAGCCAGCAATACGCGGGGTATAATAGCCCTTCATCGCCTTATAGCGAGGAATAACATCCTTGAAAACACGCGCCAGCACATGATGAATCCCCGGACTGCCATTAGCCGTCGGCGGCCCCTCATAAAGTACAAACCTAGAGGAACCCCGGCGAGCTTCTACACTCCGCTCAAAGGCATTATTTTCTTTCCACAAGCCGAGTATGTTTTCCTCAACTTGAGGAAAATTCACCTGACTACTCACTGGCTGGAACATAATGAAATCTCCCTTATATAAAAATCTCGCCCTCTAGGGACGAGATTCATAAAACCCGCGGTACCACCCTATTTCCCCCGCAATAGCAGAGACACTCTTTCAAAGCACATTTAAATGCCCTCGTCTATGATAACGGTCGACGACACCGACCAAGCCTACCAGGTGAGGCAATTCATAACCCACCATCCGATTGGTGGCTCAGGAGTGATTTCCAGAGGGCAGACACGTCTGCTTCCACCCTACCAGACTCGCTGAGCATCCGCTATTCCCCCTACTCTTCTCCGTCATCGCCTTTTCGCACTAAAGATTAGCATACTTCAGAAAGCAAATCAAACTTATCCCCAGGCTATTCCTCTTTCGGCAGAATAACCACTTTACGCGCCTCACCTATGCCAGCACTCTCCGTAGTAACATCAGGGTGGTCAGCTAAAGCGATGTGAATAATACGCCGCTCATAAGCTGACATAGGCTCTACCGCAAGCGACAGCTTCTCAATAGTCACCTGTTCCGCCATACGCCCAGCTAAAGCCTGCAGGGATTCATAACGGTGCTGCTTATATCCTTCCACATCAATAATTATAGGCACTCTGACCTTCATCTGATGAGCCATGATAAGCCGGACAATGTGCTGCAGACAAGCAAGAGTCTGCCCGCGCCGCCCAATCAGAATACCCAAGTCATCACCTTCTATATCCAAAGCAACAGGAGCAGGGGCTCCTTCTCCTCCCTCACCAATAGGCTCACTCCGGGGCACTACCGAAGCCGTCACCCCCATCGCCGTAAGGAGCGTTTCAAGGACACCCCTAGCTGTCTCTGCTACATCACTCCATTCCTTAGACTCGGAAACTAATGGTTCCACTCTAATCTTAGCCTCCTCAGCTCCCCGCCCCATGACACCAGACTTACCTTCGTTTAGGACGGTGACCTCGACCTCTTCGCGGGTTACGCCTAGCTGCTCTAAGGCTTGCTGGATAGCCTCTTCCACGGTCTTGGCGTTTATCTCCAGGTTTTTCATTGCCTAACCCTTCTTCCTGCATAGAATCCGGTGCAACAATATCAGCGCTAGTGTCTATTTCTTCAACCGGTGCTTGCTCCACATCAGCGATACGCCTTTTATACTTTTTATCCCTGCCCGCTCGTTTAGCGGCACTTGCTGGAAGCAACCCCCCCCACCCGGTATTAAAATATTGTATACCAATAGTGATAAGATTTGATGCTACCCAGTATAGAGCCAGACCACTGGGGAACTGCAAGGTGAGTAAGGCAAACAACATCGGCATTGTCCACAACATCATCCTGCCCTGTGCCTGCTGTGCAGGGTCAGTGCTGGTGGGCGTTACCATCTTCTGCTGCACCCACATTGTGCCCCCCACCAGGATAGGTAACAAGAGGAGATTATCAGGTCTAGCCAAATTCAACCACAGAAAGTTTTCACTTAAAGGCAATGTAGAAAATACCACTGGCCAGGAATAAAGAAACTGTGCTAGTCCCAAGAAATCTTCGGGAGTTACGGCCAGAACCTTCATAATGGACCAGTAAAGAGCTATCCAGATAGGCATCTGTACCA
The DNA here is from genome assembly GCA_964342375.1 of uncultured Dehalococcoidales bacterium. GTDB lineage: Bacteria > Chloroflexota > Dehalococcoidia > Dehalococcoidales > CAYFFA01 > CAYFFA01. Next base: position 3,767 of record CAYFFA010000015.1, on the reverse strand, counting down.
ACATAGGCACCATACAACCGGCAGGGCTCATCCCCGACTCCCGATACATCTTCATCTGCTCCTGAGCCAGTTTTTGCTTATCCTTGGCATGCTTCTTCTGAAGCTCAGCGAGCTTTGGCTGAAGGGACTGCATGGCTTTGGTAGCCCGAAGTTGCTTTATGGTAAGCGGAAACATCGCAAGCCGAATAATAACAGTGAAAACAATAATAGTAAACCCAAAGCTACCGCCTAAAGCACTAGACAGCGCGATGACGGTATTTATCATGGGCTGCATGGCAATTAAATTCCAAATATCTCCTATACCCACCGAAATCTACCTCGCTCACTACTCAAAGTGATACTCCCGTACCGATCCGGTCTCCACTTCTACAGCATAGAGAACATCCTTCTCAGTGTGCACATAAACATTACCTTCACTGGCCGAGAGGGGAGCATATACCTTTTCCTCTAGGTCTTCTAACATGCGTATCTGATTATTAGCTGTATCCAGAGAATATATCCTGCCTGCTTCCGAAGCAATGATAACCTTGTCTTCAACCAAAACCGGTGAGGAGGAAATAGGGCTTTCCAAATCGAACTCAGCAATCTTATCACCAGTTTCAGCATTAAAGATATAAACCTTGTTGTCGAGGGCTGGGGCATAGATAGTATTATTATAAACCACAGGACGAGCCCAGAACCAGCTCTCAGCCATGAATTTCCATCTCAGGCTACCATCTATGGCGTCTACGGCATAAAGATACCTGTCAAAGGAACCAAAATAGATTGTACCTTCATAGACCAGAGGGGTAGCAGCAATAGCCCCCTCGGCTTCAAACTCCTTCCACCTTGCTGGCTTGAGGGTGGCTGCATCCAGGATATGGAGTTTCTTATCAAAGGAACCGATATATACCGTATTCTCCTCGACAGCCGGGGTCGACCAAATCTTATCCCCGGTCTTAAATTCCCCTATTTTATGACCATCCACCGCATCAAGGGCATATACCTTCCCGTCAGAACCACCAAAGTAGACCACGCCTTGAGATACAACCAGTCCACCAACAACGGGACCGTCCAAAAAACCTTCACGGGGATACACCCACCTCGGCTCATCTCTACCAAAGTTATAGGCATAAACCTTACCACGGGGCAGGTTACCATCTTGTACATAGCCGCCGATATAGACCAAATCACCGCTCACTGCTGGAGTGCCATATATAGCTACTGATGATGCCGGTGCACCACAGCCAAATCCGCCAGAGGTCGGCTTTGAAAACACCAGAGGCACTTCCCACAGACGAGCGCCATCTGATATGTCTACAGCGACAAGCTTGCCCTCCATAGAACCTAAAAAGAGAGTGTTTTCAACTATTGCTCCTCCTGACCAACCCTTAGGCTGACTTCCACGGGGGGCACAGCCGACAACATTCAGCCCGCCTAGGAGAAGTATAACCAGCAGGAGCAATATCCTGACCGACCATATTTTATTGCGCTTAAACCACACTTATTTATCCCCCAACAAGAGGTTTCCACCCACTATGATTGAAATAACGAGGACTGATCATAAACATCATGGCACAGGATCATAACCACCCCTACGTAAGGGATGACAGCGAACTATCCGTCTTGCTCCCAACCATGCCCCTCTTACCAAACCGAACCTGGAAATGGCTTCATAGGTATATTCAGAGCACGTCGGGATAAAGCGACAAGACGGTGGCAAAACCTGCGAGAGAGTCGACTGATAGAGCCTAATTAACACCAAGGCGAACCTCTTCATAATCCTTTACCAACAACCGAGCCCGGGATAACAAGCCTTCAGCAGATTGCTTGAGACCAGTATAGTCAGCAGTAGCTGCCGCACGGCGAGCAATAAACACAATATCCCATCCCGGCTCAAGCGGCGCCTGCCACATGATTTCACGAAGCAAACGCTTTACCCTATTCCTTGTCACTGCATTACCTACTCGCTTACTGACCGAAAATCCATATCTGGATAAGGTAAGCCCGTTAGCCAGAGTCTTCATCACAAGTAAATCGCTCACCCACGAGTTGCCTTTATCATAAACCAACGCATATTGCTTTTGCCTGGTAAGATATTCTTCTCTCTTCATTGTATCCCCACCGTTAACCAATTTACCAGCGACGATGTTACACTTCCAGGAAAGGTTAAAGTGAGGTAACACCCGATATCAGCAATGGTATTGCGCCAGCATTACACCACGGTTAACTTCTGCCGCCCCTTGAGCCGCCTAGCCTTCAAAATAGCCTGCCCGCCCCGGGTGCTCATTCTAGCTAAGAACCCATGCTTGCGCTTCCTCGGAATCCTCTTCGGTTGATAAGTCCTTTTCGGCACTGTAACTCCTTTAACAAATTGAAAGGATCATACTTCTGGCACCTTTCAGATGTCAATTTGAAAGATTGAAGGAGGCAAATTACGACGGAGCCATCTCTTACAAGCGAGAAACCCCTATTAAATACCGATTCACTCTCTCCTTGCCGAGAAGAGGAGTGCCAGATGGGGAGAGTGATAAGATATCTCCAACCCATCAACTAACTGCGCATGCCAACGCCCTCAGCATTATAGACATGCGCCGATAAATATGGTAACAGGGCTAGGTGCCGCCCTCGCTTTATAGCCACAGCTAAGGCACGCTGATGCCTAGCACAAACGCCAGTCTTTCGGCGAGGCTCAATCTTTCCTCTGTTCGAGATATAGCGGCGTAACTTAACCGGGTCTTTATAATCTATAACCGCGGCTTTATCAACACAGAAGGGACAGACCCTGCGCCTCCTGAGCCCGTATTTCGTCCCACCCCACCTTCTACCAGAGGTTCTGTCAGATCTTTGCTCAACCATTACTTAAAAGTTTCCACTCCAATTAAATTTACTGAACTCTATGCCTCAAATGGAATATCCTCCGGCTCAAACTCACCGCCTCCGGCTTCCTCGATTCTCTCTTCCGGAGGAGCCGCCTGCTTGCCGAGAAATGTTACCCTGTTGGCTATTACTTCGGTTCGATAGTGCTTTTGCCCATCCTGGCTATCCCAAGCATGCGTACGCAGTCTCCCCTCCGCATAGATAAGCCGACCTTTAGTCAGAAACTGGTTGCATTGTTCAGCCAGCTTGTTCCAGGCAACCACAGTAAACCATTCCGTCTCCTCTTTACGCTCACCCTCAGGAGTAGTGTACACTCGATTTGTGGCAACACGAAACGAGGTTACCGGCCTCCCACTGGGAGTAAAGCGCATTTCAGGTTCGCTACCAAGATTACCAATAATCATCACTTTGTTTAAGCTTGCCATCGTCCTAACTCCCCTTTCATCCCAACAATTAGGAAAAAAGGTATTTCCACCTACTTAACTGCCCGATTTTATCAACAGATGCCGCAGAACCTCATCAGAAATATGAAGCCTCGCCTCAAGCTCCGTGCTAACCGTGGGCACTAGTTTGAAACGAGTCAATACATAGCTGCCCTCCATAAAACGTTTTACGGGATAGGCCAGCTTTCTCTTGCCCCACTGTTCCACCTCAGAGACAACACCCCCATTCTCCGCAATAAACTGGCTGATACTATCTATCGTAGCTCCCAATTCCTCATCGGCAACCTCCGGGCTAATAATTAAAATCATCTCGTAGTCATGTGATTGCTTATCTTCGCTCTTTACTGGTTTATCAGATACCTTTTTAGCCACTATTTCCTTCCCCAATCAATTTTATGCTCTGTATTATACCATACAACCAAAAATACAAACAACACCGATACTTCAATACAAGGCATCATCAGG
>CAYFFA010000014.1:2538-17158 GCA_964342375.1 uncultured Dehalococcoidales bacterium | reverse complement strand
TTTTCCTTCCGTCATCTTTCTGGCTAATGTCCGTTCATGCGCAGCGCTGAGAAGGTGCACCCTACCAATCTCATGAAGATACATGCGGACAGGGTCGTCTGCTACCTCTTGCTCTTCTGATGAAAGCTTTGGTGTTCCTGTGTTTGAAGCTGCTGGCGAGTCAGGCTTTTCTACCTTAAGTTCTCTCGGCGCATGCCATAATTGATTCGACCCATCGCTGTCTTCACTTTTTGTGCCTTTTACAAGTTTAGCGAAGTGGTTGTCCAAGTTTTTGAGCTTTCCCGGTTCAACATCCAACTCTTTACCATTCTCATCTTGAGGCGGAAGATGTGTAGAGCTTTCATTGTTACCTGAGCCCATTATTCACCTCCTTTGCTCCCGGCTTCTCAGGTCTTCTTTGGCCGAAAACTTCTCGCAGTTGAGCGCTGGCTTCTATCCCTTGCTCCTCAAGCTTAGCCAACGCGGCTGCGGTGCCTCCCGTCTCTGCTTCTAAGGCTAGCAAATCAGACTTTTTGGCCTCAGAATTTTGGAGGTATATTTTCCGCAGATTAAGAACGCAATTGGCATATTTTTGCTCAATCTGGTTAGATGGCAAGCCCTTGTCAAGCAGAGAATCAAGGCGCTCCCATATCGCAGTATCGAGCTTCTCCTTAATAGAGTTTACATCCTCTCCCTGTCTATAAGCAAGAAATATTTCACGGTTTTCGCTGCTTTCGAAATATTCCGGCGAAAGTTCATGGGAGCGAGTTTTAAGCTCGAGATGCTGTAGTAGTAGAGCGAGGCAATATTCTTCAACCGGGTTGGATAAAAACGGATGCGGAACTTGAGCAACCATTCTTTGCTTCGGCTCTTCACTTCGTCTGGTTGGACGTCTATTTTGGCTGGGTCTCATTCTGCTCAAGGCAGTTTCCAGACTGTGCTCAGGGACATTGATCAGACGCGCCAATTTCTGCAGGTAGTGAGCTTGGCGTATCGGGTTCTTTATCTCTACAATGATAGGTAAAAGCTTGTCAACGACTTGTGACTTATCCCTAGCTGTCGTCAGGTCTAGTTTGGAGGCGACCATATCGAAGGTGTAGTCGACTACGGATAAAGCCTCTCCCAGCAGGCGTTGCCAGGCTGTGGCATCTTGCTTAATAACATCATCAGGGTCTTCCCCGTCGGGCAGGATGATAACCTTTACCTCGGCATCAAGGGTGTTCTCATAACCTACACCCCTTAGCATGGCTTCCTCTCCAGCAGCATCGGCATCAAGAGCAAAAGTTATATTTCTGGTCAACCTCTTTAGAGCGCTGACTTGTTTCTCAGTGACGGAGGTTCCCATTGAGGCAACCACATTCTTGAAACCATTCTGGTGGGCGGTGATGACGTCCATATAGCCTTCTACAATTACTGCCATATCTTGCTCTCTTATCGCTGCCTGAGCGGAGTTTATGCCATACAGGCTGCCGCTCTTATCAAAGATTGGTGTCTGTGGTGAGTTGATGTATTTAGGTAGCGAATCATCAAGCACCCTTGCTCCGAAGCCGATAATATGTTTCCTGCCGTCGAGTATGGGGAACATCAGCTTATTGCGGAACCGGTCATGAGTTTTGCCGCCATCTGTCTCTGCTATTAAACCTGCTGTCACCAGTTCATTCTCAGCATAGCCTCTCTCCACCAGATATTGCTTGAAGGCGTCCCAGCTGTCAAGGCTGAAGCCCAGCTTAAAGTCAGCGATTGTTTCTGGCGAGAAACCTCGATTGGCCGAATAGCTTCGCGCCTTTTTCCCGGCCGGTGAGTTGAGGAGTAAATTATGGAAATACTGGGCGGCTGCCTTATTGACTTGATATAACCTTTCTCTTTCATCCTTTCCGGCTTCCGGCTCAAAGCTGGATGGTATCTTCACCCCCGCCTTGTCGGCAAGAAGACGCAACACCTCCCCAAATTCAATGCTCTCTTTCTTCATAATGAAGGCAAAGGTATCACCGCCGGTGTTGCAGGCGCCGAAGCAGTGCCAGCTCTGTCGCTCGGGAGAGACGATAAAGGACGGGGTTTTTTCAGTGTGGAACGGACATAGCGCAGTAAAGTTTCGCCCGGCTTTCTTCAGTGGAAGGTACTGGCCGACAACCTCTACGATATCTGTTCTTTGCTTTACCTCGTCGATAACGCTCATCTTATGTGTTATTTAACCTTGCCTACAGTCGATAACAGCTCTTCAGCCAGCTGCTGGGCATACTGGTCGGTCATACCGGCGATATAATCAACCACCCTCCGTTCCACCTCATCACTGTGGGCAAAATGTTCCGGTGGTAGCTTATCGTCATGCTTGACGAAGTATTCATATAGCGAGTAAATCACACCTCTTGCTTTTTCAGCCTCATTCTGGGCGGCAGTCCAATTATATACCCGCTCAAAGAGAAATTCACGCAGGGTGTTGGTCGCTGCCAGAATCCGGGGGCTCATACTTATAGCTGGATTATCCTCAGCGCTGTGACCTGTTGCTGCCCATGAGTGCTCTATAATATCGCAGACCATAGTATTGATGCGCTGTGAATGGAAGCGCCCTAATGCAGTTACGGCTGAGAGCGGCAAATCGTTCTCGGTGATGATGCCTGCCCTTATTGCGTCGCCAATATCATGGTTGATATAGGCAATGGCGTCGGCAATTTTACCCACATGACCTTCCAGAGTGCTTGCCTTTCCCATGTCCTCTCCCTGGATATCCGCCCTTATCTTGGAGTGATTAAGGATGCCGTCTCTTACTTCCCAAGTAAGATTAAGCCCATGGCCATCTTTTTCTAAAAGGTCAACAATGCGCAGGCTTTGCTCATTGTGTCTGAATCCATGGTGATAGAGTTCATTCAAGACATCCTCACCCATATGACCGAAGGGGGTATGCCCTAGGTCATGACCTAAGGCGATTGCCTCGGTCAGGTCCTCATTAAGGTTCAGGGCACGGCTTATGGTACGGGCTATCTGAGAAACCTCAAGGGTATGGGTAAGCCGGGTTACATAGTGGTCACCCAGGGGAGCAATAAAAACCTGGGTCTTATGTTTGAGACGCCGAAAAGCCTTGCTGTGGATAATGCGGTCCCGGTCACGCTGGAAGGCAGTGCGTACCGGGCACGACTTTTCGTCTCTTAGTCTGCCCCGTGTCAGCTTGCTTTTAGCGGCATAAGGAGAAAGAGCTTCTTCCTTCTGTTCAGTGATCTGGGGGATATTAAGCCGACTAACCATTAAGCTTTCAATTTTGCTTCTGCATTGGCAATTATCTCTCTGGTAGTACCAATCATGTCGGGACTTACTGAAATCGAGGTTATACCCCACTCCACTAGTTTCTCGGTAAGTTCGGGGTATACCGAGGGCGCCTGTCCGCAGATAGACGAGGTGGCGCCCATGCTCTTTGATACTTTAATTGCCCGTTCCAGGGCTATAAGCACAGCTTTATCTCTCTCATCAAATGTATCCGCCAGCTTTTCGCTATCCCGGTCAACCCCGAGGATAAGCTGGGTCAGGTCATTGGAGCCGATGGATATGCCATCGATGCCGACTTCGAGGAATTTGTCTATAAGAAAGATGTTAGATGGCACCTCAACCATCATCCATAGCTTGAAATCGTCAGAGCGTACTAATCCTTCAGCCTCCATAATATCTTTGGTTTGCGCTAGTTCAGCAACAGTCCTGACGAAGGGAATCATTACCCATAGATTCTTGTAGTTCTGCCTTACTTTCTTGATGGCCGTCAGCTCCAGTTTAAACACATCGATGTCAGTGATATATCGTGAAGCCCCTCTATAACCGAGCATCGGATTCTCTTCCTCGCCCTCATATTTCTTGCCACCTTTGAGGTCTCGATACTCATTGGTCTTAAAGTCATTGGTTCGATAGATTACCGGGCGCGGATTGAAGGTTTTAGCAAAGGTACTGATGCCATCGGCAAGCTTATCGACAAATTCTTGGCCTCTGTTCTGGCTTAGCATGTACTGCGGGTGCTCACCGATCTGGGCAACCATAAACTCAGCCCGGAGCAAGCCCACCCCATCTACATTATGCGCCGCCACTCTCTCGACTAACTCGGGTTGGGCTAGATTTACATAAACACGTGTCTTGGTCTCGATTTGCTCTTTATAAGTAGTGTCTTCTTTTCTCTTTACGACCACTTTCCCTTCATAAACATTACCCGTTGAACCATCTACGCTTATAATCTGTCCATCAGTCAAAGTGGTAGTGGCTTGTCCGGTACCAACTATACACGGAATCCCTAGTTCTCGGCTAACGATGGCAGCGTGGGCGGTTCTACCCCCGCGGTCGGTGACAATAGCTACCGCTCGCTTCATTGCCGGGACAAAGTCGGGGGTGGTCATTGCTGTCACCAGAATATCACCCTCTAATACCTTATCTATTTCGGATGGGTCGGGTACTGTTTTAACCGGACCTGAGGCTATACCCGGACTGGCCGGTGCCCCGGAAAAAAGTACCGGCGCGTCAATTTCAGGTTTAACCTCGGCCGTTGTTTCCTTAATGGTAGTTACCGGGCGGGTTTGAACGATGTATAATTTATTATTCTCTTTTGCCCACTCGATATCTTGTGGGAATTGATACCAGTCCTCGATGTGTTTCCCTATTTTTGCCAGGACAAGTATGTCGTCGTCACTTATTTTTTGCTGTGCTTGCTCCTCGGGAGTGAGGACCACTTTTACATTAGCATCCTCGCCTTTACCCGTGGCGCTTCTTATCAGTTTCCACTCTTGCGGAGCAATTTCCCTTTTAATAATTTTCAGACCGTTTTTATCGATAATGTATGTATCCGGCGTTACATCTCCTGAGACTATGGTTTCACCAAGTCCGTAGACAGCTTCGATGGCGATTTTGCTGGTATCGCTGGTGACTGGTTCTAGAGTAAATATAACTCCAGAAGTCTCGGATTGTATCATTCTCTGGACCGGCACAGCGATGCCAACCTTGAAGTGGTCAAAACCCTGCTGTTCTCTATAGAAGATAGCCCTTGCTTCAAACAGAGATGCCCAGCATCCGTGAACGGCAACTACTACCTCTTCCGCGCCTTGTATATTAAGGAAGGTGCGCTGCTGACCGGCGAAGGAAGCATCAGGCAGGTCCTCGGCGGTAGCCGAGGAACGGACAGCAACCATACCACCGCCCATCTTGGCATATGAGTTCTTAATCTCCTCGGCTATATCTGATGGCATGGGGGTCTTTCTAATTAACATTTTAACTTCCTCAGCAATTTGCTGAAGTTGCTTGCTATCGCTGACGTCCAGTGGCTGTAGTAAATCACGGATTTTGCCGGTGATATTTGACCTTTGTATAAAGTCGTAGTAGGCGTTAACGGTTACGATAAAGCCCGGTGGAACCGGAATGCGGGCCTTGATCATTTCTCCCAAGTTTGCCCCCTTACCTCCGACGGTGGGTATATCCTCTTTGGTTACCTCATCAAACCAAAGTATGGCTTTATGGCCCTGGTGCATACTTATGCGCCTCCTTTTTAGTCGAGTTCAAATTTCTCCTTACGATGGTTTATTATACCATAATAAGGCGGTTTGCCAAATTTCTAGGGGATGGAAATTAGGGTTGGTAAAAACCGTGGAATTTCAGGTTGACAGTGGTGAATGATGTGGGGTAGAATCAAATACGGTGGGTGAGAAAGAGAGGAGGTTTGCTATGATAGAGATGGCCATTGACAGTATACGGGTTAGCCTGATGAATTATCAGAGGGTGGTGATCCTGAAAGAGAAAGATTCAGAGCGCTATTTACCCATCTGGATTGGTCCAGCTGAGGCAGATGCCATAACTGTAAGACTGCAAGGTGTTACTGTCCCCAGACCATTGACTCATGATTTATTGTATTCGGTTATTGATACCTTGGGGGCTAGCATTGGGTCTGTTGTTGTAAACGATCTTAAGAATGACACCTTTTATGCTAAGATTATCCTTAACGTAGACGGGGGGCAGACGGAGGTCGACTCTCGCCCTAGTGACGCACTGGCGCTGGCGGTAAGGGTGGAGGTACCGATCTATGTTGAGGAAACAGTTTTAGATAGAGCCGGTATCTTGATCGATAAAGAAACCGGTAAACCTCTTCCTTCGGAAAGGGAAGGGGCTGGTGGTAAGAGAGAAGAGGTTGGTGAAGAAGAGTTGAGAAGAATGTCGGCGTTCACCGATTTTATCGATACCCTTGATTTAGAGGACTTTGGTAAACGTAAACCATGAGCCAAATTTATCTATATTGACGGGCTGGAGATTCAACCGATGGAAGAGACTTTTATCAAAAGACTCATGACCTCAATAAAGTGTACTGATTGTGGTCAGCGCTATGATATAGATAATATCAGTATCCTCGGTCATCATGAGGATTTGTGGTTTTTGAGGACGCTTTGTTCGGCTTGTCATGCCCAGTGTTTAGTAGCGGTGGTAGTCAAGGAGGATAAGAGGCCAGAGGTTATTACTGACCTCACTGAGGCGGAATCGGATAGATTCAGGGGTGCGGGTGCGTTGACTGCCGACGAGGTACTGGATATGCACAGGTTCTTGAATGATTTTGATGGGGACTTTTCTCATCTTTTCAGCCAGCAGGAGGCTTGACGGAGTAAGAATCGGTAGCATTAGAAGATATAGTTATTCTTCTAATTTGTGGAATAACAAGCAGCCCTAGGGTTAAACGGTCTAGGGCTGTTTGATGACTGAGAGTGAGCTTGACCCGGGGGCCGTAGACTTGGTATACTTTCTGGGTTGTTGGTATTGAGGCTGGTATGAGCAGGTGGGAAGAGGCGCTGAGGTTTACGGGGGTGGGGTTTTTTATTGGTGGTGCTATTGTGTTAGGGATATTTGTCGGTCTCTGGCTTGATAGCAAGCTGGGTCTACATCTGTTTTGGCTGGTTGGGTTAATCCTGGGACTGGTTACTGCTGTTTATGGGGTTTTTCGTATGCTTCTGCCTCTCATTGGTAGCAAACAAGACGAGGAGGATAACTAGTGCCTAAACGGGGCTTACTGGGTTGTTCGTTTCCCGTAGTAATTGGAATCGTAGTTGTCTTCCTCGCTCTCCTTGTTATTAGCTTTATTGCCGGCCCTATCGGCAGAAGCATATTTGGGGATTTAGGGCTGCCCGGCTGGCTCAGTGTTTCCCAACCGCACCCTGAGCTTCCCGCTGAAGAGGTTTTTCATCTATTCGACTTGCCTATCACCAATAGTGTTATTTCTGCGTGGCTCAGTATCGTTGTTCTGGCGGGGCTCTTCTTTGCGGCTACCCGTCGGCCGAAGCTCGTTCCATCCCGGTTACAGAGTCTGATGGAGCTCGTTCTTGAACGGCTCCTCAACTTCTGCCAGGGGGTGGCAGGTGAGAAGAACGGGCGCCGATTCTTTCCTGTAGTGGCTACTATCTTCCTCTTTGTTATAACCAATGCCTGGCTGAGCTTGCTTCCCGGGTTTGGCACAATACTTATTTCCAACGCGGAGGGTGAAGCGGTACATCTGCTTAGAGGGCCTAATACGGATATAAACTTCCCCATGGTTCTGGCAGCGGTATCTTTTGTCGCTGTCGGGTATTTTGGCATCAGGTCGCTGGGTTTGCCTTTCATAGGGCAATATTTTAATGTGCGTCGCTTTTTCGGCAGCTTCGGTCAGATATTCATGGGTAATCTGCGGTCCGGATTGAGCCAGCTATTTATGGGCTTTATTGATATCGTTGTCGGCGCCCTGGAATTATTGAGCGTGTTTGTACGCATTGTCAGTTTCACCTTCCGTCTTTTTGGAAATATGACCGCCGGTGAAATATTGATATTGATGATAATGTTTCTTGCTCCTTGGGTAGCCGCTCTACCATTTTATGGACTTGAATTGTTCGTTGGTTTTGTTCAGGCTCTTATCTTTGGCGGGTTGACTCTGGTATTTCTTACCGTTGCGGTTACTCATCATGAGTCGGAGGCAGCGCACTAAAAGGGTGTTCATCCAACGTTAGTTTACATATGAAGGAGGGCGAAAAATGGATGTAGAAGCAATGAAAATGCTGGGGGCGGGATTGGCTATAGGATTGGGTGCCTTAGGGCCCGGAGTCGGAATTGGAATCCTGGGCTACGGGGCTATGCAGGCATTAGGGCGCAACCCGGAGGCGAGAGGGCCGATAATGACCAATATGATATTGGCCATCGCCTTCGCTGAAGCTATCGGCATCTATGCTCTGGTTGTAGCCATACTCATGCTTTTGGTGGTATAGAGGCGATTGAAAAGGAGGGATAGATTATGCAAGAGGATGGGGGGCTAACTTTTGTAATGGTTATAGCGGTTGCTGTTATCATTATCGGGATAATAGTAGGCATGGCAGCGGTTACTTGGGCATTTGTCTTAATACCTCATTAGGCAATGATTCGGATTTCTGTTGGTGATAGAGTTATTATAGTCTATCGGGAGGAGTCAGTTGGAAGGACTCGGTATTAATGGACCAACGCTAATAGCACAGGTTATAAATTTCCTCATCTTGTTCGGGATTCTGTTTGTGGTTGCTTATAAACCTATCATGAAAATGCTTGACGAGCGCTCCAAGAAGATTAAGGATAGTATGGAGCAGTCCGAACTCGTCAAAGAACAGGCGACACATGCCGAGGAAGAGGTTAAGAAACGACTTGAGGCGGCGGCTAAGGATGGTCAGGAGGTAATAGCTCGAGCAGTGAAAACCGGTGAGGAGCTCAGGCATGGAGCACAGCAACAGGCCAAGCAGGAAGCTGAAGCCCTTATCGCCAGGGCGCGAGTGGAGATTCAGCGGGAGCGAAATGAGGCTGTTGATGAGCTGCGTAAGGAGTTTGCTGACCTAACTATACTGGCGGCGGGGAAGGTAATTGACCGCTCGCTGGATAAGAAGGTGCACCGCCAGCTTATTGACAAAGTAATGGGAGAAAGCACAACCCTGAAAAAGGGCTAACCTGTTATTAAAGGAGATACCGTGGCTAAGAGGTCTTATGCAAGGCGCTATGCCCAGGCTGTGTTTGAGATTGCGTTGGAGAGCAAGAAATTAGATAGATGGCAGTCTGATCTGGAGGTAGTTGCTGGCCTGGGCGGAGATGCTGAAGTTGTTGCCTTGCTACAAAGTTCAAGGCTTAATTTTGATGATAAAGCTAAGATATTAGCTGAAGGGCTGCATGAGATTGACCCTCTGGCTTTGAATCTAGTTTATTTGTTAATGACCAGAGGCAGGGTAGGTATAATCAGTGACATTGCTGAGGAGTATCAGCATCTGGTGGATAGTTATCGTGGTGTAGAACATGCCTCGGTTACTACCGTTGTACCACTTAGTGATGAAGAGAAGCTAAGGTTAAAAGAGCGGCTCAGTGCTCTCGTTGGCAAGGAGGTAGTGCTCGATTCTGAAGTGGACCTTGACATAATAGGTGGGGTAGTAATCAGAGTTGGAGGCAAGCTTGTTGATGGTAGCACTCGCAGCCAATTATTGGCTTTGAAAAGGGAGTTGGTTGGAGTGGGCAGGTAAAATTATGGAGGTGGTTTAGATGACAGCTGGAGGACAGGACATCGTTTCTGTTATCAAAAAACAGATTGAGCAGTTTGGCATGGAAGTAACTATGGTGGATGTTGGCGCGGTGATTGAGGTTGGTGATGGTATAGCCAGAATTCACGGGTTAACTGCGGCTAAATACAATGAGCTGCTTCAATTTCCCGACGAGGTTATGGGGATTGCCATGAACCTGGAGGAGGATAGCGTGGCTGCCATTATTCTTGGCGATTACACTAAGATTAAAGAAGGGGACGAGGTACGTTGCACCGGGCGGATTGCTGAAGTGCCTGTGGGTGAGGCGCTTATCGGCAGGGTTGTTGATGCCTTAGGTCGTCCCCTTGATGGCAAAGGGGCGATTAAGACCAATAAGACCCGGCCTATGGAGCGTGTTGCTCCCAGTGTTACCCTGCGTAATCCGGTGGATACCCCTGTGCAAACAGGTATAAAGGCTATAGATAGTATGATTCCTCTGGGTCGGGGGCAGAGAGAACTTATCATCGGAGACCGCTTCACCGGTAAGACGGCTATCGCCATTGACACCATAATTAACCAAAAGGGTGGTGATTTAATCTGTATCTACGTGGCTATTGGGCAGAAAGCGTCTAATATAGCGCAAATAGTATCCACTTTGGAATCCTACGGGGCTATGGAGCATACCACTGTTGTTGTTGCTACTGCCTCTGATTCTTTTGCCTTGCAGTATCTGTCTCCTTATGCTGGATGTGCTATGGGTGAGGAGTTTATGGAAGAAGGGAAGGATGCTTTAGTTATCTATGATGACCTTTCTAAGCATGCCTGGGCTTATCGGCAGCTTTCGTTGTTGCTGCGTCGTCCTCCGGGGCGTGAAGCCTATCCCGGTGACGTTTTCTATCTGCACTCACGTCTTCTGGAGAGGGCAGCTAAGTATGCTTCGGAATATGGCGGCGGTTCCCTTACTGCACTGCCTATTATCGAAACTCAGGCTGGAGACTTATCCGCCTATATTCCAACCAATGTTATTTCTATTACCGATGGGCAGATTTACCTGGAAACAGACCTGTTTAACGCTGGTATCAGGCCGGCGTTAAATGTCGGATTATCGGTGTCTCGTGTGGGGAGCGCGGCTCAGACTAAAGCCATGAGGCAGGTGGCTGGCAGACTTAGACTGGAACTGGCTCAGTTCCGGGAGTTATCTGCTTTTGCCCAATTTGGTACTTCTGAGCTGGATAAAGTGACCAGGGCTCAGCTCGAGCGTGGTCAGAAACTTACTGAAATCTTAAAGCAGCCCCAGTATGTGCCTGTGCCGGTGGAAAACCAGGTTGAGATTGTGTATGCGGCGGTAAACGGTTATTTAGACGATGTAGCTGAGGATAAACTTGTTGCTTTTGAGACCGGTTTTCATCGGTTTATGGAGGCAAATCACCCTGAAATAGGTAAGGCTATTGCCGAAGATAAAGACATAAGCCCTGAAACTGAAGAGGCGTTGAAAAAAGCTATCCCGGAGTTTAAGCAGGGCTATCATTCGGGGTAGATTGAGGAGTAGAGATTGGCCGATATTCGTTTAATTCGCCGCCGAATACGAGGCATTCAGGGTATATCTAAGATTACCCGAGCTATGGAGATGATTGCCACCTCGAAGATGAGGCGGGCGCAGGAGCGTGGCTTGGCCGGTCGACCTTATTCGGAGAAAATGCAGCAGGTGTTAGCTGATTTAGCTGCTTTATCTCAGGCTGGTGATTTATTGCATCCCTTATTACAGCGGAGACCGGTAGCTAATATCGCTATAGTGCATATCACCCCTGACCGGGGTTTGTGTGGTGGGCTTAATGCTAATCTCAACCGGAAGGCGGCGAGCTTTATCATGGAGCAGGATGTGCCGGTCAAGGTTATCGCTGTTGGCCGTAAGGGGCGTGATTTTATGGGGCGGCATGGTAGGGATATTCGGGCTGAGTTTACCCAGCTTGGTGACAAACCCAGCATACTTGATGTCCTGCCTATAGCTCATATCGTTATTGATGATTATACCAATGGCGTCGTCGATTTGGTGTATTTAGTCTACACTAAATTTGTTTCTACAATGGCTCAGAGGCCGATTCTACAGCAGATTTTGCCTATCGAGCCGGCGCCTATACCCAAGGCACAGAATGTTGATTACATATATGAACCGGACCCCGGCGTGGTATTGGGCGAGCTTTTGCCTCGATTTGTTGAGATGCAGGTATATCATGCTCTTTTGGAGTCTATTGCCAGTGAGCAATCAGCCAGAATGGTGGCAATGAGAAATGCTACCGATAGCGCTAATGAGCTTGTTGATGAGTTGACCCTGACGTACAATAAAGCCCGCCAGGAGTCAATTACTAAGGAACTGCTTGATATTACTGGCGGGGCAGCAGCTCTGGCCTAGGTAAAGGAGATTTTATGACAAAGGGTAAAGTGGTGCAGGTAATAGGGACAGTCGTTGATGTAGAGTTCCCCCCCGATGAGATGCCGGCGCTTTATGATGCTGTTGAGATACCGGTGGATGATAGCAGGGTTGTGCTCGAAGTTCAGCAACAGGTAGGTAATAACCAGGTCAGGTGCTTGGCTCTGGCTCCTACGGATGGGCTGGCGCGGGGCGCTGAGGCTATGGATACCGGAGCGGCTCTTAATGTTCCGGTGGGACCGGCAACCATGGGTCGACTGTTTAATGTTATGGGGGAGCCTCTGGATAACCTCGGCTCAGTTGAGGCTGTCGATTCCTGGTCGATTCATCGCCCTCCACCTTCACTCCAGGACCTGGTGACGACACCCCAGATACTGGAGACAGGACTCAAGGTAATTGACTTGATTACTCCGTTTACCAAGGGCGGTAAGGTGGGTGCTTATGGAGGTGCCGGGGTAGGCAAGACGGTCATTATTATGGAGCTAATCCGCAATATTGCTACCGAGCATGGTGGCACCTCCGTTTTTGCCGGTATCGGCGAAAGGTCTCGCGAGGGCAACGACCTGTGGAATGAGATGAAGGCTTCTGGCGTGATGGATAAGACGGTAATGGTATTTGGTCAGATGAACGAACCGCCCGCGGTTCGTCTCCGCGTGGGGCTAACCGGGCTGACTATGGCTGAATACTTTCGTGATGTTGAGCGGCAGGATGTCTTGCTTTTTATTGATAATATCTATCGCTATACCTTGGCCGGTATGGAAGTATCAGCTCTGTTGGGTCGTATGCCATCGGCGGTAGGTTATCAGCCTACTCTGGCTACGGAGGTTGGCGAACTGGAGGAGAGGATTACCTCGACCAAGCAGGGCTCGATTACATCCTTCCAGGCTGTCTATGTTCCCGCTGACGATTATACCGATCCCGGGGTGGCTACCACTTTCGGTCATCTCGATGCTGTTATTGCTCTGGAGAGGTCTATTGCCGAGCAGGGCTTGTATCCGGCTGTTGACCCGCTAACCTCAACCTCTCGTATTCTCGCCCCCGATACTGTCGGCGAAGAACATTATAGAATAGCTCGTGAAGTGCAGCGTGTGTTGCAACGCTATAAGGACCTCCAAGATATAATTGCGATACTGGGCATTGAAGAACTCAGCGAGGAAGATAAGCTTACCGTGGCACGAGCTCGTAGGATACAGAGGTTTTTATCTCAACCAATGTTCGTTACTGAAGTTTTTACCAGTAGGCCGGGAAGATATGTATCTACGGTGGAAACTGTGCGTGGCTTTAGAGAGATTCTGGAGGGCAAGCATGATGATCTGCCAGAGCAGGCGTTTTATATGAAGGGGACTATAGATGAGGTGGTGGAAGAGGCGGAGAAAATGAAGGTATAGGTTGGGATTCGATGTCCGGTGTGAGACTTGATATTGTCACTGCGGAGCGGGTGGTTTTTTCTGAGGATGTGGATGTGGTTGTTGCTCCCGGTATTGAAGGTGAACTGGGAATCCTGTCACATCATACTCCGTTAATGACCATGCTGCAGCCGGGTGAGTTGTGGGTAAGGAAGGGCGGTGAGGAGTTATTCCTGGTCGTTTCCGGCGGCTTTCTTGAGGTGCGTCCTGACCGTGTTATAGTTTTGGCTGACGCTGCTGAGAGGGTTGAGGAGATTGATATAGCCAGGGCTGAGGAGGCGAAGCGCCGTGCTGAGGAGCGGCTTAGTATGCCTGCTGCTCCCGAAGTTGATCTGGCTCGGACTGAGGCAGCACTGCGCCGCTCGATTGCTCGCCTCAAGGTGGGGGAGAGAAGGAGAATGAGAAGGCAGCAGGGTTAGCTGGCTGCATTCTGATTTCAGCTCAAAAGCCCCTCGATTGGTTCAATTATTACGCGTCCTGCGTCAAGGTCTATAGATTTTATTACGTCTTCAATAGCCGGAATCAGAATCTCCCCTTTATCTCCATGGACTATATAGGTATCGTTACTCTCAGAAGTTAGAATTTCGGTGATGTTCCCCAGCAGTTCTCCCTGTATTGTCCATATCTTCAGCCCAATGAGTTGAAAATGATAGTATTGTCCTGCAGGGAGAGGCTTGAGTTGGCTGTGATGTATCTCTATGAATTGCCCCCGCAACCTTTGTGCGTCTTCAGCGCTGTTGACGGTGTGGAGCTTGATGATTGCTTTTCCCTTGTGCCAGCTACAGCGGTTAATGGTTACAGGCTGCCGGTTAACATAGAGATTTGAAGAGAGGGCAAAGCGTTCGGGGAACTCAGTTACTACCTCAACCCTTATCTCGCCCTTAATGCCCCAAGGGGATAGAATGCGACCAACGGTAATAAATTCGGGTTCAGACGGTTTCACTATTGATTCTGGGAATTGATTGAAAATTTTAGATAATCTTCAGATTAACTCTGGTGCCGGCTTTGGCTGCTTTTACTCTGAGCAGGGTACGCATGGCTCCAGCTACTCGGCCCTGCTTACCGATAACTCTTCCCTTATCATCCTCGGCAACCTGCAGATTAAGAATCAAGCCTTCTTCATCAGTTTCCTCGGAGACTACCACGTCATCAGGCGCGTTGACAATTGATTTAGCGATGTATTCTACTAGTTCTTTCATGATTTCTCCTTGCTGGCTTCAGGTTCTTCTGTGATGCTGGCTTCGGGTTCCTCCTTGGTTGGTTCAGGTTCTTCTGTGATGCTGGCTTCGGGTTCCTCCTTGGTTGGTTCAGGTTCT
>CAYFFA010000014.1:0-2438 GCA_964342375.1 uncultured Dehalococcoidales bacterium | reverse complement strand
TCTGTGGCGCCAGCCTTAACTTTCTTCTTGCTTGCTTTGGGTTGGGCTGCAATGCCAGCCTTGATATTTTCTTTCCTTGCTTCGGACTCTTCTATAATGCCGGCTTTGGCTAGTAGCCTGGCGACGGTATCTGTCGGTTGGGCTCCATGTTCTAACCAGTGCCGTGCTTTGTCTTCATTGATAACTACCGTTTCCGGGTCGGTCAGGGGATTAAAGTGACCAATAACCTCAATGAATGCTCCATCGCGGGGTGCCCGGGAATCGGCCACTACCACCCGATATTGCGGCTTCTTTTTGGCACCGCCCCTTCGCAATCTAATCTTTACCATGTTTTACCTAGCTTTCTAGTCATAATAAGGTTATTATGCGCTAAAAACTATGTATCTGTCAATGGGGGTTAATAAATTCGTTGCCAGAGGGATTGCCAGTCGCTAAAATGGGTGGCAGGGTACTATTAATAAAAGTGGGTTGGATGAACCTGGAGTTTATGTATATGGCTGCTAGGCGAGATGGATGGGAATAGAAGTCCCGTCTATTGTGATGCGCTGGGGCTTATTATTGTAACCTGCTCCAAGTCCGAAGGACAATCAAGCAGCATAAGTACACTTGTTGCTATGCCACTGGCTTTCCTAATTGGGGCGTGCATGCCAATGAAGACAGAAATGGTAACCAAGTTTCTACCCTGGGGGCAGGCGGCAACCTCATTAAGGACGCTGCTCAACATGGGTGGTCAAATCGGGGCTGTGCTTCCCAACATGGGCATCATGACGCTCGAAATCGTCATCATCTTCGCCATAGGTGTTATTCTGTTCTCCAGAATAAGGCTAAGGTCTGAGTAGATAAAACTAAAGACGCACCTTGCTTAACGCTGGCTTTGGGGCTCATTACGTTTGACTCTCCCGTATCATATTATTATAGTGGGGGCTGGATTCAAACCCGTGCCCTTCAGGTTATGAGCCCATAAATCTGTCTTTCACGTTATCTTAACTGTTGACCCCCATCTCGGTAGTGGCTATAATCGGAGTGTGAAGATAGAGAGATCACATGGTTGGGATGTCAGCACCGCTCAGGCTCTGGACATACAGCAAAGGCTGGCAGATCAGGTATCCAGGGCCGGTGAGTTAGCCATTCCTCGTTTTATCGGCGGCGTGGATATATCAGTGGAAAAATCCCGGGGGATAGCCGCTGCGGCGGTGGTTGTTTTAAGTCATCCGGAACTGATGCAGGTGGAAACACAGGTTGTACAGGGGAAGCTCGAATTTCCTTATGTTTCCGGTCTTTTGTCCTTTCGGGAGTCGCCGCTGACCCTGGCTGCCTGCGAGAGACTCAGTATCGTCCCTGACCTGTTTCTGGTGGACGGTCATGGAATTGCCCATCCCCGTAGAATGGGTCTTGCCCCTCACCTAGGGCTATTTTTGGATACGCCGACCATTGGCTGTGCTAAATCCCGGCTGTGGGGTCAACATACGAACCCCGGTGAGAATACGGGCAGTTATGCTGAGCTAGTGGATAGGGGTGAGGTTATAGGGGCGGCTCTGCGGACCAGATGTTGTATGAAGCCACTCTATGTTTCTATAGGCCATAAGGTTGACCTTCTAACTGCCATTTACTGGGTGCTTGAATGCTGTCGGGGCTATCGTATACCCGAACCTATCCGTCTGGCTCATCTGGCGGCGGGAGGGAATTTGAAGCTGGAAAAGGATAGCTTGGTTTCGGGGCAGGACACTAAGGAAAGCTTCAGGGTAGAAAAATTACCGGTGAGGATAAATGCAAGAGTCAAAGGACAAACTAAAGGATTTACAGTCTAGAATCGCTATGGCGCTGGTGCATCTTTGACATTGCTGCCAAAGAGGGTGAAATCGCCAGGTTGGAGAAAGAGACTGCCATGCCTGACTTCTGGTTGGACCAGTCCAAGGCGCAAGGTGTTTTGCGTCGGTTATCGGGACGGAAGAAGGTGGTCGAGCGGTGGCGAGGGCTTGAGAAGAATATCGCTGACCTGATTGAATTGGCGTCTCTGGCGGAGGAGGATACCGCGCTTGGAGAAGAGGTTCAATCTGAGGTGGAAAGGGTGGCTTCTTATCTTGATGAGCTGGAGCTGGAGGAAGCCTTTACCAGCGAATATGATGCTAGAAATGCCATCCTGTCAATCCACGCCGGCGCCGGTGGTACAGAATCCCAAGATTGGGCACAGATGTTGCTCAGGATGTACCTTCGCTGGGCTGAGCGTCGTGGGTATAAGACAGAGGTGTTAGATACTTCTCCGGGTGAGGAGGTGGGAATAAAGAGTGCTGTCGTAGACATCAGTGGTGATTACGCCTGTGGTTACTTAAAATCAGAGCATGGTGTTCACCGGCTGGTTCGCCTTTCCCCCTTTGATGCTGACCATGCCCGACATACCTCTTTTGTCCTGGTGGAGGTTATGCCTGAAGCTGAGACTG
>CAYFFA010000013.1:14921-17639 GCA_964342375.1 uncultured Dehalococcoidales bacterium | reverse complement strand
TGAGTCTCGCGTCTCTTGCCTCCTTGCTCTTCTGCTCTCCATCGAATACCTGTCCAGATTAGCGAAATAAACTATTACTACCGGTACCTGTTCGATAAAACTCTGCCCCATGCAAATCCGGCGACACTCTTTTTAAATATTATTATCCTTAACCACGAGAAAGTACCATGGCTGCCGGTTACTAGCCGATGGCGCCAATCAAGCCGCTTCAAGCATTTGCTCGATTAGTTCATCCGGGACATCATCAGCAGAATATTTCCGAATGCTGCGCCTTTCCTGTATTGCCTGCTGTAAAGTTAACATTCTTTTCTTCTCCAATTATAGGGGATTCTATATATAATGTAATATCACAAGCGAGTGTGCAATATATAGCAATGACTTTCTACAAAGAATAGATTTCTCTGTCAAAGAAATGCATCCAATTATTCTTCAGCAGTTCCATTGCCTCTTCGGTCTTATCTACACCTATGATGACAATAGGCTGACCACTCTCACCTCTGCCTACATAGGGGTAAAAGTGGGTAACACCGTCTCTCCCGAATCTCATGACTATGAAATAACGTTGTCATCCATCATAATGCAATTATTGCATCTATGCTAAAATGACAATAGCGCAAAGAGCTTCGACCTATCGAAAACATGGTATAGTTATTTGTTTAAAGCGTATAGAAGTAGCAATAGGATTACAGAAAGGATTTCACGCATGACTATTCACAATCAAGCTGAAATTATTTCTATTGGTACCGAAATATTAATGGGCGAAATTATTGATACCAACTCCAGCTACATAGCCACGGAATTAAGGTTGTTGGGAAACATGCCTGTCAGGGTAACTGTGGTGGGTGATGACCGGGTACAGTTGCGTCAGGTCATGCGACAAGCTTTTGAGAGGTCAGATGTTATCATCACCAGCGGAGGTCTGGGGCCAACTGAAGACGACCTGACCAGAGAATGTCTTGCCGATGTATTATGTGAGTCCCTGGCTGTCGATAGAGCATTGGAAAATGGTCTGCGCAAGTTGTTCGAACGTCTGGGGATGGAAATGCCGTCTCACAACATTAAGCAAGCAATGCTAATCCCCTCGGCTGCACCTGTTCCCAACCAGAACGGTACGGCACCTGGCTGGTGGATTGAAAAAGATGGGAAAACCATTGTAACGCTACCCGGTCCACCGCGTGAACTCAAGCCAATGTGGGAGAATGAAGTAAGACCTAAACTACAATCTATATTTCCTTCTTCGGCCATTCTAACCCGGACGTTAAAGATCCTTGGTCTATCAGAGGCAAAAGTAGCCGAGCTGGTAATGCCATTTTTTAGTATTGACAATCCAACTTTGGGTATCTATGCCCACCCTGATGGAATTCATCTCAGGATAATTTCACACGGAGAATACTCTAAAGATTTACTAGAAGACACGCAAATACGTTTAGAGAGCATTTTGGATGGTCACATATGGGGGAGAGGTAATGATACACTGCCAGCAGTAGTCGGCAATTTGCTTATGGAAAGAAATCTTAGTCTGGCAACGATGGAGGAAGGAACACGCGGATTTATAGCAAGTGCCATTGCAAGTGTTGACAACGCATCTAAGTACTATCGAGGTGGTCTGGTGGTGACTAGCCATGACATGCAAAACGGTTCAGGGATATTACCTGAGCTTGTCAACAAATTTGGCGCAGTGAGTGCTGAAGTTGCTAAAACAATGGCAGATACTGCCAAGAAGCAATTCTCCGCTGACGTTGGGCTGAGCATAACCGGGATAATGGGATTGGATAAGTCAATTAGTCAGGCTCCGGGCTTGGCCTTCGTCGGCATTGCAGATGGAGAGGGAAAGGCGAGCTGGCAGCAGAGAAACCTATATTTTATAGATATAATTAGAGAACGTGCAGCTATTGCAGCGCTCTTTTGCCTCAGGCAGAAACTGCTGGCAATATAAGCAAAAACGCAACTACCCTGTAATGATATCATCTAAAAAGGCGTTTCGGGCTCTGCTGCCTTGCACATTATCCTCTGTTATACGAATGTGATGTTTTATCCCAAACTACTTGCCAATTGCGGTCGATCAATGGTATTATGTACCGATGCTAGACAAGAGAGGAAGATTATGGAAGATAGAGTCGCCATCTTTATAGATGGAAGTAATTTATATCATGCTCTCAAAAATAATTTCAGGCGTAACGACATCAATTTCACTGAATTTGTCAACAGCCTCTGTGGTTCCAGGCGCTTGTTCCGGACATATTATTACAATATCTTGCAGGACCCGACTCAACGTCCTGACGGCTCTCGGGAACAACAAGAATTCCTTGATATACTGAGCAAGACACCACATCTGGAGATTCGGCTAGGCGGTACCAAACTGGCGCAGGGTGTTTCTGTTGAGAAGGGCATAGATGTCATGTTGGCTACAGACATCTTATGTTTTGCCTGGGAGGACTTCTACGATGTAGCCGTGCTCGTGAGCGGAGACTCTGACTTTGCTTACGCTCTTCAAGCGGTAAAGAATATGGGCAAGCATGTCGAGGTAGCTTACTTCGAGAGTGGGATCTCCAGAGACCTTTTGAATGTGGCTGATAATCGGCATCTGCTGGACTCTAAATTCTTCAGTGGCTTGTGGATAGGTAAACGCCATACCAAACGCAGAAGAGTGAATGCGGGACATCAAAGACAAAGCCCATCTGAGTGACGAATAAACCACCTTGCGATCTAAGCACCTGC
>CAYFFA010000013.1:0-14821 GCA_964342375.1 uncultured Dehalococcoidales bacterium | reverse complement strand
AGCACCTGCAAGATACGGCTGTAGCCGTCCTTAATCAACTCTTGCCATTCCGTAGTTACCCTCTATATATTGCTCATTACTGCTAGAATCGAATATGAAGCGGCATGGCACAGCAAGGTTCCGATTATCGTTTATAATTCCTTTAGCCGAATATCTTGGTTCCTATCCTCACTATATTTGCTCCTTCCTCAAGGGCAATCTGATAGGAATTTGTCATCCCCATTGAAAGACACTTCATCTCCACGTTGGGTAAATTAAGTCCCTTTATCTGCTCATATATATTTTTTGTTTCCACAAAATAAGGCCTTGAATCCTCAGGATCCCTAAAGCGAGGGCCCATTGTCATCAAGCCCTTTACCTTTATGTTCTGAAGGCTTGAAATTCCTGTTATCAGTTGTTCGGCATTCTCAGGTAATACGCCTGATTTCTGTGCTTCGCGTCCGCTATTTATCTCAACCAATACCGGCATTACCTTGCCAATTTGAGTGCATCTTTTATCAATCTCCCCGGCGATTTCAACCGAATCAACGGTTTCTATCATATCAAATACACTCACAGTATTCTTAACCTTGTTTTTTTGAAGATACCCGATAAAATGCCACTTGACTTTGTTGCCGATTACTGAATAAGCCCTCTCGGCCTCCTGTACATAATTTTCACCGATAATTCTTACTCCGGCGTCTATAGCTTCCTGAATTTCTCCAGGTGTTCTTGCTTTGGAAGCAGCTACCAATTCCACCCCGTCCGGTAATTCACTCAATATTCTTTGCACGTTCTCCACAATAGTCATAAGTGACTCTACCTTTTACTTGCCAGTGCTTTAAAGCTCCAGGTCTCTGATGACCACATTGAAGTCGGTGAAGGAAGTGCACTGGAAGCTTATCTTCTTACAAAGTGCCAGCAGTTCACCGGTAGCGAAGGTGCGGTGAGCCAGATTTGCTGCTGGCATATCGGAAGGGCCATTTCCAAAATATATTATACGATAACCGTCGCCTAAAAATGATTTTGTATATGCTTCCTTAAATCCATCCTGTAACTGGCTGCCATCTGGCCCTATGTATTTGACATCAAGACCACTGGAGGCAAACTTGGTTTGCGCAGCGAATACTGTTATATTATCCATGCCAATATCTTGTAAAGTTGCCTTGATATAAAAATCCAGCCCATTACTCACGATAACCAGTTTGAAGCCTTTTTTACGACAGTGAGATACTAATTTATCAAATCCATCTCGTACTTGCACCGTGCGTCTTGTAAAGTCAGTCAGCGTCTGTTTATCAGTCTTAACCATGGCAAACGCTCTGGTATTGAAATCACCAACAGATATTCTGCCCTCCCTGTACTCACTTAATAATTGTCTCCAGTTTCCGTCGGCAAAGGCATCCAAAAGCAGGAAAGATTCATCCTCCTGGGTAATAGTTCCATCAAAATCACATTGGATCAGGGTTTTTATTTTTTGGGTTGAGTCTTTCATTAATCGATAGCTCCCAATGTTCAATTTGCGTTGCTGTCATTTATTCCACCTGTGGCTTCTTAGTGATGGGTGCTTTTCCTCCCACTGTTTGCGGTATATCTCCATAAGCACGAAGCTGTGTCCATCTCTGTTTTGGCGGCGCCCATATGGGCTGAATCCGCATTTGTGAAAGCATTTCTGCGCCCGGCTGTTAGACTCTAAAGTCTTCAGGTATATCCGATTAAAATCGGTCTGGCAGAAGATATGGGTGACCAGAATAGTTACAGCATCAGTGCCGTAGCCTTCATTCCAGTAATCACGGTTGCCAATCATGATACCCAGTTCAGTTTCGCCCCTAAACATGTCGATGCCATAATATATGCAGTTGCCAATATGCTTATCATCAGGTGTATCTATGGCAAATTCGCATCTGACTGACGACTCGCGGTGCAGTTCATCCGCATAGATAGATAGATATTGAATAAAGGGCAGCGTTAACCGTGGGGCAGCATCAATGCGAGCTAACTCAGGATCATTTTGCCAGGCATAGTCATCTCTAGCATCAGTTATTGTCTTTTTACGAAGCTTAATCTTCCTGCCGATTATAATTATATCAGCAAGCAACTCTATTCCTCTCCCTCCACTTCTTCTTCCTCTTCCCCATGCTCCCAGATTGGCTCGGTAAAGTAATCTATGTACTCGCCCATAGCCTCGGCAGCCACCTGCTTTATTCTCTCTTTTGCCTCTTTGGCTAACATGGCCAGCTCATCCGTATCAACCTCAATATCCAGCATCCCTATTAGAACTCTAAGGACAGCTAAAGCGGCTATCGGGTTATGTACTTGTGTAGCATACATAGGCACTTCGCCCAGCAGGCAAACGCCTTCGATATTCCTCTCTTTAGCTACCCCCAGTAATAGCCCGTTTAATCCTGAAATATGAAGGTTTCCCTCTTGCGCCAAATTATGTCTCTTCAAATCATCGGCTACCGACGGACTGGTAGCTACTCCCCAAGCCTTGGGTTGCTCTGAATGGTGAATACGGGTCAAGGCTGCGGCGCTGGTGTATATCCTTTTTGCCTGAAACCTGAGTCCCACATCGAGGACGCAATTAGCCATCTCATACCCTTTGGCAGCCGGTTGAGCCTCACTTATAAACAATATTATATCACTCCTGCCGCCCTTGTTTTTCCAGTAAAAGAAATTGCTATGTGGGAACTGCGGAGCCTCTATTACATTATCCTTGACCAATACGCCGATGGGTTCAAAGAAATTGGAGGCTTCAACCTCGCCCAGCACCTTAAAATTGAGCTTTCTTGCCAGATATGTGGCTACTATAGTGGCTACATCGCCGATGCCAGGCCAGGCAGCCAGCATATTCGGCGAATTAAGTTTTGGTCGAGCATAAAGCTTAACTAAACCTTTCATCTCACTCTGCCTTTCTTTGTCGCTCTGTTAAATTTACACCTAGGCGAGATTATTTATCAATAGAATCTCTTGATAAACACCCTACTTACTTGCTACTGACAAGCTTGGGCAGTATAGGGGTGGGGTGCTGAGAAAGCCGCCTACCCACTTATCCTCACTGCCAACGGCCGCAATTTCCTTAAGGACTTGGTACACATTTCCGGTAACCATGGTATCTTTAACCCTACCTACTATTTTACCACTTTCTACTTTATATCCAAGCAGGACATTGCCGCTGAAATCACCACCTAAAATGTTTCCCTGCCCCGCCCCCATGAGTTGTTCGATGATTAACCCTTCCTTCATGTCGCTTACCATGTCATCAAGTGAAGCGCTGCCCGGAGCGATAATGAAAGCACTGGGGGAAGGAGTCGGCAAGCCAGCACCTCTACTCCCGTTACCGGAACTCTTTGTGTCAACCAGTGCGGCGGTTTGCAGGTCGTAGAGGAAATTGGCTACGGCGCCTTCTTCAATAAGAGGAGTGCACTGGCTGGGTACGCCCTCATCATCGCAGGGGCGACTATGCGGACGGTAGACTACGGTAGGATCATCCCGCAGACTCAGCGTCTTATCAAAAACCATCTGACCAATTTTATTGCCTATCGGCGAAGCTCCCTCCAGAACCATCTTACCATTGAAGGCTGCCATCAGAGGGGGAATTAAGGCACTGGCTACACCGTTAGGAGTGAATATTACAGGCACCGACTGGCATGGCGCTGATGCCCGGCCTTTGGCTAGCTCAAGCTGTTTGAGCACTAACTCGGCTATCCCCCCTGACTCCGAAATGGGATGGCATGAACTTTCACTTTCACCGACAAAAAGCATGTCTGTATCACGAATCAGGGTGCCCTCAATACCCAGACCAAAGACGCTTTTTCTATAATTTGCCTGCCCACCACTAGAATTGATAATACGGACTGAAAGGACCGCCTTAGTTATCCATGCCTCACATATAATACCTGGGGTATGGTCGATAACTGCGGTTATGAGTTCTTCGCCAAGCCTGACCATTTTTTCTATGGATACCGACTCTACATCTGGGTCGAACACCTCAATCCGCGGATACGATGCCAAAATGGGGAGCACAAATTTGGCTGACATCCCGAATTGGGCTGTTTCCACAGCATTATCGACAAGGCTCTGACCATCCCTCAACTCCGTAGTAAGCGCAAAGCCAATCCTGCCCTGTTTGATGATACGCAAGGCCACAGTGTTGCTCTGCTTACTTTGGATATGCTTAAGGCGGTTGGATTCAAATTGAACCTGTGTCTCCTCTGAAGAGATCGTGAAGACATCCGCTTCCTCAGCCGCTTTTTTAGCCTGAGCCAGGATATTCTCCATTCACTTGCCTCCAACCAAGCAGCGACGAATTCTGATATGCGGGCTGCCGTTTGAAACTGGCAAGGGCATCTGTCCCCCCTTACCACAGCCACCACCCTGGTTCATATCCAGGTCGTCGCCTATAGCATCTATATTCTCCAGAGTAGTGAACACATTGCCGGTAAGCATTACCGGACGCAGCGGCTCAGCGAGCTTGCCGTTGCGAATCATATAGGCTTCACCTGCCGCGAAGGTGAACATCTCCATACTGGTCGTGCCACCATACCATTTCCTAGCATAGACTCCTTCCTTGATATCACCTATCATCTCCTCAAAAGAGGCTGAACCCGGTTCAATATAGGTGTTGGTCATACGGACAATAGGTGGATAACGATAGCTGATAGCTCTGGCATTACCCGTAGGCTTTTCTTTCATCTTGGCCGCAGTTTCCCTGGAGTGAAGCCTGCCGACTAGCTTGCCCTCCCGGATGAGATAGGTTTTTGTGGCTGGCATTCCTTCATCATCATACTTAGAGCTGCCTCGCAGCCCAGGTGTAGTCGCAGTATCAACTATATTTAGCACGGGACCGCCAAATACTTTGCCCAGCGTCATAATCTCACGCATACGGTCATTTTCATAAACAAAGTCGGACTCAGACAGGTGTCCAAAGGCTTCGTGAACAAAGACGCCAGCCAGCACCGGGTCTAACACCACTGTATATTCACCCCCCTTCGCCTGCGGGGCTGATAGTAATTCCACGGCGCGCTGTGCCATTTCCTCTACCTTGTGATGAATACCCTGCATGAAGCCAAAATCACCCCGGCTACCCAGACTCTCGCCCGCCTGTTGCACCTCGGTGCCATCGGTGGCAATAGCTACAAGGCGCAGGGAGATATCCATCCGTTCCTGCTCAATATAACTGCCTGATGAGCTGGTAAATATAGTCTTTTTATGGCCATCACCATAGTTGATAATCGAAGTTTGTATTCTTGGCGTGCGCCAGATAATCTCATTGTATTCGTCTAGCACCTGTTTCTTTTCGGACAGGGGAATAGATACCGGATTATTACTTGATTCGGCAGGCACGATATCAAACACGGGCTCAGCCGGAGCTAATTGACTGACCTCATTACCGGCATATCCAGCCTGATTAATGGCTAGTTCTATCTTATTAGGCAGCTCATCAAGGTTGTTAAAGCTGACGAAGCCCCACCCACCTTTCACCAGAGCTCTCACGTTCCCGCCGATGGCGGTCCTTCTGCCAACGGACTCCAGCTCCCTTCCCCGATACGCGATATAGCTGGTCTGGCTCTCTTCAAGATGAGCTTCTATATAATCGGCGTTATACCCTTTCTTAAGTATTTCAGAAAGGTAACGCCCAGTAGCTTCAATATTGTCTGTCATAGGTTTCCTTCTCAACAGGGGAATTTTTTGAAATGGCGGATTCGCTAAGGTTAGTTTACCGAAACGCTGAGTTAGTTGTCAATTTAACTCTTCATGTCTGGCTATGGTAGAATGCCCTAGTAAGTTTAACTCAGGGAATTATAATGGGGCGCAGATGAGAACATATGTTTCGCTGATAATCCCTACCTACGACGAGCGAGATAGTATTATCCCTGTGGTTGAGAGAATTCATAACGCCCTAACCAACTACGATTACAGGATTCTGTTTGTTGATGATGACAGCAGGGATGGGACGGCGGAGCTAGCCACTACTTTATCACATAAATACCCTTTAAGCGTGATTGTTCGTAAAGGCAAGAGAGGCCTGGCTTCGGCAGTGGTTGACGGACTAAAACATGCGACCGGAAACATTACAGTAGTAATGGATGCTGACCTGCAGCACCCACCTGAAGCTATCCCTGATTTACTAAAGGCGCTAGACGATGGAGCTGATATGGCGATTGCCAGTCGATATGTTAAAGGGGGAGGTTGCCATAGGTGGGGGTTAGTTCGAAGGATGATTTCAAAGGGAGCTATATTTATATCCCACGTGTTATTACCACCGACAAGACAGATTAAAGACCCAATGTCAGGCTTTTTCGCCTTCGATAAACGAGCAATAGCCAATGCCGACCTGAAGCCAACCGGCTATAAGATACTCCTGGAGATATTGATGGAAGGGAAATTCCAACGCATAGCAGAACTTCCCTACACCTTCGGAACCAGAAGTAGCGGGGAGAGCAAACTCACCGTTCGGCAGCAGATAGATTACCTGAAACATATTTATGGCCTTATGAGACGGACTGGAGAACTGAGGAGATTTATCAAGTTTTGCCTGGTTGGACTAAGTGGGGTCGGAGTTAATGAAGGGCTATTATGGCTGCTAAAAGGATCGGTTGGCTTGCCATTATTTCTTGCTTCTGCCATCAGCATAGAAATATCCATAATCTCCAACTTTACCCTTAACAACCTCTTCACATTCAGAGACCGGCGTTTCGCATCACCAAAGTCAAATCTAAACCGCCTGCTAATATTTAACATGGTAAGTCTTGGCGGTCTGGGTATCAATCTTGGAATACTCTTGCTGCTTACCGAAGTATTCGGCATCCATTATCTCATCTCTAATCTATGCGGGATAGCCGTGGCGGCCCTGTGGAACTACACTCTCAGTACTTGGTGGACATGGAGATAGCAAGATTGCAATCGTGGTGGCATCGGTTATTGAGGTGGCAACACATTGGCCTCTGTCTGTTGGTGCTAATCCCACTTATTCTACACTTCATCATCGTTATGCAACCCGGAGAGTTGGTCTTGGATGAGTTTTATTATGTCAATGACGCCAGGGATATTCTTGATGGGCAGGGTGAAATACGCTACGAACACCCCCCCATGGGTCAAGCCTACATTGTATCCGGAGTATTCCTGTTTGGAGACAATCCGATTGGTTGGCGATTCTTCTCGGTCATATTTGGGACGATAGGTATTGTGCTCTTCTACCTTATTTGCCGTAAACTGGATATGCCTAAGGATGCCTCGTTATTTGCCACTTTTCTACTCTCGCTGGAAAACCTGAGCTTCGTAAAGGCCGGTGTGGCAATGCTTGATGTCTACACTTTTACCTTTATGTTAGTCGCATTCCTGCTCTATCTTAATGGAAGGTATCTACCATCGGGGGTATCAGTGGGATTGAGTGCTCTAGCCAAACTAAGCGGTTGGTTAGTGCTTCCCGTGATATTTCTACACTGGCTATTCTCCAGTAGAGCAAGACCACGGTGGTTTCTAGGATTGATACTTTCGGTGCCAGCCGCCTTCGTCCTGTTAATATCCTTATTCGACCTTATCATATGGAAGCAGATGTATAATCCTATTGAGCGGATAGGGCTCCTCCTTACCCAGAGCACCGCCGTGACCTTTGCCGACTTTACTCATCCGGCTTCCAGCCGCCCCTGGGACTGGATACTGCGCCCGGAGATGATGTGGTACTGGTATGACCCTCATTATATAGGAGCGATCAGCTTTACTGTATGGGCCTTAATCATCCCCGCTGTGATTTATATGGTATTCAAGGCAAAGGAGGGCAATAACGCAGCTATTTTTGGGTTATCGTGGTTCGCAGGTACTTATCTGGTTTGGATCCCAATGAGTCTAATCACTGACAGGCTAAGTTATGTCTACTACTTTTACCCAACAGTAGGTGCTATCTGCATTGGTATTGGATTAGGATTGTCGCAGCTATTACATGCGGGAAATAACAAGGGGTCGATTAAGCTCAGAAGGGCAACGATGTTGATAGTACCAGGCTATCTACTGCTCCATGTAGCCGTTTTTGTCATCCTTTCACCGGTGTTTGCCCAGTGGATAAACGTAATCCCTACCCCTTCACCCTAGAGCTGTTATTAGACGGCAACCACTTCCTTAATCTCGGCAACTGTTCCCTGAGTACTCGCTCGATTCCTTGCTGCAAGGTCATCGTTGACACAGGGCATCCCGACTTCAACGAGCGCCTCACCTATATATACCAGGCCAACCGGACCAGCCGCTGGTTGAGTCACATTGGGGTTAATGAGAAGGAAGGAGCCGGTCAACGAAACCACACCCTTACCGCTTCTTCTTCTGAGATGCTGCATCAAGGGCTTGCTTTAACCCCTTTATGAAGTTGCCAACCGAGGGTGCGAAATTATCCTCAGCCCCCATAAGCTGAATTATCCGACTCCCTACAATCACACCGTCAGCTACCCGGGCTACCTGTTCTACCTGCTCTGGAGTCGATATGCCAAAGCCAACGCAGAGGGGTTGAGTAGCTACTTTCTTCACTCCAGCTACAAATGCTTGCAAATCAGTGGGTAGTCTGTCCCTAGCTCCGGTAACCCCGGTCACCGAAACCAAGTATATAAATCCCCGCGACCTTTCGGCGACGAGCTTTATGCGCTCCTTAGTGCTGGTTGGCGCCAGAAGATAAATGAGGGCAACGTTTTGCCTCCGGACGATAGCCTCCAGTCCTGAACCTTCCTCCGGTGGCAAGTCAGGGATGATTAAGCCATCGACACCAGACTTTTTGCAAGCACCGCAAAATTCATCAAGGCCATAATTAAATACAGGATTATAATAGGTCATAAACACCAATGGTATATCGACCTTCTGACGTAACTGCCTGGCTACGTCAAGACAAAGCTGAGGGGTAACTCCGTTCTCCAGGGCGCGAAAACTTGCTTTTTGTATGGTAGCGCCATCAGCCAAGGGGTCAGAGAATGGTATCCCTAATTCAATTATATCGCAACCGCTGCTGGCAAGAAGAGGAACCACCTTTAGTGTTGCTTCAATGCTGGGATAGCCTACAGTAATATAAGGTATAAGAGCCGTGCGCCCTTCCAACTCGAATACTGAATCAATGCGATTCAAAGCTTTACTCCAAGGGCTTCAGCGACGATATCCATGTCCTTGTCACCGCGCCCAGAGAGGTTAATCACGATAATATCTTCCTGATTCAGAGATCTTGCAATCCTCGCCGCATAGAATATGGCGTGAGCCGACTCAAGGGCTGGAGTGATACCTTCAGTCTTACACAGCAACTGGAAGCCCTCAAGTGCCTCATTATCACTTACGGCTACATATTCGGCACGTCCCATATCTTTAAGGTAGCTGTGCTCAGGCCCAACACCGGGATAATCAAGCCCAGCGGATATGCTGTGCGTTTCACTGACCTGTCCACTACCGTCCTGAAGAACGTAGGATTTTGCCCCGTGGAGAACTCCCACTTTCCCCGCAACCAACGAAGCAGCATGCTTCCCGGTATCGAGTCCGGTCCCTGCCGCTTCCACCCCGATAAGCCTGACCTCTTTGTCATTCAAAAAGGAATGGAATATACCAATGGCATTACTCCCCCCCCCCACACAGGCGATAATATAGTCGGGCAGATGGTTGCATTCAGCCAGAATCTGCTCTCTGGCTTCCTTGCCGATTATTGATTGGAAGTCACGCACAATCATGGGATAAGGGTAAGGACCTACCACCGAACCCAGCAGGTAGTGGGTGTTTCTGGCATTGGTTACCCAATCCCTTATTGCTTCGTTAATGGCATCCTTTAGCGTTCGACTACCTCCAGAAACAGGCCTAACCTCAGCATTCATGAGCCTCATCCTGCAAACATTAAGCGACTGGCGGCGCATATCTTCCTCACCCATGTAGATAATGCATTCCAGCCCGAACATGGCACAAACAGCCGCAGTAGCTACTCCATGCTGCCCGGCTCCGGTTTCAGCGATGATTCTCCGCTTGCCCGTTCTACGGGCGAGAAGACCCTGCCCTAGCGCATTGTTAATTTTGTGAGCTCCGGTATGAGCTAAATCCTCCCGTTTAAGGAATATTCGCGCGCCACCGCATTGCTCACTCAACCCTTTTGCCATGAAGAGCGGAGTCGGCCTTCCGGAATAGTGGCGGGACATCGACTCAAACTCAGCCCAGAAAGTGGCATCCGCCTTCACCTCCTTGTAAGCTGTGGCCAACTCGTCCATTACTGACATCAGGGTCTCGGGGACAAATTGCCCGCCATATTCGCCAAAGTATCCTTTATCGTCAGGTAGCAATCCGCTCACAATAGCTCCTTTATCTTAGCTGCACTGTCAGGCGCAGACATCAAAGAATCACCAATAAGAACGGCATCAACCCCCCATTCTCTCAACTTATCCATATCACTGCGGTTCTTTATACCACTTTCACTGACCACTATTCTATCCGAAGGGATGAGTGGTCGCAAACGCTTGGTAGTAGCGATATCAACGGCGAACGTTTTCAAGTCCCGATTATTGATGCCTATAATTCCGGCTCCGCTCCCTAGGGCAATTTCAAGCTCAGCCTCGATGTGCACTTCAACTAGGCAGCTCATACCCAATTCACCACTTAGCCTGAGCAGCTCCTTCAGCTTATCGGGTGTCAGAATAGCCACGATGAGGAGCAAGGCATCAGCGCCATAAGCCCGGGATTCATAGACCTGGTACAGGTCATGAATGAAGTCCTTCCTAAGCAGAGGCAACCTGCTACCCATTGTCTTTCTTATGCTTTTCAAGTGGTCAAGGCTACCCTGGAAATATCTGGCTTCGGTTAGTACCGATATAGCCGCAGCTCCATTACCGGCATATGTCTGAGCTATCTTCACCGGATTGAAATCATGGCAAATCATTCCCCGTGATGGTGACGCTTTTTTGACCTCGGCTATAAGCCGAATGCTATCCCCGCGCAAAGCCGAAGCAAAGTCAAGAAGTGCCGGCTGCTTCAGCGCCGCCCTCTTCAACCCTGTAACAGGGAATCTTCGCTTACTGGCTTCAAGACCTTCCAGATTATCAGCAACTATTCTATCTAAAATCATTCTACACTCTTTATGTTAGAATATGTTATTTATGATCAGGAGATTAAAAGACAGCCTTGTTATGCCCAATTATTCTCCTAACAATATTCTAATTACTTTTACTATGCATTATAACAAACTAACCTTTTTAACCCTCCTAACGTTCTTTTTATCAACAATATGTATTCTAAAATGATCTTTTTTAGTCACTTATTGTAAGCTCCTACCTCTTACATTAGTTTTATCTTCGTCAACATAACGAACTCTTTCGTCTTCTCTTAAAGGGCGACGAAGTATCTTTCCCATCACTACTCTATATACTAATTTATTATTATCCTTAAATCTAGGATAACCTTCTTTGTCTGTATATAAACCTGCCCTATATATCTTTTACTTTCTCATTCTCTCACTTCTCCTAAGATCTCTGGGCTAAAATCATTCCGCGCTCACTGTGTTAAACTCTGGCTGAACTTGATTAGCTGCTCCAGCTTTACCAGAGCATGCCCGTCGTCTATTGCCTCACCAGCCGAAGCTATCCCCTGCTGAAGCGTTTCCACTTTATCTCCAGCCAGCAGCACAGCGGCGGCATTCATCAACACCACGTCTCGCTGAGGACCATGGGTGCCAGCCAGGATTTCACACAACAGGGCAGCGTTTTCATCGACGGTGCCGCCCCTCAGGCTATCCAATCCGGCAGTGGACAATCCAAAGTCCTCAGGGTTGATAGAATAGTTGGTTATGATACCATCCTTGAGTTCGCAGACTGCGGTTTCTCCCGTGATGGTGATTTCGTCCAAACCGTCCTTGCCGTGGACTACCAGGGCATGGTGACAGCCCAGAACTTGAAGCACCCGTGCCATTTTCCCCGCCAGCGACTTTTCGGCTACACCCAGCACCTGGGCACCGACACCAGCCGGATTAGTAAGCGGGCCGAGAATATTGAACACGGTGCGCATTCCAATCTCGCGCCGGGGAGCCGCTGCATATTTCATCGCCGGATGGAACGCCGGAGCAAACATAAAACCTATTCCCACTTCCTGTAAGCACCTTTGCACCTGTTGCGCATCCATATCAATTTTCACGCCTGAAACCTCCAGCACATCGGCACTGCCACACTTGCTGCTCATAGCCCGGTTGCCATGCTTGGCAACCTTGAGCCCCGCGCCGGCAGCAACAAATGCAGCCGCCGTAGATATATTAAAGGTGTGCAAGCCGTCACCACCGGTGCCACAGGTATCCACCACTTGCTCAGAGCTAAATACTCTAACCGCTTTGGCCCTCATAGTCCTCGCCATGCCGACGATTTCGTCAACGGTTTCACCCTTGATTACGAGGCCGGTGATGAAAGCACCGATTTGAGCAGGAGTAGCCTCGCCCTGCATTATCTCTTCCATAACCGACGATGCTTCCTTCACAGTCAGCGAATGCCCGGCAACCAGGGACTGGATGGCTTCTCTAATCATTCCAGTCTAACTCCCATCAGAAAATTTCCTAATACATCCTTCCCGGCTTCGGTCATAAAAGATTCGGGATGAAACTGGATGCCCTCCACCTGGTGCTGGCGGTGCCGCAGACCCATAATAGTGCCATCCTCCGTCCACGCCGTCACTTCCAGACAATCAGGTAGTCCGTCACGCGCTACCACCAGAGAGTGATACCGAATGGCGGAGAAGGGGTTGGGCATACCGTCAAACACCCCCTGCCCGTCATGATTTATCATAGACGATTTGCCATGCATTATCTGCTTTGCTTGTTCAACCTTGCCACCATAGCTATAACCGATGCACTGGTGCCCCAGACACACGCCCAATATCGGCAGTCTGGAACCAAAGTGCCGTATGACATCGTTGGAGATACCCGCCCGTTGCGGTGTAGACGGGCCAGGAGAGACGACTATCCGCTGGGGCGTCATCTCTTCAATCTTCTCGATAGTGGTCTTATCATTGCGCACCACCACCACCTCTTCGCCAAGCTCACTCAAGTACTGAAAGAGATTATAAGTGAAGCTGTCATAGTTATCAATCAGTAGCAGCATGGCTCCTCCTCGTCGTTATGTCTGAACTCTCAGCCTGGCTGATAGCTCTGAGCAGTGCCCGTGCTTTGCTCATGGTCTCCTCGTACTCGCGCTCGGGCACGCTATCGCAGACAATCCCACCCCCTGCCTGCACATAGGCAACATCCTTCGTCATTACCATAGTCCTTATGGATATAGCCATATCCATGTTGCCCGAAAAAGAGAAATAGCCCGCCGCCCCAGCATAGGGCCCCCTTTTCTCCGGCTCAAGCTCGGCGATTATTTCCATAGCCCGGATTTTTGGGGCACCGGATACTGTGCCGGCAGGAAAGCAAGCCCGGAGGGCATCAAAGGCGGTCATATCATGCTGTAGCTTGCCCTGCACATGACTAACCAGGTGCATAACATGGGAGTAACGTTCCACATCCATCAGATCGCGGACCTCAACCGTACCCGGCTCACTCACCCGCCCGATGTCGTTGCGCCCCAAGTCCACCAGCATAATGTGCTCGGCGCGCTCCTTTTCATCGTTACGTAGTTCCTGTTCCAGCTTGATATCTTCGGCCTGACTCTTCCCACGTGGCCTGGTGCCAGCCAGCGGGCGGGTGGTTACTACGCCATCCTCTACCCTTACTAATATTTCAGGGGAAGCCCCGACAATATGAAAGTCCTTAAAATCGAAGAAGAACATATACGGAGAGGGGTTGATGGTGCGCAGCGCCCGGTAGATTTCAAAGGGGGTCACATCAGTGCGCTGAGCCAAACGCTGAGATAGAACCACCTGGATAGCCTCGCCAGCAGTTATATACTGCTTTATCTTGAGCACGCTGGCTTCAAACTCTTCTCTGGAGAAGTTTGAGGAAAGCCCGTAGTTGTCCACAGGCTGTGTAGCGGCACCGTTATGCTGGCTAGGCTGGAGGGGCTGGTTTAATCTCTCCACCAGGTTGTCAATCCTGTCCACCGCCTTTTGATAAGCCTCTTCGATATCTCCATCCAGATGAACATGACTCAAAACCTTAATTTTATGAGTAACATGGTCGAAGACAAGCATGGTAGCCACGAACATGAATAATGACTCAGGTAATCCCAGTGGGTCGCGCTCTGGGGAAGGCAGCTCCTCAAAGCGAGTCACTGTTTCGTAGGCAAGATAGCCTACGGCACCGCCGCAGAACCGGGGCAACCCATCCACTGAAACTACTTTATACTTGCTCAGTTCATCAGCAATGAGAGGTATAGGGTCAGTCCTATCTTCCCCCCTGGTGGTTAGCACGGAATACGGCTCGGTGCCGATGAAGCTATAACGGGCCATCCTTTGGCCGCCCTCGACGCTTTCCAAAAGGAAGGAATAGCCACCACGATTGACCTTCAAAAAAGCAGACACTGGTGTCTCCAAATCGGCAACTATCTCGCGGTAAACAGGCACCAGATTACCATCTTGGCGATGTCTCTTAACCTCGTCCAATGTCGGATAATACATATAATACCCCCAAATATGTCAATAAAAAAGCCCCTCACCCATAGGGGCGAGGGGCTATCCTTCGCGGTGCCACCCTATTTGATTGCACAAACCGAGCAATCATCTCTTTTCAGGTACGAACCCGGTATTCCGAGCGATACCCTAGACTCTGATAACGGTGTCCTCTCCGTCAACGCCTCCTCGTCCTTCCGTGAGGGACTTTCGGCTTGCAGCTCCCGAGTCCATTCACCCCCCGGCTCCAGCACCGGCTCTAACCTTGCCCGGCTCTCTGAGCTTCGCTTTGAGGATTACTAATCTCGTTCTCAGC
>CAYFFA010000012.1:0-19701 GCA_964342375.1 uncultured Dehalococcoidales bacterium | reverse complement strand
ATACCAGACATCCGCTATCATCAAGCTTATACAAAAACAACTCGACCTAACAACCACAGAAGGCTTTGTTGCGATTATATCCAACGCCGTATTTCGAAATAGCATTGACGCTGAGATAGACCCACAGCTAATTCAAGCTATTGCTGACCAGACAAACAAGCCCCTGCTGGAAACGGGGCACCTTCTTATTAACTTATCACTGAATAGCAACCTGCTACCTAAGGAAATCCTCAATGTTATTGGCGATAGCGTCTCTCCAGAGGACCTTGGTAATCTAGTGACAGATACTGCCTTCACCGACTACATTCAGGCAAACGAATATCAACTCAGAACCTATCTAGATAATGCTGAGCACGAGGCTGAAAAAGCTGACATACACCTTACTGAAGCCAACCTCCGTCTGGTAGTTAGCATCGCCAAGAAACACATCGGACGCGGCATGTCACTTCTAGACCTCATTCAGGAGGGGAATATCGGATTAATGAGAGCCGTAGAGAAATTCGATTATCGGCGAGGTTATAAATTCAGTACCTATGCCACGTGGTGGATTCGCCAGGCTATAACCCGAGCTATAGCTGACCAGGCACGCACTATCCGCATCCCGGTTCATATGGTTGAGACCATCAATAAACTATTAAGAGTAAGTCGCCAACTGGCTCAAGAATATGGACGAGAACCTTCCGCCACAGAAATCGGTAAGGAAATGGAAATACCGCCAGAGAAGGTCAGGGGAATAGTTAAGGTAGCCCAGTTGCCAGTGTCATTGGAGTCGCCCATGGGGGAGGAAGAGGATAGCCACTTAGGCGACTTCATTGAGGACCGCAATGCCTTGCCACCGGTTGATGCCGCCTCCAAGCAACTACTCAAGGAGCAAATTGATAACGTGCTCTCCACCCTTACTCCCCGAGAACAACGAGTACTCCAGCTCAGGTTTGGTCTTGAGGATGGACGAAGCCGAACCCTGGAGGAAGTGGGGAAGGAATTTAGTGTAACCAGAGAGCGAATTCGCCAAATAGAAGCCAAAGCACTTCGTAAACTACGCCACCCCAGCCGAAGCCGAAAACTGAAGGATTACCTGGAATAATACGCTTATCTGAATATCCCCATCATATTCGTCGGTAGCTTACCCCGGCTGCCCATCTTCATCATCTTCTGCATTAAACGAAACTGGTTCAGAAGCTGGTGAACATCCTGCGGTTTTACTCCACTGCCTCGGGCAATGCGACGTCGCCGGCTACCACCAATAATTGCTGGACTGCGCCTCTCCTCAGGCGTCATCGAAAGTATAATAGCCTCAACCCTCTTCAGCCGATTTTCTTCGGTGCCATCAGGTAATCGCCCTGCTAACCGGGACAAACCAGGTATCATCTCAGCCAGTTGACCCAGTGAGCCCATCTTCTGAATTGTCCTTAACTGAGCCAAGAAGTCATCTAGGTTGAGGGTGGCAGTCCGAACTTTTTTCTCCAGTTCCTTAGCCTGCCGCTCATCAAAGGCTGTCTCCACCTTCTCAATGAAG
The DNA here is from genome assembly GCA_964342375.1 of uncultured Dehalococcoidales bacterium. GTDB lineage: Bacteria > Chloroflexota > Dehalococcoidia > Dehalococcoidales > CAYFFA01 > CAYFFA01. The sequence continues at coordinate 18,185 of CAYFFA010000012.1, read as the reverse complement.
GTGAGCATATCACCCATGCCCAGGATGCGTGACGCTAGGCGGTCGGGGTGGTAAGGTTCAAAGGCATCAACCTTCTCGCCAATACCTATGAACTTGATTGGCACCCCACTGACCCACCTTATAGAAAGTGCGGCCCCACCCCGGGCATCCCCATCCATCTTGGTCAGGATAAGCCCGGTTAAACTCATCCGTGAATGAAACTCTTCGGCCACCCGCACCGCATCCTGACCGGTCATTGCATCAACCACCAGCAGTACCTCAGTCGGCTTCAACCCATCCCTGACCAGAGATAGCTCCTCCATCATGACCTCATCTATATGGAGGCGACCAGCGGTATCAACTATAACCCAAGTGGCAGCCAAGTCTTCGGCGTTTTTTAAGGCATGAGCACAAATATCCCCGCTTGTGGAGCTGGAAATTTCACTATATACTGGAATATCAAGCTGCTTGCCCAAGGTAACTAACTGCTCTATAGCCGCCGCCCGGCGGTTATCAGCCGCCACCAGCAGGGGGCGCTGCCCTGAATGCTTTAAATGAAGGGCTAGCTTGGCAGCAGTGGTTGTCTTGCCGGAGCCCTGCAACCCCACCAGCATAGCTACCGAAGGTGGACGACCCGATGCCATCAGGTGGCTCTGCTCCGCACCCATCATGGCAATAAGCTCCTCGTTGACAATTTTGATTATCTGTTGGGCCGGGGTCAGGCTTTGCAACACATCAGCGCCAACCGAGCGCTCGCGCACCCGGGCAGTGAAATCCTTTACCACTTTAAAGTTCACATCGGCTTCCAGAAGGGCTAACCGTACCTGACGCATAGCATCATCCACGTCCTTTTCAGTAAGCCGCCCCTTGCTGCCTAACCCACGAAATACCTTGGCTAACTTATCACTGAGAATCTCAAACATAGCCATTTCATTCTAATTGGGCAAAGCCTTGACCGTCAAGCCAGAGCCCTCTCATTACTATTTCAGACGTGAGTTGTTCAGTCTTGACTTATAACAACACTATGGTTTATGCTGATATCCAGCTTCTCTAGGTATTACGAATAGTGCAATCGAGAGCATGGCCATAGGCGAAATGTTTTATCCCACATTACTGGCTGTATCCGCTTTTCTCTTGTGCGCTTGTCCCTTTAAGGAACGCCTATATGGCAGGGAATCATTCGTGGAGTAAGCTTGAAACGTCACCTGATCTGAGAATGCCACTAAGACCACGTCTCTTAGAGGGGTTTTACCTCTCTTTTTTAATATCTCCCTCCTTTAAAAGAGAGGGATAAACAATCCGTCAATTATGCTAAAATGAGGTAACAGATTTTTTATCCGGAGCTTCTAAGTGATTCCAATTAAGCTGCGCATACGCAATTTTATGCCTTTCCGAGACAAAGTGCCGGCGCTTCATTTTGATGGTATCCATACCGCCTGCATCTCCGGTGATAACGGCAATGGTAAGTCAGCCCTGATTGATGCCATGACTTGGGCGCTATGGGGAAAAACCAGAGCGGCAAGCGATGACGACCTCATCCACCAAGGTCAGACGGAGACGGAGGTGGAATTCGACTTCGCCGTAGGACAACAGCCCTATCGCATCATACGTAAGCGCTCCAGGCCCAAACGGCGAGGCAGCGCCGGTCAAACCATCCTGGAGTTTCAGATAACCAGCGGGGATGGTTTCAGGTCAATCACAGGCAATAGTGCATCCCAGACCCAGCAGAGAATCACTGAGATTCTGCATATGGACTACTCCACCTTCATCAATAGCGCCTTTCTGCGACAAGGTCACGCCGATGAGTTCACCCAGCAACCCCCCGCTAAACGCAAGGAGGTACTAGCTAATATCCTTGAACTCTCCTTCTACGACGAGCTCGAGGAACAAGCCAAGAACTCGGCTAAACAGCAGGAAACAGAAAAGGTGCAGCTGGAGAGCTCTATTGATGATATCAGCATTGAACTAGTTCAAAAGCCCGCCTACGAAGCTACATTTGAAACTGCGCAGAGAGAACTCTCCCGCATAGAAACGGTTATAGAGGAACAGGAGTCTAGGCTCGACCACCTGCGGAAGGAAAAGGAAACCCTGAAAAGTAAGAAATTGCAGCTAAAACAGATGGAGGAGCACATACAAGAGAGCGAGATAGACATCAAGCGGTGGGATGAGCAGGCTGCACAACATCGCTCCCGACTCAAGGAGTATGAGCAGCTATTCGCCCGGCGTTCCACCATAGAAGAAGGTTATACTCAATTAACCGACGCCCACAAGCAAAATAATGAGTTGAGCCAGAAATTGGGGTTACTGGTTAAATTAAGGGACCGTAAAAGTCAGCTAGATATAGCTATCACCCAGGCAGCACAAGCGATGGTTGCCGACCACCGCCTCACTCAAAGCAGAATCGGCGAACTGGAACTAACCTCCCAAAAACTGCCCCGGCTTAAAAACGAGCAGCAGCAGGTACAGACTCAATTACATCAATTAGCCGGGCAAGAAGAACGGCTGCGCGGGAAAAGACAGGCGAGTCAGGAACTGCAGGCGCAAGTCAACCGCCTGGAGACCAGCCAAATCCAGTTAACCAGGGAAATAGGGGAGATAGAAGGGAAGCTAAACCTCATATCAACTCAGAGTGAAGCTAAATGCCCCTTATGTGAGACGGAGTTGGGCCGAGAAAGTCTGGAGCTTATTGAAGCAAAATACACCGCTGCTAAGCTCAACAAATCCGACTCTCTAGAGTCATATCAGGCCGAGCTAACGCACAAAATAACGGGGCTTGAGTCCCTAGAGATGGAAATTTTCCGGCTGGAACCAAAGCTAGATCAAGACAGAGCTTCAGTCCAGGGCAAAACCGGCCTCCTCAGCAAGGAGGTTGCCGAAGCCGAAGAGGCAGCTACTAAGCTGACCGAAGAGAGCAAGAAACTGGGCGAAATTGAACAGCACCTGGCCCGAAGAGATTTTGCCCCCGTGGAACAGGAAGCACTGGGTCGGCTTGAAGGCGAACTGGCCAAACTTGACTATGCTCCAGAGCAGCACGAAGAGGTGCGACAGCGGCTGACTGATCTGGAGCAATACGAAAGCCCGAAGCGAAAGCTGGAGGAAGCCGATAGGATCGTCAGCCAAGAAACAGAAACCTTGTCTCGGGCAGAGAGAGCTGCTCAGGAAATACGACAAAGCCTGGAGGCTTATAATCAAAAAAGGCAAGAGCTAACTCTAGCACTCGATGTGCTCCCCCGGCTAGCTACCGACTTAGCACAAGCTGAAACTGAACACCAAGCGCTTGCCATAAAACAAAAACAAGCTCAGGAGACAGTAGGGAGTGTGAAGGGAAGGCTTGAACGGTGCTCTGAACTGGAGATAAAAAAGGAGGAGAAGGAAAAGGCGCTGAGCCAAGTATCACGAGAGGAGATAATCTACAAGGACTTAGCCCAGGCTTTCGGGAATAAGGGAATACAAGCTCTGCTCATCGAAATGGCACTTCCTGACATTGAAGTCGAAGCCAACAGACTGCTGGGGCGCATGACTGATAATAGAATGCACGTGAAAATCGAGACCCAGCGAGAAACAAAGAAGGGGGATTTACAGGAAACCCTGGATATCAATATCGCCGATGAGATGGGAACAAGAAATTATGAAATGTTCAGCGGAGGTGAAGCCTTCCGCATCGACTTTGCTATTCGCATTGCCCTGTCCAAGCTGCTTGCCAGGCGAGCCGGGGCACCACTCCCCACCCTGATTATTGACGAAGGCTTCGGCACTCAAGATAGTACCGGCATAGAGAAACTCAAAGAGGCGATAAGCTCTATTCAAGACGACTTTCAGAAGATACTTGTCATCACTCATATCGAGGAACTTAAAGATGCCTTCCTCGCCCGCATTGATGTTATCAAGACCGCCGAAGGCTCAACGCTGTCAATAGGTTAGCCGCTCATAGTCCCATGTCAGCAGCAATCTCCTTCATTGCCGTCAACCCCAACTCAACGAACTCATCAAGCTCGAGTCCGATTTCGCTGCACCGAGAAACTTGCTCTCTACTCACCGCGGCGGCAAAGCCCTTTTGGTTAAATTTCTTCATTACTGACTTAGCTTCAAGGCCAGCTAACTTTTTATCCGGGCGAACCAAGGCAGCCGTTGTTATCAAGCCTGTTAGCGGGTCAGCGCAAAACAGAGCCTTATCAAGCGCCGTCTCCAAGAGAATCCCATGAGCCTCATTATGGGATATTATGGCATGTGCCACAGCTTCACCGGCTCCCAGCTCCCTAGCTATATCAGCCCCCAGCTTACTGTGTTCACTCATATCGCCTCCGGTGAGCTCCATATCAACATCATGCAGCAGACCTGTAAGTCCCCACTCCTCCTCCTCCTCCTCATCCTCACCCAGCCACCTGGCTAGAGCCCGCATAATAGCCTCGGCGGCTAGCATATGCTTTACCAGATTATTATTCTTCACATTAGCTCTAATTGAACCAAGTGCTTCTTCTCGCGTCATTTATCTCTCCTTCCCTCCGACCGGGTCTTAAGGATAATGTCAATGCAATACCAGCAACAGCAAAAGCAGCAAAGGCGATGAAAGCTAATTGATAACTACCGGTTATGTCAAATAGCCTTCCGACTAAAGGGGCACAGACAGCCGCTCCAGATGTGGCGCCGAAGTGAATTACCCCCACAAGTGCGCCATGTGCCTTGAGGCCAAACAACTCAGCCACCATTGGTGCCTCCAACGCTATTAAACCCCCGTAGGCAAAGCCAAAGACAACGGCAAACAAGTAGTACATCCACAGCTCACTAGCCCCCTGTAGCCAGAGAAAAGCAACTGCTACTAGGATAAACGCCAGGATGAGCCCGCGTTTATTACCAATTTTATCGCCAACGCTTCCCATGCCAATCCTACCTACAGTAGTTAACCCACCGATAACGGACACAATACTGGCAGCACTCATGGCTGAAATCCCCAAGTCGGTAGTATGAGGAACAATATGTAAAATAGTAGGGTGAACAAACGAACCATAGCAGGCATACATAGCACAAAGCACCCAAAACTGCCTAGTACACAGCGCCTCCCCAAGAGAAAACCATCCGGCATCTGAAACCAAACTCTCCGGTTTCAACTCAGTCTCACCATCCGGCAACTGCCCTATTTGAGCCGGGTCACGCCTTAGAAACTGGGCAGCCACTACAGTCAGCACCAGACTTGCAATACCTGCATAAATGTAGGAAGTACGCCAGCCATAAATAGCGATGAGGTAAGTAGCCAGAGGAGGCATGGTCATCTGGCCTACTCCTACCCCTGCAAGCACAATACCAGTCATCATACCCCTTCTCTTGACAAACCACCTGCTTACTGTAGACATCATAGGCACAAGGCTGCCACTCAGGCCAACAGCTACCATCACCCCATAGAACAAATATAGTTGCCAGACGGCTTCAATCCGGGACATCAGTAAAATGCCCGAGCCAAAGAAGACGCCACAAACTGTAACCACCAGCCTGGGGCCGAACCTATCAGTCAGTCTTCCTGTCACCATAAAAAGAAGGCCGAGTATAAATAAAGCCGTTGAGTAAGCGCCCGCGATTATGGCTCTCGTCCAGCCAAACTCCGCCGCCAATGGCTTCAAAAAGACACCATAAGTTGATATTGCCCCGGTCATTACCATCATGATAAAGAGGGCAGCTACAACCACAACATAGCCATAGAAAAATCCTGGCTTTTTGCTGCCCGTCGGGGGCAAAACATAATGGTCGGCCAAAATGAACTCTCCTCTAGCTACCCGCAACGTTCTACAAGAAATCGGGAGGCTGAATATTTGTTTTTCATCAATGCCAATCGCGGAACCGCAGTGGCATAAACCAAGACTCAATCAACTGGTCAAGGCATACCCAGCTTCTGACAACACCTTGCTTAAATACTGCCCGGTGGCTGAAGATTTCTCCGCGACTATTTCTTCAGGTGTGCCTGTGGCTACAACATAACCCCCCAAGTCACCAGCTCCGGGCCCAAGGTCAATAATATAATCGGCGTTCTTAATCACATCTAGGTGATGCTCGATGACTACTACTGTATTACCAACGTTAACCAGACGCTGCAGCACCCGCAACAGTGCCGCCACATCATCAAAGGCGAGACCAGTAGTCGGTTCGTCAAGAATATACATTGTTCTACCCGTAGACCGCTTTGACAGCTCAGTAGCCAGCTTCACCCGCTGCGCCTCACCACCTGAGAGAGTAGGTGCCGGCTGACCCAAACGGACATAGCCCAGTCCCACTGCCTGCAGGGTCTCCAACTTACTTCTTACCCCGGGGAAATTCTCAAAGAAGGACAGCGCTTGCTCCACTGTCATATCCAGTATCTCAGCTATGTTCTTGCCCTTAAATCTAATCTCCAGAGCTTCACAGTTATAGCGCTTCCCTTTACACACCTCACAGGGAACAGTAACATCAGGCAAAAACTGCATCTCAATCTGAATAAACCCTTCTCCCTGACAGGCTTCACAACGCCCACCCTTGACATTAAACGAGAACCGACCCGGAGCATAGCCTCTCATCCGAGCTTCGGGAACTGTGGCAAAAAGCTCGCGAATAGGGGTAAAAGTTCCGGTGTAAGTGGTCGGATTACTGCGAGGAGTGCGCCCAATGGGGGATTGGTCAACATTTATTACCTTATCAATATGCCCCACGCCAAGGATTTCATCACAGTCACCCACCCTCTCCCGCGACCGATAAAACACCTGCGCCAGCTTCTTATACATGACATCATCAATAAGAGTGCTCTTGCCGCTACCTGAAACTCCGGTTACACAGACAAACCTGCCCAATGGGACATGGACGTCTATGTTCTTCAGGTTATTCTCCCGCGCTCCCTTTATTACTATCTCCATACCTGAACCGGGACGCCGCTTCCGGGGCAAAGGAATTCGCTTCACCCCGCTGAGATACTGGCCAGTTATTGACTCCTTCGACTTTATAATATCAGTCAGGGTCCCCGTAGCCACAACCCAACCTCCGTGCTCTCCAGCCCCGGGCCCCATATCAATAACATGGTCGGCAGCCCGCATCATAGCTTCATCGTGCTCTACGACAAGTATCGTATTCCCTAAATCCCTCAGCCCCTTTAGTGTCTGAATCAAACGATAGTCATCAGCGGGATGCAAACCCACGGTAGGCTCATCACAGATATAGAGCACCCCCATAAGACCGCTGCCAATCTGAGTTGCCAAGCGGATTCGCTGCGCCTCGCCACCGCTCAGGGTAGCCGAGGAACGGTCAATGGTCAGATAATCCAAGCCCACATCCTTCAGGAAACCTAGGCGGGATTGAATCTCTTTAAGAATTTCACGAGCTATCATCCGTTCACGCTCGGTAAGTATAGCCTTAGCGCCATCATCCCCAATAATAGCTACCCACTCCAATACCTGAGTAACCGACATCAAGGTAACATCAGCAATATTTTTGTCGCCAACGGTAACAGCTAAAGACTCCGGCTTAAGACGCTTGCCTCCGCAGACAGGACATGGTCTGGATACCATATAGCGCTCTATATAAGCCCGCGAATGTTCCGATTCGGTATCGCGGTATAGTCGCTCCAAACGAGGGATTACTCCCCCAAAACCATCATAGTGCTCCCTGACCCGCCCAAAGCGATTTCTATATTTGAACGCCTCTCCACCTTCCCCGTAGAGTATGAGATTAAGCTGGTGTTTGCTTAACTTCTTAACCGGACTATGGAGGGAAAATCCCTGGCGTCTGGCCAAATCCTCAAGCTGGTAATAATACCATGTCTGCCGTTGATAGGGGTGGATGGCTCCTGCAGCCAGTGATAACTCCTTATTTGGTATAATCAGCTCGGGGTCTATCTCCTGCTTAACCCCCAGGCCGGTGCAAGCCGGGCAGGCGCCATGAGGACTGTTAAAGCTAAAGGTTCTGGGAGCAATCTCACCCAGGCTAATGCCGCAGTGGACACAGGCGAAGTGCTCGGAGAACAGTAATGCTTCGCCGTCAACAATGGACACCAGTACTACCCCGGCTCCGAGCTTGAGGGCAGTTTCTACGGAATCAGCAATACGACTCCGGCTACCATCTTGCCCAACTACCAACCTGTCCACCACCGCCTCAATGGAGTGCTTCTTGTTCTTGTCCAGTTGAATCTCATCAGACAGGTCGTGAACGCGCCCATCAACCCGTACCCGGGCATAGCCTGCCTTGCGCAAATCATCAAATACTGTCTGATATTCACCCTTACGGTCTTTAATCAACGGCGCCAGAATCATGATACGGCTGTTCTCAGGGAGATTTTGAACGGCATCCACAATCCGCTGCACTGTCTGAACTGTAACCTCCCGGCCACACTTGGGGCAATGCGGATGACCGGCGCGGGCAAAAAGCAGGCGCAGGTAATCATAGGTCTCGGTGACTGTACCTACAGTGGAGCGGGGGTTCTTGCTCGGACCTTTCTGGTCAATAGAAATCGCCGGGCTCAAGCCTTCAATGTAATCAACGTCAGGCTTTTCCATCCTGCCCAGGAACTGGCGGGCATAGGCGGATAAGGATTCTACGTAGCGGCGCTGCCCCTCAGCATAGATGGTGTCAAACGCCAGCGAGCTCTTTCCCGAGCCGGAGACGCCGGTAATAACCACCAGCTTATCACGGGAGATAGTTACATCTATGTTCTTGAGGTTGTGCTCACGAGCCCCTTTGACGATTATGGAATCCAGCGGCATGTCTTCACCTGCAACTCGTCACAGTACAAATTTTATTGTAACACTGGATACCAGAACGTGGCAAAGGTCAGGAGTCTATGGAGTTGGTTAGATGGGGCATAAGTAGGTAGAAGTTTTGAGATGAAGTTTATTTTAGCTCGCATTTAAACCCTAATCAGTTCCCAAGCGAACACCCTGACAGATTGATGTACAGGATGTATCAAGCCAGTACATCGAGTTTCAATCCTTTCAGAGAGTATGATACCCATAACTTGTTTCGCAATAACCTCGAAAGACTCTATCGAAGGTGTAAGTTCGATGCGAGTAGGATAGTGTTCATGGCCTATGACAGCTACAGCTTTACATTCCTTAGCTTCTAATTCAAGAAACTTATAGCAATCACCTATGGTGCTCACACTGCCGCGATAAGGATGCAAGAGGTTTACAGACCAGTTTTCCGCTTCTTTCCCATTGTCCACCGTAAGGCCGAGCAATCTTGAATTCTATAGCCCACTGCTGTGGGATAAGAAGGTCAGGTGTTCTCCTAGTTTGTACTTGTCCTTTGTAGTTGGGTAAGCGATTTAGATTTGAGGCAATATGCTTTAGTAACTGATGTTCACCATAAGGCCCACCCCAGCCTGAAACGAGCGAAACAGGACTCTGGAGACGTTTATAGCAACCAGAAAATCCGCTATATCTTTTACTATTTCTACTAATTTCATCGTATTGTTTTTGAGGGCAACCTAAGAAGTTTCAAACTCGCAACTAACGCTCCCTTAAGCCCTTCACATACCCTCCGAAATTACGCTTCATCTCGTCTATATGGTCGCCACCGAATTTTTCAATCATCGTCTCGCCCAGCACCCAGGCAAGCATCGCTTCAGAGACCACGCCGGCACGGGGCACTACGCAGACATCAGACCTCTCGGACACAGCCGATACTTCTTGGTGAGTACTGATATCCACCGTCTTCAATGGGCTGCCCAGAGTAGCAATGGGCTTGTGGTAAACACGGCAGACGATGTCCTCACCATTGCTCATGCCACCCTCTATTCCGCCCATGTTATTGGTCACGCGGACATACCGTCCTTCCTTATAGGAACTGACATCCTGCACATCGGAGCCGAGCATGGCGGCTATACTGTATGCTTTGCCTATCTCAACTCCCTTGACCGACGGTATGCTCATCAGAGCCTGTGCCAGCCTGCCGTCGAGCCGCCGGTCAAAGTGCATAACACTCCCCAGCCCCACCGGCACGCCGCTGGCGACGACCTCGACTGCGCCGCCGAGGGTATCCTTCCGAGCACGTGCATTGGTGATTGCCTCTTTCATTTTTTCAGAGATTTTCTTATCTGTGCACCGTATACCCGGGTCGGTTTCAAAGACAGAAGCTATTTCCCCGAAATTCTTCGGCGAGCGGGACAGCTTAACCAACCCGATTTGAACAGTATGGCTGGCGAGCTTTATGCCAAATTCTCCCAGCAGCTTCCTGGCCACCGCCCCGGCCATAACCCGGCTCACCGTCTCCCTGGCGCTGGCTCTCTCCAATATATTTCTGATATCATCCTGTCCGTACTTCAGCGCACCGGCAAGGTCAGCATGTCCGGGACGGGGCCTAGTCACTCTTTCCGCCTCCTCTGAAGTCTCTTCTATCTTCATCTCATCCTGCCAGCTGACAAAATCCAGATTCCTGACTGCCAAGGCAACGGGACTTCCCAGCGTCCTGCCATAGCGGACACCGGAGAGAATTTTAACCTCATCTTTTTCAATCGCTGCTCTCCCGCCACGGCCAAAATCAGAATGCCGCTTCCTGAGTTCCCGGTCAATATCATCAACAGAGAGGGAAATCCCCGCCGGCATCCCTTCAATGATGGCTACGCAGGCAGGCCCATGAGATTCACCCGCTGTCAGCAAACGTAACATCTCATCCTCCTTCCAAGGCTTTTAATAATACCTCCTCCATGACAGACACCGGAGCCTCATGTCCGGTAAAAAGCTCAAATTGCTCGGTCCCCTGGTAGAGGAACATCTTGTGCCCGAGAATAACTGTGCAACCGGCTTCTTTGGCCTCGGCTATCAGCTTCGTTTCCAGAGGATTATAAACAATATCGAAAACGGCGAGCTTCGGGTGCAACAATTCCTTCGGCACCAGCGACTCATCGACCTTGGGCCACATCCCGGCCGGCGTAGCATTTATCAAAATATTCGCCGAACCGATTTCCGAGACCTGGTCAAATCCACCGAAGCCTGCAGACCCAACTTTCCTAGCCAGCTTCGCTGCCTGTTCCACAGGCCTGTCCAGAATCATCATTTCGACGCCGTTCTTTTTAAGACCGGTAGCGATAGCCAAAGCGGCGCCACCGGCACCCAAGAGAACAGCCCTTTTGCCTTCAATAACAGTCTTCTCCTTTAACGCCTTCAGTACCGCGCTGTAATCAGTGTTGAAGCCATATAGCCCGCCATCATTATTGACAATGGTATTGATAGCTCCAACTTCCTTGGCTATATCATCAATTTCATCAATATACTTCATAGCGCTGACCTTATGAGGTATGGTAATACTCACCCCACGAATGCCCAGCCCCCTTATACCTTCGATTGCCTTCTCGACATCCTCGACCTTAAAAGCGGTATAAGCAAAGTTGAGGCCCAAGGCCTGATACCCGGTATTATGAATCAGCGGGGAAAGCGAGTGCTCCACCGGATTTCCTATAAGACAGCATATTTTCGTATCGGCCTTAATCATCAAGCAACCCCTCTTTCTGCATGCGGTCGATGATTTCCTCGGCTATCGCCTCAGGCTTTTTGCCCTCGGTATCAACGCTAAAATCTGCCGCCTGCTGGTAAATCGGACTCCGCTCGGTCAGCACTACCTCCATATCATCCCGTCGCGACTTTCCGGTTAGGGACGGCCTAGATGGGTCATCGCCAATCCGCCGGAGCAGCGTATCCAGGCTGACTTCGAGCCAAGCCAGTTTCCCTGTCTTCCTGAGCTCCTTCACATTGTTTTCCCTCGTCACCACCCCACCACCCGTAGCATTAACCACATTATCCAGCACCACCACTTCACGGGTGACCTCCTCCTCGATATCCCTAAATTTATCCCAACCATATCTCTCGACAATCTCAGGAATACTCATTCTCGCTTTCCGAACAATCAGTTCATCCATCTCCACGAATTGCTTTCCCAGCCTCTCCGCCAGAAGCCTGCCCACGACCGTCTTACCACTGCCCCTCATACCAATAAGGGCTATATTCAAATCTACGCCTCCTGAACACTCGCCCCGATTTTTGCAAGGTCGGCGAAGAACCCGGGGTAGGATTTGGCAACTGACTCAGCGCCATCAATAGTCGTCTCTCCATCGGCAAAGAGAGCGGCTACGGCAAAACTCATCGCCATACGGTGGTCACCGTGAGCTTCAATATCAGCGCCCTTCGGTTTGCCACCATCGATTGACATCGTGTCTCCGGTTACATCTACCTTGATTCCCATCTTGCCCAGTTCACCCGCGGTATCGTTAATACGGTCAGTCTCCTTGTATATAAGATGACCGATATTTGTAATTTTCGCCTTTCCCCGGGCATAAGCGGCAACAACCGCCAACGGCTGGACAATATCCGGGTAGTTTCCCATATCCGCAGTGACTCCAACAAGCTCATTCTCCCGGGTGACCTCGACCTGCTCCCCATGATAACCGACGCTACAGCCCATCTCAGACAGAATATCCAGGAAATGTCTGTCTCCCTGGACAGAGTCGGCATTTAGATTGTCAACGGTTACCGCTCCCTGCCCGATTGCCGCCATCGCAAAGAAATAAGCCACAGAAGAATAGTCCCCCTCTACCCTATAATGTCGCCCCTTGTACCCCTGCCCGCTATTTACTACAAACTCTTCATAATTGCGATTCTCAACCTCAATCCCGAACTGCCGCATAGCATCAATAGTTACATCCACATACGGTCTAGAACGAAGCCCATCAACAATCTTAATACTCACCTGGCTTTCAGCGTACGGAGCAACCATAAGCAGGGAGCTAATATGCTGAGAGCTTGCCATCCCAGAAACCGATACCTCCCCACCCAGCAGCCTCCCCCCACGGACTTCAACGGGTGGATAACCCTCTCTCTCGACTGACCTAGCCTGAACCCCCAAGCTCTTCAGCGCCGAGAGCAAGTCCCCTACCGGGCGCTCACGCAGCCTCGCCTCGCCACCGAAAATTACCCTTGCTGGAGCTAGAGCCGCCAGCGAAGCCGCCATCCGAATGGTGCTCCCTGAGTTGCCGACGAAAATCCTCTGTGCTTCAGGCTTAGCCGGGAACCGACCACCGGTTCCGATAATCCTCAAGGATTCGGCATCACTCTGGATATCGACTCCCAGAGAGCGGCAGGCATCGATTGTGTACCGGGTATCATCCGACCTCAGGAAATTCTCGATGACCGTCTCACCCTGAGCCAGTGCACCCAATATCAGCGCTCGGTGCGTATAGCTCTTTGATGGTGGCGCCGAAACCATGCCACCCACTGTTGACGGTGTAATCTTTAACCTCACTCGCTATGGCTCCGAATATAATCGGTCAGAGCTATAAGTCCAAGGCTGTAGCTTTCAGCCTTAAACCCAGCAATCTGTTCAATAGCCACATCAGCGATAACCGATATACTTCGCCAATCCTCCCTGGCATGAATATCTGACAGGTGCACTTCGACTGTGGGCAGCCTGGAATCCACAATGGCATCGCGAAGTGAATACCCATAATGAGTTAGCGCTCCAGGGTTGATAATGATACCATCAGATTGTGGCGTCTCTTTCTGGATAAAGTCAATGATTGCTCCTTCATGGTTTGACTGAAAAAAGATAAGTTCACAGCCAAGTTCCCGTGCCTTTTGAGATAGGGCCTTCTCTATTGACTCAAGAGTAGCACCCCCGTAATGTTCAGGGTCTCTCTCGCCAAGCATATTCAGATTTGGACCATTGATAATCAAAAGCCTCACTGACACATCTCCCTGAGGACTTCCCTGACAATATCCTCACCCACCGTGCAATTGACCACGCCGTGCCCGATCTCTTCCAGTAGGACCCACTTTACCTGACCGTCAGTTGCTTTCTTGTCGAATTTCATAGCCCCGAGCAGTTTATCCGGTGTCATTCCGCGGCAGCGAGCGGGCAGACCAAACCGGGTCAATATATTATCAATTTCGTCTACGCTTTTACTATTCAGCATGCCCATCTGCTCGCTTATCTTAGCAGCTGCCACCATGCCAATAGCCACCGCCTCGCCATGATGCTGCCCCCACGAGCCGACACTGGCTTCAACCGCATGCCCAACGGTATGTCCAAAGTTAAGTATAGCCCGCTGCCCGCTGCGTTCCGTTTCATCAGCCTTAACTATCTCAGTCTTTAAGATTGAGCAGCGCTCAACAATGTCTACCAGTTCGGACGGAGTAAACTCTCCCTTTCCCCTGTCACTGAGTCTCTGAAACAACTCTTTATCCATCGCCAAGCCATACTTTATGACCTCAGCAGTGCCATTCCGCATCTCTTCAGCCGGCAATGATTGCAGAAGAGTCACATCGGAAACGATTGCTCTCGGCTGGTAGAAGCTGCCAATAATATTCTTCTTCTCCCCAAAATTGACTCCCACCTTTCCGCCAATACTGCTATCCACTTGGGCAAGAAGAGTCGTTGGCAGTTGAATGTAGTCAATCCCACGAAGGTAAGTGGCCGCTATATAACCGCCAAGGTCGCCGACAACACCCCCGCCCAGCACACAGAGCAGCGCCTTTCGGCCCACATTATTATTCATGAGAAAACGGTATACCCGTTCAGCTTCTTCCAGAGATTTCGAGTCTTCCCCCACGGGAACAGTGAATACAATCACCCTTTTCCTGGTTGCCTCCAGTGCCTCCTTCACCTGCTGCCCGTAAAGCTTACCGGTCGCAGTGTCAGTCATTAAGACAATGGCTGAATACAGCTTAAAATCAATAAATTCACCGAACTTGCCGAGAATCCCATCGCCTATAATAATAGACCATGATTTGCTTGCTCCAATTTCGATGGTTAGCTTCTTATGCATAATGCCCACCTCTCCGCCACAACATCGTCCAGATGTTTGCTTTAACATCACGTCCCGCCTATCCCAAGTTCTTCCCTCACCATCATCTGAATTTGGCGTGATTCCTCAAGGATGCGCTTAAATACCTCATCAATCGAGTAATTCCCAGCCTCGGAAGCCTGCCGCCTCCTACTTGATAAAAGCCGCTTCTCTCTGGGTGCATCCATAATGGGCAGGTTATGAATAGCCTTGTATGTGCCTATCTTTCGGGCTAAATTGAACCTCCTGACAAGGAGTTCGACAATGTACTCATCACACTCATCAATCTCAGCTCTCAGCGATTCAATATCGACATCTTTATCCTTATGAGCTTTATTTGCCTCCATCGCCTATTTCCTCCTAGGACTGGCATCGTCCCTGTAGTATAAAAGGTTGGACAATCTATTGTCCAATTCACTGACAGTCTCCGATAGCTTCACCTCAATCAGGAAACTTGCTTGCGGATTCTCCGGCAGGCATCGATGACATCCTTAAGCTCATCAGGCGTAATCGTCTGTTGGCCATCAACTATCGCTTCCTCAGGACTATAGTGTACCTCAATCATCAACCCGTTGGCCCCAGCAGCTATAGCCGCACAGCTCATGCTGAAGATAAGGTCCCGACGACCCGTCCCATGACTGGGGTCAGCAATTACAGGGAGATAGGTCTCCTTCTGAATCACCGGAATAGCGGCGAGGTCAAGGGTATACCTCGTATAGCTCTTACCTTTGCCTACAGGTATTATCCCCCTCTCACACAAAACTATATCCCGATTGCCTTCAGCAGCAATATATTCGGCAAAGGACAGAAACTCCTCAACCCCAGCACCAAAATGCCTCTTGAACAGAATGGGCTTGCCTGTCCTGCCCACCGCACCCAGCAGATCCTGGTCATACATGTTTCTGGCTCCTACTTGAAGCATATCCACATACCCCGCTATCAGGTCAACCTGTGTCTCACCTCTGACTTCGGTTACCACCGGCATTTCAAACTTATCCCCAGCTTCACGCAGCCACCTTAACGCCTCCTCCGCTTCTTCCAAACCTACGGAACCCAGCCCCTGAAAAGAATGGACGGAACTCCTGGGCTTGAATATGCCCCCTCTCAGAATATGCGCACCAGCCCCCTTTACTTCCTCGGCAATCCTGAACAACTGCTTCCTGCTCTCTATAGCACACGGCCCTACGATGAATATCGGCTCATCATCGCCTATCTTAACATTCCCTGCGCTGACCACACCATGCTCATTGGCATCTTCAAAGAATTTGGCATACTCCCTGGTGATTAATTTGTAAGCAGTTTCAACCCCTATCGCCTCTTTCACCCCGGGAAGGGTCGCCAGATGAGCAAAATCCGCCAGCCTCTCATCCCCGACTAACCCGACTATGCTTCTATATTCGCCTTTGATGACATCAGCCCTCAGTCCGCATTTCTTTATTTCTTCTATTACATGGTCCACTTGTTCCTGTGTGGCATCAGCGTTCATTATTACCATTTCTCAACCTCCTTATTTCCAAAATTAAACTCTGAGTGCTCCCGCGCAGTATTATCATTTATCTCTTAAAATAGGAGAACCCTCCACTTGGGAGGGTTCCTTTTTAACTTCTATATTTACTTCTTATACAGTTAATGTTTTACACTTTCACAACAGAAAACCCCCCAAGCGCACTTCGTGCGCCAAGTAAATGTGAAATAAGCACAATACAACCGCTGGAGAGTAATTGAATCTAACATCCTACTATACACTCACACTATTTTGGAGTAATTCTATCATAAGAAATATATGCTGTCAATAACTTTAACTTTTGGGTAGTGTATCAGCTTGAATGGGACTTTAGTTTAGTCACCTTGTGGCAATTACGGTAGCTTGATATTGTATTTTCTCTTTATAGCCGCGGCAGACAAAATAATAAAGATACCGATGGAAAGCCAAATCCATCCTGTTGTACTATCCCCGTCCACTTCCCAATAATACTAGGTGTTTACAATCCCGAATGCTGATATTAAATTAATAATCCCAAAACAATTTTTAACACCCGTCTATCATTTGTTGCCTATCAGATAGTCCATAGCCCACTGGATAGCATCCTCTCCAACTAGCTCAAGCTCAATGTCCGGGTATAAACCCTCACCTTCAATAAGGTGACCATTGGGAGTAAGCCATCGAGCGGTGGTAATAAATAACCCTGAACCATCCTTAAGCTCACGGAGGATATTAACACTACCCTTGCCAAAGGTCTTGGTGCCGGCAACAACAGCACGGCCATGGTCTTGCAGCGCCCCGGCCAACACCTCACTACCACTGGCACTGTAAGCATCCACGAGAACAACTATCGGCAGGTCAGTAACCACTCCATCGGGCTCAACCAACGAAGGAGTATGCTTTCCTTCATTATCCACCACACTGACGACAGTGCCCTCTCTCAAAAAGCGACTGGCCACATCAACCACTTCTGACAACAGACCCCCCGGATTGCTGCGCAAATCAAGGACAATTCCCTGAGCTGTGTTCTGGTCAAGACCTTCTAGTACCGCAGATAACTCTTCATTGGTGCGCTCGGAAAAATAGTGGATGCTGACGTAAGAGATGTCTCCCCTCATCTCAGAACTAACACTGGGCACCTCAATTTCAGCCCTGACAATCTCCACCTCCTCAGGAGTAGTTTCACCTTGATGAAGAATGAGAAGTCTTACAGAAGTTCCCTTAGGACCACGGATATTAAGCACAGCCTCAGCCAAACTCATACCCTCAGTAGACCGACCATCGACTTCCAGAATTACATCACCAGCCCTGATGCCTGCTCTGGCTGCCGGTGAATCAGGAATGGGCGCAATTATCATTATCTGCTCATCCCTAAGCGCTACTTGAGCTCCAATACCCTCTATTTTCCCTGCAAGGCTGCCCAAACTCAACTTGTAGTCTTCAGCATCTATGTAAGCAGCGTAGGGGTCATCCAGAACCCCCACCATACCCTCAATAGCGGCCTGGCTTAACGCGCCGGCATCAAGCCTATCTTTGTCCACATAATCTAGGAAGATGATATTCCACGCCTGTTCCACAACGCCCAGACCCTGAGCCTGACCTACCTGAGTCCTGCTACCCAGGGCACACCCAGCTCCAAAAGATAGAGCCAGAAGTACCAGCGATACTACGGATATCACCACATTTTTTATCTTCTTTGACATCGCACTTACTCTCCCAAAGGTATTTTATGGCAAAATTTGTTGACTTCTTAATTTAAAGAAACTTTGAAGGAGTCCCACCGGAAACAAAGCCTCAGTGGAACGAAGATTCCCTTCAAGCAGTCCATTCTTTCCACAAGAGGATAAAGGGGTGGAGTGACGCAAATAGGTCAAGCAAACCTGTAAGCCGAGTTCTGTATCCTCCCCGAGGGAAGGACGGTGACCATCTATCTAGCCCTGATGT
>CAYFFA010000011.1:0-21698 GCA_964342375.1 uncultured Dehalococcoidales bacterium | reverse complement strand
TACGGGACACGTCCCTTGAGTCGCCGGCTTACCATTCTTCATGGTAATACTCTTGGCATCCTTCATTTCCCTTTTTGTCCTGCATTTCACACAATATGCCTGCACTTGTAGCCTCCTTTTTAGACTATGCCTATGTCTCGTGATTGTTCTACTGAACGATAAAACATTAGAGCCTGCAATGTCAATAGTTTCAAGCCCAAATATACTAAATTTTTTTAAATTAAAGTAATACCTCGCTTTAACAGCCAATATTCCAGGCTATCAACCAATGCTAGCCAGCTAGCCTCGATGATATTGGTTGAGCTGCCCACGGTATGCCATGCGTTGACCCCATCGCTAGATTCAACGAAAACACGCACCTGTGATTCGGTGCCGGTACTTTCCTCCAAGATGCGAACTTTATAATCAACCAACTTCACATCAGTCAGGCTGGGATAGAACTGCAACAGTGCTTTACGCAGTGCTTGATCAAGAGCATTGACCGGACCATTGCCCTCGGCCACAGTGTGCATCATCTCATTCCCCACCTTCACCTTCACCATAGCCTCAGACAACATTTCCTCTTCTAGGTTTTCACGGGTAGGCAGTCGGCGTCTTTTCTCCACAACTACCATAAAATCGATGAGTTCGAAAGCTGATTTATAGTCCGGCTTAGCCCTATATACCAGTAGCTCAAAGGACGCCTCAGCATTATCATACTGGAAACCACGACTTTCCAGCCGTTTTACCTTCTCTAGAAGTTTTTGTGCCTCAGTGCCTTTGTGAGGCAGATTCAAGCCTAATTCTTTGGCTTTATAGATGATATTTCTCTTCCCGGATAGTTCTGAAACCAGTACTCTTTGCTCATTGCCAACCAGAGCCGGGTCAACGTGCTGATAACTCTGCACCCATTTCGCCATCCCAGAAACATGGAGCCCAGCTTTATGACTGAAGGCACTGGAGCCGGCATAAGGCAGGCTGTTATCGGGAACAAGGTTAGCTACTTCGCTCACATAATGAGATATTTCAGTTAAACTGGCTAATTGTTCATTGGTAACACAGTCTATATTCATCTTGAGTTTTAGTGCCGGGATAATAGAACAAAGATTGGCATTGCCACAACGTTCTCCATAGCCATTGATGGTACCCTGTATCTGAGTGACTCCGGAACTCACTGCTGCCAAGCTATTAGCTACTGCCAGTTCACCATCGTTATGGGCATGAATACCCAGAGGCACATTAGTGACTTTCTTGGCCGCATGAATGGCTATCGCTACCTCGCTGGGTAAGGCACCTCCATTGGTATCGCACAGCACCACACAGTCAGCCCCAGCCTCAGCGGCTACAGTTAAACAGAGTAGGCTGTAATCAGGGTCGGACTTAAAACCGTCAAAGAAGTGTTCAGCATCAAAAAAGACTTTGCCTCCTTTAGACTTGAGGTAACGTATGGAGTCGGCAATCATCCTCAGGTTTTCCTTAAGGGTGGCCTCCAGCACCTGAGTAACCTGCATGTCGGAACTTTTACCGACTATTGTGATAACTTTCACCCCAGATTTACATAATGCCAGCAGGTTGGCATCAGTTTCTGCTTTAGCTCCCACCCGTCTGGTGCTACCGAAAGCAACAAGCTCAGTGTTGGTGAGAGGTAGGCTCCGCGCCTCTTTGAAGAACTCAGCATCCTTAGGATTGGAGCCAGGCCAGCCACCCTCAATGAAGTGGATGCCTAATTCATTGAGCTTTTGTGCGATATGAAGTTTATCGACCACAGAGAAGGAGATACCTTCTTTCTGTGCTCCGTCTCTAAGCGTAGTATCGTAAAGATGGACCGATATCAATATCAGCCTCCTACCTTACTCATAATTAAATCTCCCATCTCCTCTGTCTTCATTTCTTTCCCGCTCGTGCCCATTATATCACGAGTATAGTAACCTTCACTTAATACTTGTTCAACAGCAGTCTCAACAGCCCGTGCCTCTTTCTCCAGCCCGAATGAATAGCGGAGCATCATAGCCACGCTTAGGATAATGGCGACAGGATTCACTATGCTCTTCCCGGCAATGTCAGGAGCACTACCATGCACTGGTTCATACAGGCCAAAAATTCTCTTGCCCTCTTGTGGTACGCCAGCAAGGCTTGCCGAAGGCAGCATACCCATCGAACCAGCCAGCATGGAGGCTTCATCACTGAGAATATCACCAAAGGTATTTTCCATAACCATAACATCAAAGTACCTAGGGTTCTGTATTATACGCATAGCACAGGCATCCACCAACATATGTTCCAGTGCCACATTCGGATAGTCTTTGGCAACCTCCGTTGCTATTTGCCGCCACAGTCGAGACGCCTGCAATACATTCGCTTTATCCACTGATACCAGCTTATTGAACCGTTCCTTAGCAAGCTCAAACCCGACTCTTATAAGTCGTTCTATTTCTTCCTCCGAGTATGACATGGTATCAACAGCCCGCCTACCGAGCGCTGTTTCCCATTGCCTTTTCGGCTCACCGAAATAAAGCCCGCCGGTAAGTTCCCGGACAATCACAAAATCAGTATCCTTTATCACCTCCGGCTTCAGGGCAGTGTTATTCACCAGCACCGGATAGACTCTGACCGGGCGCAGGTTAGCAAACAATTCCAATTTTTTCCGTAAAGACAACAAGCCATCCTCAGGTTTTATCTTAATCTGAGGATCGTCATATCTCGGATCGCCAACGGCAGCCAAAAGGACAGCATCGCTGCATTGACACAGTTTAAAGGTATCTTCTGGAAGTGCTCGGCCGGTTTCATCGATAGCCACTGCACCGATAAGGCCGTCCTCCAGTTCAAAGTTATGCCCGAATTCATCAGCAATCGTATCAAGTATCTTGACTGCTTCACGGACAATTTCAGGGCCAACACCATCGCCAGGTAAAATCGCCAGATTGAATCTCAACTGCTTACCTCCTGCCAGCTAGTCGCTTTTTAGTATGCTCAATAAGCCCGCCAGCAGCAATAATCTCCGCCATGAAATCCGGATAGGGCTTGGCGGTAAAGGTTAAACCCTTGGTCAGATTCTTTATTTCACCAGTGGAAAGTTCTATCTCAAGTACATCGCCATCACCAGTTTTATCTACCGCTTCCTCAGATTCCAGTAGAGGCAGACCGATGTTTATGGCGTTACGAAAGAAGATGCGGGCAAAGCTCCTAGCAATGACACAGGAAACGCCAGCCGCTTTGATGGACAAAGGAGCATGTTCCCGCGAAGAGCCGCAACCGAAATTAGTGGTTGCCATAATTATGTCCCCCAGCTTCATCCTAGATAAGAAATTCGGATCAATATCCTCCATACAGTGCTCGGCCAGTGCATCAGGATCAGATACGTTAAGATACCGCGCCGGGATAATAGCGTCCGTGTCCACATTAGCCCCATACTTATGAACCTTACCTTTTAGCATCAACAATCTCCTTACTTAATATCTCCCAGTAGATAGTCTACCACAGGAGCGACGGAAGCGACTGTCCCCATAAGCAACCTCGCACTCTATTATAATATCCATTCTCTCTATATCCTTCATCAGACGGATGGGATCAACGATATGCCCCATCATCCACAGCCCAGGCTTAACTATAGCCCCGTCAAAATACTGTAAAAGGCTGGCTACAACCGGGACGGCATTGAAGAAGTAAGCATCATTGTGTTCCGCCAGAATCCTCAACTGGATGCACCGTCCATCTTTCTCACCCTCCGCTTCCACTACAAAGACCAGCCCGGTCTCCGATCCAGAAAAAGTTTTCATGCCCCAGCTCAGCATTTTCGCCAGACAATCCCGGCCAAAGTTCTTTTTGATTTTACCGGCAACCATAGCCGAAGGAAACACCACATTATCAACGAACCAGTTGAAGCCAGCTACATAGACTCCCACATGATCCATACCGAACGTCTCGGGCAAGGTCCGCATCTCTGCCAGTTGTATCGGATAGCAGCTACGAACACCGAACATCGAGCCGAAATCCAGTTTAACGACGTCTTTATAACCAGCACTCTGCCACCTGCCTTCTTTGAAGATTTCCGCCTTATAATCATCGAGGGCACCGATAATCTCCCTTACCGCGTCGGGGTTTTCGTCCCGTAGGTTCATGGCAACACCTACCACCGCTTTCCGGTAACGGCTCTTAACTGAGGCTTTATACGGCCGGAAGTAGGGCCAGGTCCGCCGCACCATAACCGATGATAGCCCCGGGAAACAACCTGCCTGCGTGATGAAGAACCTGCCTGCCTTCTCTACTACTGGGGCCAATTCCCTGAGCACAGACAAAGTATCCTGCTGAAAATGGATATCCAAGAAATCCGCGCCGGCGTCCAGCGCTGACTGGGCTATCTGCTTCAAATGCTGTGATGCTGTGGCACAATCCAAAACCATGTCGGCGCCACCGAAAGCGATTTTCAGACTCTCCGGCTTAGCTGCATCAGCATACAGGGCGGAAATACGACTTCCGGGAAACTCCTCGTTGAGTTGATCCGCCAACTCCTCAGCCTTCTCTTTATGGCGCCCGACTATAGCCAAGGCAACATCCGCTTCTCTTAGAAGCAGGCGGGAGATAGCTGAGCCAGCCCGGCCGTATCCACCTAAGATTAACAGCTTTCTATTACCCACAGCACTTCATTAATTTGGATTATGCGCTCGCAAAGGGAGTTATTCTTCTGGGGTTACAATCTTGCCGGCTATCGCACTGGCAGCGGCAACAGCCGGATTGGACAGGTAGACCTCTGATTTGGGGCTACCCATCCTGCCCACAAAGTTACGGTTGGTGGTGGAGATACAGCGTTCACCAGCCGCCAGAATCCCCATATGCCCACCCAGACAGGGACCACAGGTAGGTGTGCTGAACACGGCCCCCGCCTTTATGAAGCTCTCAATCAATCCCTCCTTCAGGGCATCAAGATAAACCTGCTGCGAGCCGGGAATGATGATACACCTCACTCTGGGATGCACTTTTCTTTCCCGCAACACCTGAGCAGCCACCCTCAGATCATCAAGGCGTC
Organism: uncultured Dehalococcoidales bacterium; assembly: GCA_964342375.1. GTDB lineage: Bacteria > Chloroflexota > Dehalococcoidia > Dehalococcoidales > CAYFFA01 > CAYFFA01. The sequence goes on along the minus strand of CAYFFA010000011.1, from coordinate 16,696 downwards.
CATTGGTGCAGCTTCCAATTACCGCCTGACTGATTTCAATATCGCCCACTTGGCTAATCGGCCTGGTATTGGCCGGTGAATGGGGCAAAGCAACCTGTGGCTCAATAGCCGAGGCATCATATTCGATGACACGAGAATATTCAGAGTCAGCATCCGCATCATACACGGTATAGGCTCGCGTCGCCCGGGATTTAACATATTTCAGTGTTTTGGTATCCACATGGAAGATGCCAGCTTTGCCTCCAGCCTCAATCGCCATATTAGACATGGTAAGCCTGCCATCCATAGACAAAGAATCTACAGCTTCACCAGTAAACTCCATTGCCGAATATAGAGCACCATCAACCCCGATATCGCCGATGGTGTACAAAATCAAGTCTTTACCCCCCACCCACCTTCCGAGCTTGCCGTGATAGACCAGTTTAATCGTAGAGGGTACCTTCATCCAGATATCACCGGTAGTCATCGCCGCCGCAATATCGGTCGAACCCATACCAGTAGCAAACGCCCCTAGGGCACCATAGGTACAAGTATGCGAATCCGCTCCTATAATCACATCGCCGGGCAGCACCAGTCCCTGTTCCGGAAGCAATACATGCTCGATGCCCATTTGACCCAGCTCATAATAGATAATACCCTGCTCGTAGGCGAACTCCTGCATCATCTTAACCTGTTCCGCCGAGGCAATATCCTTACAGGGCACAAAATGGTCGGGCACCATCACCACTTTACCCGGATCAAAGACTCGTCCAACACCTATGTGCCGGAACTCTTTGATGGCCAGAGGAGCAGTTATATCATTGGCCAAAATCATGTCCACCTTTACATTTACAAAATCGCCAGGATTTACCTGCTGTCTACCAGTATGAGCAGTCAGGATTTTCTCAATTAAGGTCATATAGCTCCCTTTCTAAAATACTTTCAAATCAGGTCCACTGCAGTTAGCGGGGAATATAAGGAGGAAACAAAATACCCGAGTTTATAACAGTGGCAACTGCCGAGATTATATGGATTCCTGCACAAACCACCAGGCCTATACCAGCTACTGCCCAGATGGTAACGGCTGTTGTCAGTCCTTCCACAATGCCCCCTTGCCTGTGTAAAATAGTACCAGCGTCCAAAGAACCGATACCAGTTATTATCCCGACAGTGACTCTGGCCGAGTAAAACCAAAGCCATGAATCGAGGTCACCGTAAACAGTGCCGAACCCACACATATGAACACATGAGTTATCAATCCGGCTGGTTCACCTACTCTCTCACGTTGATAACCAACAGCCACCCTCAGTACGGTTACCAGTAAAAAACGCAGAGCCATTTCCAATGCGACTAGCACCTTGAAACCTAACCTCTTACTTTCTTGGCTGCCAGTAAGCGATTGAGGGCGTTCATATAAGCCTTAGCACTGGCGACGATGATATCAGTATCTGCACCACGCCCGGTATATGTCACACCTTCGTTATCTATACGTATCAGCACTTCACCAATAGCATCAATACCCTCGGTTACCGATTGAACGCTAAACTCAGTAAGTCTGTTGGGAACCCCGACGATGCGATTAATAACCCTATATACGGCATCGACCGGACCAGTACCCAGAGCGGCATCAGCCAGAACCTCTCCCTCAGGGCCAATGAGCCTGACCGAGGCGGTAGGAATCCCAGTATCTCCACAGGTCACCTGTACTTGGCCCAGGTGATACAATTCAGATATGGTGCGTTGTTCTTCGGCAATGAGGGATTGAATATCCCGATCGGTGATCTCCTTCTTCTTGTCGGCCAGTTCCTTAAAGGCAGTAAAGACACGACTGAGGTCTTCCTCATTCAAGCTATAACCCATCTCTGCCAGCCTCTCTTTAAGGGCATGTCGGCCGCTTAACTTGCCCAACACCAACCCACTGGCAGGGATACCAACTGTTCTGGGGTCAATGATCTCATAGGTCACAGGCATTTTTATCACGCCATCCTGATGGATACCTGACTCATGACGAAAAGCATTGGCACCAACAATGGCCTTATTGGGTTGAACCACAAAACCGGTGACTTCGCTCACCAGACGACTGGCCCTATAGATTTGCACGGTATTTATATTGGTTGTCAGGTCAAATAAGTCGCTCCGGGTCTTAATCGCCATGACAATTTCCTCAAGGGAGGCATTGCCTGCCCGTTCCCCGATACCATTTATGGTACATTCTACCTGCCTAGCCCCATTTTTCACTGCCTCCAAGCTATTAGCCACGGCCAGCCCCAAGTCATTATGGCAGTGAACACTGACTACAGCCTGCTTGATATTGGATACATTCTGAAAAATCCCCTTGATAAGGTTGCCAAACTCGGATGGGATAGCATAACCAACCGTATCAGGAATATTTACCGTAGTGGCACCAGCATTAATAACCGCTTCCAGCATCTGATAGAGGTATTCGGGCTCAGTACGACTGGCATCCATAGGCGAAAACTCAACATCATCAACATATCCTTTAGCCAAAGCTACCATAGCTCTCGCTGTTTGTAGAATTTCCTCGCGATTTTTCTTCAGTTGATATACACGGTGAATCTCAGAAGCCGATAAAAATACATGCAGCCTCGGGTATCGAGCTTGCTTTATCGCCTCCCAGGCACGATCAATATCCTGAGATACAGCGCGAGCCAATCCACAGATTACTGGGGTGCGAACCTCCCTAGCAATAGCACTTACCGCATCAAAATCACCCTGGGAGGTGATAGGGAAGCCAGCTTCAATTACATCTACACCAAGTTTCTCAAGCTGTCTAGCTATCTCCAGCTTCTCTTGGATATTCATTCTTGCCCCCGCAGCCTGCTCCCCATCCCGCATCGTGGTATCAAAGATGATGACTTTATCCATATCCATCAACTAAAACTACTATTTACCTTTGAGCCAGGGCATCATCCGACGTAGCTCAGCACCGACTTTCTCAATGGGATGCTCAGCATCCATTCGCTTAATAGCATTGTAAACGGGTCGACCTGCCTGGTTTTCCAGAATCCACTCCTTTGCAAAGGTACCGTCCTGAACCTCAGCCAAGGTTTGTCTCATCTCGTCTTTGACTAGTTCATTGATTATCCTTGGTCCTCTAACATAATCACCATATTCAGCAGTGTCGCTTATCGAATAACGCATATAACCCAGGCCTCCTTGATAAATCAAGTCAACGATAAGCTTGAGCTCATTAAGGACCTCAAAATAGGCTATCTCCGGCTGGTATCCAGCCTCCACTAGAACCTCAAAGCCAGCCTTGATCAAGTGACTAGCTCCTCCGCAAAGGACTGCTTGTTCGCCAAACAAGTCAGTCTCGGTTTCCTCGGCAAAGGTAGTCTCGATGACACCAGCCCGGGCGCAGCCAATACCCTTGGCATAGGCCAAGGCTATACCCAGCGCCTTATCTGAAGGATTTTGGTAAACAGCCACGATCGCTGGTGGCCCAGACCCTTCGGTGTAAGTCTGTCTGAGCATATGCCCCGGACATTTGGGAGCTATCATGGCAACATCTACATTCTCTGGCGGAACAACCTGTCCATATCGGATATTAAAGCCGTGGGCAAACATCAACAACTTACCCGGCTTCAATTCTTTTTCAATCGAGTCATAATAGATGGGACGATGCAGATTGTCCGGCAGCAACATCACAATAACATCAGCTTCTCTTGTTGCCTCGGTTGCAGTCATAATCTTGAATCCATCAGCTTTTGCGTTTTTCCATCCCGGAGTGCCCTCAGCCTCAGCGACTATCACTTTGCAACCGCTGTCTCTGAGATTCTGGGCGTGCGCATGCCCCTGACTCCCGTAGCCAATAATGCCAACTACCTTACTTCCAAGCATTTTCAAGTCGCAATCTTTGTCATAATAAATTTTCGCCATGGTTCATCCCCCTCATAATGATTTTTTTTAATCCCTTTGTTCCAACTTAAGGGTTATCCCTATTTTTTAGTGTCCCCTTTAGATGATTTCTTCTCTGCAGACAACATTCCGGAGCCCCCTCTGGTCATAGCGATACGCCCCGTTCTGGCTATTTCTTTGATGCCAAAACCATGCAACAACTTCAAAAACGAACCTGTTTTCTCTTCATCACCAGTAATCTCTATAGTCAACGAATCGGGAGTAACATCCACAATGGCTGCTCTAAATATATCAACGATTTCAATAATCTCACTACGGGTAGCTGTTGTGGCCTGCACCTTAATTAAAGCCAATTCCCGGGTAATAATATTTTCGCTAGTGATGTCAGACACCTTAACTACATCAGGAACCTTTTCCAGTTGCTTCCTGATTTGCTCCACAGTCAGGGCAGTGCCACTTACCACGATGGTCATGCGCGATAGATGAGTAACCTCGCTATGACCTACCGCTATACTCTCGATGTTAAAACCTCGCCTCCGGAAAAGGCTTGCCACCCGACTTAGCACCCCGGGTTTGTCCTCCACCAGAAAAACAAGGGTATGTGTCGCAGTCGTCATTTTCCCTCTTTCCTATATATTACTAACTGGAAGTTTGGCGGAGTCAGACATAGCTTTCGTTGTCTGCTTGGGTGCCTCCAGAAGTTCGGCTATAGACGCACCTGGCGGCACCATAGGGTAAACGCTTTCTTCCGGTTCCACCATAAAGTCTATTAAGAAGGGCCCATCATATTCCATGGCTTTCTCAATAGCCGGGACTATTTCATCCCGCCTGGTAACTCTAAGGCCCGGAATATAATGCCCCTCAGCTATCTTTACAAAATCAGGGCAGGACAGAGGCGTGGCTACATAGCGCTTACCGTAGAATAATTCCTGCCATTGCCTGACCATCCCCAAATAACCGTTACTCATTATAGCCATCTTAACTGCAGTTTTTTCTTGAACCATGGTAGCCAATTCATGCATGGTCATTTGGAAACCACCATCACCACAAATCGACCATACGAGGTCATTGGGGCGGCCTATCTTGGCTCCTATGGCTGCGGGAAGCTCAAAGCCCATTGTGCCCAGACCACCCGATGAAATAAAACTGTTTGGTCTATCGTACCGATAATGCTGGGCTGCCCACATCTGGTGCTGACCAACTCCAGTAACAATGGTAGCCTCACCTCTGGTTATCTCCCATATTTTACGAATTATAAACTGCGGCAGAAGCTCCTCTCCATCTCTGATATCAGTTGAGGGATGCTCCTTTTGCCATTTATCAATCAGTCTTACCCATTCACCGTGACTATTAGAAACAATTAGCTTATTTAAAGCGCTCAATACTTTCTTTATATCACCCACTATAGGCACATCTACACGCACATTTTTGCCGATTTCAGCCGGGTCAATATCGATATGAATAATTTTGGCATGAGGGGCAAAGGCACTCACTTTGCCAGTAGCTCTGTCGTCAAACCTCATTCCGATAGCAATCAGCAGATCAGAATCGGTAACTGCAAAATTAGCACAAGCCATACCGTGCATGCCCATCATCCCGTAGCTAATTGGATGCGTTTCCGGAAAACTGCTGATACCGAGTAGAGTAGTAACAACAGGTACCTGCGCCGTTTCTACCAACTGCTTGAGCTCAGCATAAGCTTCAGAGACGATCACTCCTCTACCAGAGATAATTAACGGTTTCTTAGCTTCATTGATAAGCTTGGCAGCTTTTTTAATCTGCGCCGGGTGTCCCTGGAGCGTGGGTCTATAACCGGGTAATTCCAGCTGTGACGGATACCTGCACTCTGCCTGTTCAATGAAAACATCTCTCGGCACATCGATTAGCACCGGCCCAGGACGCCCGCTCCTGGCTAGATAGAAAGCCTCCTTAACTACCTGGGGGAGAATAGCGGGGTCCATAACCAGATAGTTATGCTTGGTGATAGGTAATGTTATCCCGGTAATATCAACTTCCTGGAAAGCATCCTTCCCAATAAACGGTCTAGCCACCTGCCCGGTGATAGCTACTAATGGCACCGAATCGAGGTATGCATTAGCAATGCCCGTTACCAGGTTAGTAGCGCCAGGGCCCGAGGTTGCCATGCACACACCTACCTTACCAGAAGCTCTGGCATAACCGTCCGCAGCATGGGCTGCGCATTGTTCGTGGCGCACCAGGACATGCCGAAGACGAGGATATTGCGACAGAGCATCGTATAACGGTAAAATTGACCCGCCAAGAATGCCGAAAATAACCTCGACTCCTTCCTTGACCATGCCTTCGCATATCATCTGGGCACCAGTTAACTTCATAATAGTCCCCTTATCTACTGAACACTGCCCCGGCACTGGCAGAACATACCTTTTCAGCGTAACGCCTGAGATAGCCGCTTTGTACTTTCGGTGCAAATTCACCTAGCTGTTCCAAGCGTGTGGTTATCTCGCTATCACTCATCACCACATCAAGTTTATTATCCAGTATATTTATCTCTATTATATCCCCATCCTTCAAGGCAGCAATAGGTCCCCTGCTCGCCGCCTCAGGTGATACATGCCCGATGGCAGCACCACGAGTAGCCCCGGAAAAGCGCCCGTCAGTGATAAGAGCTATGTCTTGATCCATACCCATGCCACTAAGGAGAGAGGTCGGGGTCAGCATTTCCCTCATCCCGGGCCCACCTTTAGGACCCTCGTAACGTATTACTATCACCTCTCCCGGTTTTATTCCCCCATTTATGATTGCTAGCGTAGCCTCTTCTTCAGAATCGAAGGTTCTGGCAGGGCCACGATGAGACATCATTTCCGGAACGACAGCCGCCCTCTTGACCACTGCTCCATCCGGTGCCAGATTTCCAAAAAGCACAGCAAGCCCCCCGGTAGCCGAATAGGCATCTTTAATAGTATGTATAACTTCCTTATCGACAATTTTGGCATCCGTGATAATGTCACCAATAGGCTTGCCTAATACTGTTTTATTATCCAAGTTCAATAGCCCTGCCAGTTCGTTCATCACAGCCGTTATACCCCCAGCACGGTCTAGGTCTTCAATATGATAGTCGCCAGTCGGGCTTAGCTTGCACAGGTATGGAGTGCGTTCACTTATGGCGTTTATCGCCGACAAAGGGAAGTCAATCCCGGCTTCGTGAGCGATTGCCATCAGGTGCAGAACCGAGTTGGTGCTGCCGCCTAATGCCACATCAACGGTAAACGCGTTGTAGATAGCTTCCTCATTTATTATATCCCTAGGGCGAATATCTTCAGCTAATAGCTCCATAATCTGCCGTCCCGCTTTTTCAGCCAGCTGTAAACGCCGTTCATCGACTGCGGGAATGGTGCCATGCCCGACCAAGCCCATCCCCATGGCTTCGGTCAGACAGTTCATGGTATTGGCGGTAAACATGCCTGCACAACTACCACAACCGGGGCAGGCTACCTCCTCCAGTTGTGTCAACTCCTGTTCAGTCATCTGCCCCCGGGTTACTTTGCCCACCGCCTCAAACACCGAACTCAGGTCAACTTCCTTTATGGCACCGCTATTTTCCAGGCGACCGGCCAACATAGGGCCACCACTAATGAAGATAGCGGGGAGGTTTAACCTGGCTGCCGACATCAGCATGCCCGGCACTATCTTATCGCAATTAGTGATAAAGACCAGGGCATCAAATGCATGTGACTCGGCAACTATCTCCACCGAATCAGCAATAAGCTCCCGGCTGGGGAGGCTGTATTTCATACCGGGATGGTTCATAGCAATACCGTCACAGACGGCAATGGTGCCGACCTCAAAGGGGGCACCACCACGGCTGCGTACTCCAGCCTTAACGGCCTCAGTAATACCATGCAGGTGCATGTGGCCGGGGACAATCTCGCTGAAGCTATTAACTATACCGACAAAGGGTTTATTAATCTCGGCAGGTGTACAGCCAAGGGCATGAAGCAGTGCTCGGTGAGGGGCACGCTCTACTCCCTTCTTAACTGCATCGCTTTTCATCTTACCCACCTATCTAAAACTAAAAAACCGTCCCGCAGGGACGGACCCCAGAGACTTTATGCACACCATTTCTCACCAAAGAGATTAACACACCACCCTCTTACTGTCAAGGACTCTTCCCTTCTTTTAGCATTGTAATCATCACCTTATCTCCGGGCATACTTCTTTTAGTACTTCCCTTGATATAGGGCCTTCTCGCAATATCACCGCCATATCAGAAGTAGCATCAATAACAGTTGACTCCCTACCACCCGGACAGCTCCCACCGTCAACAACCATGTCTATGCTATCTCTCAATTGAGAGCGGACTTCATCGGCAGTCAACGGACTTGGCTCACCAGTAAGGTTAGCGCTGGTACCCACAATAGGCCCCACCCTTTCAGCAAGGGTAAGGGGTATGGGATGAGCGGGAATACGAACGGCTACAGTATCGCCACCACCGGCGACGGCATCAAGAACTGCTTCTGCTTTATATAAAACTACAGTTAATGAACCCGGCATGAATCTCTCAATCAAACGCCAAGCAATTGGAGGTACAGAACGGGCTACCTCCTTTATTTGCATAGTATTTGCCAGAAGGAGGGGCAGTGCCATACTCATCGGCCTCTCTTTCACCAGATAGACCTTGGCCACTGCCTGCTCGTTATCGGCGCAGGCCCCCAGTCCATAAACAGTATCGGTGGGGAAGACAACCAGTCCGCCTTGCACCAACATGGAAATGGCCCTTTCAACCGGCGCCCTTAATCCTGAAGATAATTCGCCTGACATCAACTGCCTGCTACACTATATCTTAACGCCAGTATAACATAGTATGTCAGGCTCCAAACCCCTGCCAAAACAATGATGTTTGACGAAGATATCGGAAGGTAATAAACTTATAACACAAAACTTTACAAAGGAGCACATACATGGCAAACAGATATGACATAGCCATCAAAGTCATCTCACAAAAAGGAACCTGTGTCGCACACCACAAGGTCAGCGATGAGTGGCTGCTCGAGAGTGAACAGACTCCGTCAGGCATAGCCGAGAACACGCCGAAAGGCATATGCATCTATGCCTTCCATGCAATGCATCCCTTTGCGCAGGTGTTGATGTTTGGCGGAGCATTCCCCTGGGAAAGCAATCCTGAGATTGCCCGAGTTGCCTGTCCTGATGTAGACAACCCCGTAACCTTCGAACTGAGGCGACTGCGAAAATAGGACGCAAAAGCTTTCGTAGGCAAGATGGATAATGAAAAAATATTATGAGGCGGACCGAATTCGAACGAGCGGTCAAAGCCGAAAACTTGAAATGCCGTGTACCGCAATGATAATCTTTGGTAAGTGAAAGAGAAAAAAGTCAGACCCAAGCCAGCCGATGAGAAGAGTCATCGCGTAATCACCAGTGGTGATATTGAAGTATCCACCTATCTGGAAATAGCCGAAGCAGGACGGGAACAACCCGCACCTATCAGGGAGACTATACCGGCTACCGAGCGCGAAACGATTGTTGTCATTGACTTCGGTTCTCAGTACAGCATGCTGTTTGCCCGGCGCATCCGCGAATGCCAAGTATATTGCGAAGTGGTATCTCCTGATGCCCCGTGGGAAAAAATCGTTTCACTGAACCCCAAGGGATTTATTCTTACCGGAGGGCCAGCTAGCGTGTATGGACCGGATGCTCCGCTGGCTCCATCCTACGTCTATGAAAGCCACTTGCCAATACTGGGCATCTGTTATGGCATGCAGGTTATCGCCCATCAACTAGGCGGACAGGTTATACGAGGCGTGAAGCACGAATATGGCCACTCCATACTCCACCTGAGTGATGTAAATTCGCCGTTGTTTGTTGGCCTATCCACTTCATCACCGGTATGGATGAGCCACGCCGACCAGATTAAGGATATACCTGCCAATTTCAACTCCATCGCCTTTACCGAGAATTCACGGTTTGCGGTAATTAGCAATAACGAACAGAGGATATTCGGACTCCAGTTTCACCCTGAGGTAGCCCACACTCCCGAGGGAAAGAAACTGCTGAAGAACTTCGTTTATCAGATATGTGGTTGTGCCGGCAACTGGACAATAGGCAACTTTATAAATGACAGTATAACTGCCATTAAGCAGCAGGTGGACAAGGGGAAGGTCGTCAATGCTTTATCGGGAGGAGTGGACTCATCGGTGGTGGCCAGCCTCATTCATCAAGCAATCGGCAACCAGCTCACCTGCATCTTTGTTAACAACGGACTGCTCCGCCGTGAAGAAGAACAACGGACTCTGGATGTCTTTCGCCGCAACCTGGGCATGAATATCAACTATGTTGATGCCAGTCAAATATTCCTGAAACGTCTGAAGGGGATAACCGATCCTGAAACCAAGCGTAAGGTTATAGGTGCCGAGTTTATCAACGTGTTCGAGGAAGAAGCCAAAAAGATAGGCAAGGTTGACTTTCTAGCACAGGGAACCCTTTACCCAGATGTTATCGAGAGCGCTTCCTCAACCACCAGCGCCCCCGCCAAGATAAAGACGCATCATAATGTCGGCGGCCTGCCAGCAAAGATGCGACTCAAGCTGCTAGAACCGCTGCGCTACCTGTTCAAGGATGAGGTACGCTTGGTGGGCCTAGAGCTGGGCCTACCTGAAGAAATGGTATGGCGCCAGCCTTTCCCCGGCCCCGGACTATCCATCCGTATCGTTGGCGAGGTAACTGAGGAGAAGCTAAACATACTGCGCTCCTGCGACTGGATAGTAATGGATGAGGTTAAAGGAGCCAATCTCTACCGCCAGCTTTGGCAGAGCTTTGCCATCCTTACCGATGTGAAGTCGGTGGGAGTGATGGGCGACTCCAGAACCTACGGCTATCTGGTCGCCATCCGCGCTGTGACCAGTGAGGACGCCATGACCGCTGATTGGGCACGCATGCCCTATGATGTACTGGCACGGATTTCCAGCCGCATAGTCAATGAAGTCACCGGTGTAAACCGTGTGGTCTTTGACATAACTTCCAAACCCCCGTCAACGATAGAGTGGGAGTAACTAAGTAACTTTAATACGGGAGATGAGCGCTGAAAGTACTGGTCATAGGTAGTGGGGGCAGGGAGCATGCTTTAGTTTGGAAGTTAACCCAGAGCCCCAAGGTGGAAGCAATCTATGTGGCACCGGGCAATGCTGGTACCGCCCAGATTGCCTGCAACCTGAATATTAATCCCATGGACATCGGGGAGCTAGTCAAATTTGCCCAAGACGAGAAAATTGACCTCACCTTAGTCGGGCCTGAGGCACCTTTGGCCAAAGGCATCTCCGACCAGTTTCTTATCAGGGGGATGCAGGTCTTTGGGCCCACCAGAATGGCCACCGAAATAGAGTCGAGCAAAGCTTTTGCCAAAGAGCTGATGCAGAAATACAATATCCCCTGCGCCCGCAGCGCCAGCTTCTCCGATTGCGCCGAAGCGAAGGAATATGTCCGTCGCCAGAAACCACCCCTTGTTATCAAAGCCGATGGGCTTGCTGCCGGCAAGGGAGTTATCATTGCCGATTCAGTCCCCGATGCCTTAAATGCAGTCTCCGATTTCATGGAATCGAAATCGCTTGGGCAAGCTGGAGAGAAGGTGGTTATTGAGGAACATCTTTCGGGAAGGGAGATAAGCTCTTTTATCTTCACCGATGGACATACAGCTCTCCCGATGGTGCCCGTCAGCGACTACAAGCGCGCATTTGATGGGGACCAGGGGCCCAATACCGGCGGCATGGGCAGCTACAGCCCCCCATACTTCTTCAATTCGGAGTTGGACAAAATAGTGAATGAGACCATAATGTTACCCACGGTAAATGCCATGCACGATGAGGGCAGGCCATACCGTGGCGCCCTCTATGGCGGTTTAATGATAACTGACAAAGGACCAAGGGTGCTGGAGTTCAATGCCAGATTCGGCGACCCGGAAACACAGGTTATCCTGCCCAGACTTAAGACCGACCTGCTGGACATCCTGCTGGCAGTGGTTAACAATCAGCTTGGCGAAATTGAGATAAAATGGAGCGATGATGCCTGCGTCGGAGTAGTGATGTCTTCCGGTGATTATCCCGGCAGTTACAGAACAGGAGTTTCTATCACCGGGCTGGATGAACTGGACAAGGACATCATGCTATTTCATGCCGGGACTAAGACCGGTCCGAACGGAGAGATACTAACCAGCGGTGGGCGGGTGCTCACCGTAGTCGCCACCGCTAAGGCTACCCGCGAAGCCAGAGAGAAAGTCTATGCCAACATCTCCCGATTGCACTTCGAGGGATGCCATTACCGGAATGACATTGCCCGAATTGAGGAAGACTATACTTAGGAGGAGGCACCATGATGGAGGCGGTTCTCAAGGACCTGTACCGAGAATGGGGGGTGGATAAACATCTATCCGAGGAAGAATATGCCAAATTCACCCTTAACACTTACGAAGTGCTGATAAAACATGCAAAAGCAGGCCAGACTGTTTTTTACGGGGAGTTACCCGTTCTTAATGAATTGAAAGAACGCTTTGGGGATACTGCTTCCAGACTTATCGGCTCTATTATTGACGCATGCAGCGAATATGAAGCGCTGCGAGGTCGTCCGCTAATATCATCCATCGCCATAAATCGGGACACCCGTGAGCCCGGTGGAGGCTTCTACAGGCTATCTCCGATACCTCTTCATTTATGCACGGACACTTGGGAGGAACAGGATATTAGCCCCCCTGACATCGTCCTCAGCAAAAGACAGGAACTTTGGCTAACCGAGTTTCGTGAAACTCTCGAATATTGGGCAAAACAAGAAACTTAAAATCTAAAAAGTGAGGTAGATAATATGCCACAAGTTAACGAAGGCGCTCTTGTAGCCGTAATTATGGGCAGTAAAGCAGACTCCGATATGCTCAAACCGACGTTACAAGCCCTAGATGGATTGGGCATTGACTATGAAGTAAAGGTTATCTCCGCCCACCGCACCCCGGAGCAGGCGAGAGAGTTCGGGTTAAACGCCCAGAAAAGATGCTTAGAGGTCATAATTGCTGCAGCCGGCAGGGCGGCACATCTGCCCGGCGTTTTAGCCAGCTGGACAACTCTACCGATTATCGGCATTCCTCTGGCTAAGGACGAGCTCGGAGGAACCGATGCTCTCTATTCCATAGTCCAGATGCCTGCCGGTGTGCCGGTGGCCTGTATGGCCGTGGGCAGTGCCGGGCCCAAGAATGCAGCGTATTTTGCCGCCGCCATCCTGAGCCTGAAGTATGAACAAATCCGCAAAGCCTATCAGCAGTACCGAAAAGAACTGCAAGGAGAAGGCAAATGATAGAGCGATATTCCCGTCCCGAGATGAAGAGGGTCTGGTCAGACGAGAACAAATTCAACAAATGGCTTGAGGTAGAGATTGCAGTGTGCGATGCCTGGACTGAATTGGGTTCTATCCCTCGTAAGGCTATGTCCAAAATAAAGCTGGCACGCTGCAACATTAAGCGAATGGAGGAAATTCTCAAGGAAACCCACCATGATGTGACCGCCTTCCTGGGAGCCGTGGCCGAGAGTGTTGGTGAGGAATCGCGCTTTATCCACCTCGGTCTCACCTCCTCGGATGTGATAGACACCGCCCTCAGCATACAGCTGATTGAAGCCGCCGATATACTGGTTGAAGACACCAAGGAACTTATCGCCATTCTAGCCCAGAGGGCTATCGAGCACAAATATACGGTTATGATGGGACGCACTCACGGCGTTCATGCCGAACCGACTTCATTCGGCTTGAAGATGGCGATATGGGTTGTGGAGATGAGACGAAACCTAGACAGGCTTAACGAAGCCAAGAAGATAATCGCGATTGGTAAGATTTCCGGGGCAGTGGGCACCTATGCCACCGTCCCCCCTGAAGTAGAGAGAATAGCCTGCCGTAAACTGAAATTGACACCAGCCCCGATATCCAGTCAAGTCCTGCAACGCGACCGCCACGCTCAATTCGTCACTGCGCTGGCAATAGTTGCCAGCTCCTTGGAGAAATTCGGCACTGAAATAAGAGGCCTCCAGCGCACAGAGGTACGGGAAGTTGAAGAACCTTTCAGCTACGGGCAGACTGGCTCTTCAGCTATGCCGCACAAGCGCAATCCTGAACTCTCCGAGCGTATCTGCGGACTGGCAAGGCTAGTCAGGGGTTATGCATTGACTTCAATGGAGAACATTGCCCTATGGCATGAGCGCGACATCAGCCATTCCTCCACAGAGCGCATTATACTCCCTGATGCATGCCTATCTCTCGATTATTCTCTTAGCATCTTCACCTCGGTGATGAAAGGGCTACTGGTCTACCCGCAGAGAATGAAGAAGAACCTTGAGATTACCAAAGGACTGGTTTTCTCTCAGCGGGTAATGCTCGCCCTTATTAAAAAAGGACTGAGCCGTCAGGCCGCTTACGGCGTGGTCCAGCGAAACGCAATGAAAAGCTGGAAACAGGGTAAGAATTTCCGCACTCTACTGAAGGCAGACCCGGAAATAACCGCTGTCCTGTCCGGCGAAGAACTTGATTCGGTCTTTAATTACCAGTACTATCTACGCTACATAGATGATATCTTCCAACAACTGGGTCTGACCCAAAAGCAGTGGAAAGGCAGTGGCCTCATTGAACCCGGAGGCCTAGCCCCGACTTCAATATGATACGGAGGTTTAAATGGAAACCAGCTCTTCAGTATTACTTAACACAGACCTGCCCCTGCCTCTATTTATACGAGGCAAGGTGAGGGATACCTATGACTTGGGTGACTTATTGCTCATCATCGCCACAGACCGAATTTCGGCTTTCGATGTCATTTTGCCCTGTGGCATTCCGAACAAGGGGAAGGTGCTTAACCAGCTTTCCCACTTCTGGTTCAGGCAGACGGCAGACCTGCTGCCCAACCATCTGGTAGAAGCGGTTGACGATGTTAAATGCCTTGACTCTTATCTCTCCCCCGAAAAACGCTTCCCATATCCCTCTTACCTCGCCGGGCGATCGATGGTAGTAAAGAAAAGCAAGTGCCTTCCCGTTGAATGCGTAGTGCGCGGATACCTTTCCGGTTCGGGGTGGACTGACTATCAAAAATATGGCTCAGTTTCCGGAGTAGCCTTATCGGCTGGCTTACAGGAAAGCCAGGAGCTGACTCAGCCCATATTCACACCTTCCACCAAGGCAGAAACAGGACATGACCAGCCAATCAACATGGAGGAAATGAAAAAACTGGTCGGCGAATCACTATCTGAGGAAATGAGTGAGAAAAGCCTAGCGGTTTACAGCTATGCCCGCGAGTATGCCCTTGCCAGAGATATTATCATCGCTGATACCAAAATGGAGTTCGGATTGGACAACGGTCAGCTCATTCTCATCGATGAGCTGCTGACCCCTGACTCCAGCCGGTTCTGGGACACCGAGTTCTACCGGGTGGGGCAAGCTCAGCCCAGCTACGACAAGCAACCGGTCCGTGACTGTTTAACACAGTCGGGCTGGAATAAAGAGCCTCCGGCACCCTCACTGCCCGTGGAAGTCATCGAAGCTACCGCCACAAGATACCGCCACGTTTTCCAGAGATTGACCGGTCAAGAATTGGACTAGTATGATTATTACCCCCAAAATTTGGGCGGATTTAGCCAATTTCATAATTTTTTTTAAATATTTTATGTCTAATCCCGCGCCTAGGGGGTTGACAAATTCTTTTTTTATAGTATAGTGATATCGAGTAAACAGGAAAGGAAGTGATGTTTATGACGATACCCGCAAGGGAAGCGGAGTTTAAAAGCTCAAATTCTGTTGATTAATAACCCGTTTCCATAAATATGGAAGCGGAGATATTCCTTAAGGAGGAATGAAAAGTCGATGAAAAAAAGATCTATAATTGGCGTGTTTCTGTCTTTGATGCTGCTTTCCAGCTTTCTAGTCGCGGCAGTACCAACGGCAGCGGGCACGTTTTCGTGGACAGCTTTCAGCCCTTGGCCTTCTACCACCAGCCAAATTCTGGTAGGAGATACTGACGACAGTATCAAGGGCATCGCAGTGGCCGATAGTGGCGACACCATATATGTTGCCACTGGCACTACATATGTTTACAAGTCAACCGACCGTGGTTTGACTTGGTCATCCAAGACAATGACCGCAGACACTGATTTGATAGCGGTCGCTCCAGATGATCCCGATATTTTTGCCTACGCTGATACAGCCACTGATCTGGTCTATGTCAGCACCAACGGTGGAACAACCAATGGTTCACTAGGCACGATTCAGGAATCAGGCGGAGCTGCAGTTGACACCATCCAGGACATCGCAGTGTCAGCGGCAAATTCCAGCGGCATAAACTACGTAGCCGTTTCCGGCTATGAGTTGAACGGTACCAACTATGAAGCTAATGTTTGGTACTACGATGTTGGCGACGCCTCACCTCTGTGGCTGGAAACCAATGACAAGAATGGTTTCGCTTCTGCTTCAGACACAACTTATTCCGGAGCAAACTATTCTCCAGCCGTAATATTCTCACCTCAATTCGCATCAGACCAGGTCATGCTCGCCATAACAGTTGGAATCAATGCTCCATCAACCACTGACAATGTCAGTCTGGAGATATACAGCTTCAACCAGTCGAAGTGGAACACGGCCGCCGGTTTTTCCGGTTACCGAGTTATCTTCGCTGCCGATACGGGCATTACCGGCGCTGACGCCGCTGACCTAACAGTCGGTCCAGACTATCTGGGCTCCGACGATGCTATGCGCTTAGTCTTTGCTGGTCTAGATCTGACCACGGACGAAACTAAAAACGGTGTCCATCGCATCGACGATACCAGCACCAAGG